>JANWYD010000005.1:217867-294805 GCA_025057155.1 Chloroflexaceae bacterium
CAACCCCGGGGGGGGGGTTGTCCCCCACCCCCCCCCGGCCCCCCCCCCTCCCCCCCGCGGGGGGGGGGGGGGGGGGCGCCGAGCGTAGCGAGGCGGGGGAGGGTGAGGACCAGCCCCCCGATCTTCACCTCAGGGCGCCGCCAGGATCTCGAAGCGTCTGTCGCCGTCCAGGTCCTCCAGGCCAACCCGGCGCCACCGGCCGGCCGCCGAACGCCATTCAAGCTGAAAGCCCCAGCCGTGCCAGCGCCAGACCGAGACATGCTCCCCGGCGTCTCCCGGCGCCGCCCCGCCCTCCAGCGCCACCAGTTCGCCCCGCCCATCGCCGTCCAGGTCGGCCCAGGCCAGATCCTGCACGGGTGTCGCGGGCGCCGAGCCGCCCCAGATGATCCGGAAGCGCCCTCCGCGCCAGCCCAGCAGATAGGGCTGCGAACGTAGCCGTCCGGCTTCATCGGGCTGCCACAGAAGCAGCAAGAGTTCGGCGCGCCCGTCGTCGTTGGGGTCGCCGGCCAGCACGCGGGTAATCCGCCAGGCCGGGCGTTCGTTGCGCCAGACCACCGGCGCGTCGGCTCCGGGGCCGTCGCGTAGCGTTACCACCCCTGCCGCGTCCAGCTCGGCCCACAGCGGTTCTCCATCGCCCCGCAGATCGGCGGGGACCAGGACGGGGTGTGGGGCCAGGGCGGCTGCTATGGTTACGGGCTGGCCGCTGGCGCCGTCCCAGCGCCATACGCTCGTGGCGCCAGGTTGCGCTGGCGTCTGGACCGGTGCAGGCATCGCTGGCGTCTCAGCCGGGGAAGGCGCGGACCCGCCCAGGGCCTCCAGCGCCGCGCGCCAGGCCGCGCTCTCCGGCGCAAGAGGGTAGGGCCGCCCGCCCGCCGTGGCCACCGGCGCGACGGCGAGCAGGGCGACGCCCTTATCGTCGAGCAGCGCTCGCAGCACCGCTCCGCTGCTCAGGGCCGGATTGGCCGGCCCATCAAAGAGAAAATCGCCCAGAGAATAGGCAACGATCCCTGCGCGTTCGCCTCGGGCCAGAGTTTCAACCGGCTGAAGCACGTGGGAGTGAGCGCCCAGCACCAGATCGGCCCCCGCGGCAACCAGCCGCGCCGCCCAGGCCCGTTGCCGCACCCCCGGCTCGGCGGCGTATTCCATACCCCAGTGCACCAGCGCCACCACCGCGTCGGCATCGGCGCGCGCCGCTGCTACAGCCTTCAGCGCCCGCGCGCTGAGCCAGGCGCGCCCGTGGGGGCATGGTTCCGCGCCGGGCGCACAGCCCGCGAAGTCGGGGTTCGGCCAGGCGCGATCGTCGGCCGGGGCCAGCCCGCCGCGCTCATCGGCAGGGTCGCGCACGTCGTTGAAGGCCAGCACCGCCACACGCAACCCGCGCGCCTTCAGCATCACCGGCGCCAGCGCCGCCGCCTCGCTCTGACCGGCCCCGGCAGCGGCCATGCCTGCCTCGCGCAGCGTGGCAAGCGTCTCGGCCAGGCCCTCCGGGCCAGCGTCGAGGGCGTGGTTGTTCGCCAGACCCAGCAGGTCGAAACCGGCGGAGCGCAACGCCGCGACGTGCGCCGGCGCCGCCAGCAGACGATACGGCCCCGGTCGCGCGGGGGCGCTGGCCGTAGTGAGCGGGCTTTCCAGGTTGCCCAGGGTCAGATCCCCCGCTAGCAACGAGCGGCTATCCGCCAGCAGCGCCGCTGCGCCCTGGCGCTCGACAGTGCGGGCCACCCCGCGCGCCAGCATCACATCGCCGACGGCCCGCAGATCGAGCGTGGCGCCGCCGGTCCACCCTGGTCGGATGTAGAGCGTCTGCCAGCCGCGCAGGTCAGGCAGCGCCGCCGGGCGCGCCGCGCACGCGCCTGCCAGCGCCGCCAGAATACCGACCAGCAGCGGGAGGGCCACGATGTGGATATGCCGGCTTGCCATCATCTGGCGGTCCTCTTATATCATTTTAGATTGTGGATTTTGGATTGCCGTATACGTCGGCCTCAGTGAGATCTGGCGATGTCACGCATGCACACTATTCAACAGAGTATTACGGCGCCTGCCATGCCGGAGGCTCCGGCGGGTCCAGCACGATGCGCGTGATGCGCCACCCTTCCCCTTCGCGCCGCAGGGTGTAGGTCACGTCGAGGGTGTACGGGGCGCGCACGCCAATCCGCACTGGCTCTCCCTGCTGGAGCTGGTCCTCGAAGTAGGGACTGCCGCGGTACAGTTCATCGCTCCAGCTCTCGCGGGTGGTGACAATGGCGTTGTCAGCGTCCACGAAGTCGAAGGAACGGAACTGCAGCATCAGCAGTTTGGAACCGACGAACTGCCCGGCCCGCTCCAGACTGGCGATGTATGCCCGGGTATCGGCCAGTTCCTCGGGGCCGAGATACTCAGCCACCCGCTCGGCGTCGGTGTACCAGATGGCCTCCACCAGCCGCTCGTTGAAGCGGCGGATAGTCGTCGCCAGCGGTTCGGCCGCGTTCGCCGCAACCATAAAGCTCTCCGTCCAGGCCGCCAGGGGTGGCGCCTCGCCAGCGTCCAGCCGGGCGCGCCATGCCTCGTCGGTCAGACGGTCGCTCAGCGGCTGTACGAACTCGTAGTGCGAGAAGACCCCGCCTTTGGTCAGCACCAGGCGTCCTTCAATCGGGGCCACGACGAAGATCTCGAAGACGCGCCCCACGGCGTTTTCAAGGACGACTCCTTCGACACCGTTGGTGGCGATGTCGGCGACCACCGCCGCCTGGAGATCCTCGCCGCCCGCGGGGGTGCCGCCGCGCCCCTGGTAGAAGGCTTCGTCGTCGGCGGCGAAGGTCAGGGCCTCGATCTCGGCCCCGTAGAAGCGGATCAGTTCATACTCCTCGTCGCTCAGGGCCTCGCCGCGCAGTTGCTTTTCGGCCATGATCTTCAGGCGCGTCGCCAGGCTCTCCATCGCCTCAAGCAAGGCCCGGTCCTCCTCCGCCAGCAACCCCCGCGCCGCCAGGCCCTCGATGGTCATGCGCGACAGACCGGCCACCCGGGCGAAGAGTTCCGGCACCGGCTCGACATAACCTTTGGCACGCTCGGGTTCGGGCGGTTCCAGCGCGTCGTAGCCCCGCTCAACATACACCTGCTTGGCGTAGAGAATGGTGTCGCGCTTCAGTTCGGTCCACGAGCCGAGGGCCGTGGTCAGTTGCTTGTCCAGCCAGGCTTCCGAGCGCATAAACGCGGGGTAGCCCTCTCCTGCCGGCTCGAGCAGCGGGCGCAGGCTGTGGATCCAGCTCCAGTACAGGTTCTGCGTCCAGGTGGCTTCATCGTAACTGGCGAAGGCGGCCCGCAGGGCGTCCATATTGGCGCGATACTTCGGCAGCGCCGTGTCGCCCAGGTTCTCCAGATGGCGCAGAGCGCGATCAGAGCCGATGGCGGCGAAGAAATCGAGGGAGCGGGGCAGAGTGCGATCCGGAACGTTCGGAATGATGAGCTTCTGGAAGACGAAGGCATCGGGCACGAAGCGTTGCCCCATCAGACGCAGGCCCTTGACCAGTTCCTCCGTCGTGCCGGGGATAACGACCATTCCCATAATCTGCGGTGGGCGCAGTTCCTTGACCGCTGCCTGGAAGGCGGCGAACTTCGCCGGGTCGAGCAGGTCGCGCGGGTCGCTCACCGGGCCATAGGCCGCGGCCAGGGCCTCGCCGTACTCGCGAGGCGTCAGGTCGTCGCTGCGGCCCACGAAGAAAACCGTCGGTTCGTAGATCCCGGCCCAGACCTGGTTGGCCGGCAGGCCGTCCACGCTGGTCTGCTGGTATGCGAGCGTGAGCAGCGCGGCCTGCTGCGTCTCCAGCGTGTCATTGGCGCGGAAGGTCATCCGCCCGTGCCACATCATGGCCCGGAAGTAACGCTTCAGGTCCTCGTTCTTAGTGTAGTGACCGCGCGGCACATACTGGCTCCAGTCTTCGCCCCGGGGGTAGCCGGGGAAAATCGCCGAGGGGCCGATGCGATTGTGAGCGGCGATGGCGGCCAGATCCGGCTCGGCCAGGTCGCGCAGTCCGGCGGGGATCTCCCAGTCGGGGTCGAGCAGTTTGAGCGCCACGGCGAAGTAGGCCGCGTTCCGGCGCGCGGCGTCGGCCCAGGGCGTGCCGGCCAGGGCTTCGTACTGGGCCACCGAGGTGCGCAGCAACTCGGCGTTGAGGCGCTTGAGCATCGGAATGAAGGCCGTCATCTCGGCGCGGCGCAGGGTCCTGTCGAAGAGCAGATGGTAGACGTGCAGCAGCGAGTCGGAGGTGACAAACACGGGGATGTTGTCGTAGCGCGCCCGTTCGTACAACTCGTAGAACTCCTTCGTCTCGCCAGGGCTGACGACGAAGCCGTTGGCCGCCACGCGGGCGCGCTGTTCAGGCGAGAGAGGCACGCTCAGGATGACGTTGCTCAGGTCCGCGGCCACCGGTTCGGCCCTGACGCGGGCCTCGACCCGCACCGGCGGCGGCTGGAAGGGCGCGAAGCCCGACCCTTCGGCGGGGCGGAAACCGGCGGGAAGGGCGACGGCGGGCAACTGCAACGCGCTGACGGATAATCCAGCAATTGGGGTCGGGACGATTACCATCGTAGGGGCCACGACAGCGGTTGGCTCGCCCGCTGCCGGCGTCGGGGCGGCCTGCCTGGGAACGCAGGCCGGCAGGAGCATCAGCAGTACCAGGGAGGCCAGGGCGAGAGCGCGTGAGGGCTTCATAGAACACCTCCTGATAAAACCCAGGAGCGCGCCGAAGACGCTTATCCTGAGATAAGACGTTGCACTGCCCTGCCGAGTTCCAGTATACCGCGAAGTAAGGCCAGAGCGGCGGCTCAGCCGCTGCCCTGGCCTTACGGCTGCTCCCGGCGTTCCGTCCCGACCTTATCTGTCGGTCCGGGCCGGTAGCCGGTAGAGTAGAGGCAGGCGTCCGGTCGCTTCGACGGCGCCGTTGCCGGCGTAGGGAGGCAGGTCGCACCCGCGCCAATACTTGTGGGTAATGCAAAAGCCTCCCCCTGGGCGAAGGCGCCCAATTCCCTCTCAGCGAGGGAGGATTAGCGAGAGGACAGGTTTAGGGGTGGGCAAAGCGGATCTCGCGGGCCTTTGTGACAGTTCCTTCATCTAAATGTCATCCCATGTATCGTTCGATCAGATGTGGCGATGACAGGCTCGTGGTTGTTTGAGCAATGTGCGCCTTCCACTGCATGTACAAAGCAAAGCTCTCCCAGACCCGCGGGAGCATCGGGGAGCCTGGTTCGTTCACCCCGTATGCAACCCGCAGGGTTGCTGCCGTCTCCAATCGGGCAGCGTAGCTTGCAAGCATGTAGCTCTAAGCAATCTCATTGTCATGTGAAGGGTCTATAATAACAGCACTAGCGAACCTCGACACACCGTGGAACCTGATGTGCCAGTCGACTGACCATTCTCTGCCGGTGCCGGAATCGGACGCTCTGGCTGCACTGTTGGCGCGCCACCTGGGGCCTGGCCCCGCCGCAGTGATGCTCGGCGCGACCCCGCGCCGGCGTCACTGGCAGGCTATATGCACGCATCTGCTGGCGGCGCGCGATACCATTGCCACCTACCTCCCCCGGCGCCTGCTGGCCCGCGAACTCGCCACCGACAGCGCCCCGCCCTGGATCGAGTGGGTCGAAGGCGCGTTGCTCTTTGCCGATGTGAGCGGTTCCACCGCCCTGGCCGAGCGCCTGGGCGCCCTGGGGCACGAGGGCGCCGAGATCGTCACCGAGACCCTCAACGCCTATTTCGCCACCATGATCCGCATCATTGCCGGAGCAGGGGGGGACGTGCTCGGCTTTGGCGGTGACGCGCTGCTGGCGCTCTTTGAAGGTCCGCAGGCTACTGCCGTTGCCGCCTCCGCTGCGCTGGACCTGTTGCGGGAGCTGGCGGGCTTCGAGCGCGAGGTGCCTGGAGTGGGCCGGTTTCCGCTCACGATGCATATCGGAGTCGAATCCGGAGCGATCGCCCTGGTGGGCGCCGGGCAGGCCCATTCGCGTCGCTACAGCGCGATGGGAGCGACGGTAAGCACTGTGGCTCGCGCCGAAGCCTGCGCCGGGCCGGGCGAGGTGGTGCTCGGTCCGCGGGCCTGGGCGGCGCTGGCCACCGTGGCCGAGGGCGAGTTGCTTGAGGGCGGCTTCGCGCGCGTCCGGGCGCTGCGGGTCGCGCCGCCGCTGGTTGCATTGCCTGCCCTGCCGCACGTGGACGAAACCGCCTCACCTTCATCCGAGATGATCGCCCATCTTGCAGCGCAGGTCGAGCGTTGCGGCGCCTATTTGCCTATCGAGCTGGTGACCCGGATCATTGCCGACCCCCGGCGCCCCCGCGTTGAAGCTGATCTGCGCCCGGTCACGGTGCTCTTTGCTCAGTTGGCGGGGTTGGAGGGGCTGATTGAGGGCCGGCCCGCCGAGGAGTCGGCCGCAGCGGTCAATGCCATCGTCAACCCGCTGCAGGTGGCGGTCGAGCGCTTTGGCGGCTTCGTCAACAAGCTCGATCTGGCTGAGGAGGGCATCCGGCTGATGGCCGTGTTTGGCGCGCCGCTGGCGCTGGAGGATCATGCCGAGCGGGCCGCGCGCGCCGCGCTGCTGATGCAGGCGGCCGTCCAGGCGGCCGAACAGCCGCTGCGCTTCCGCGCCGGGTTGAACACCGGCAATGTCTTCGCCGGCAACGTTGGCAGCGCTGAACGCAAAGAGTATACGGTGATGGGCGACGCGGTGAATGTGGCCGCCCGCGTTATGGCCGGCGCCGAGTGGGGGGAGGTGCGTTGCGCGAGCGCGACGGCGGCGCGGATCACCCATGCGCTGGTCTGCGCTGATCGGCGGAAAATCGCCGCCAAGGGCAAGCGTGAGCCGTTGGAAGTGCTTCGCGTGCTTGGCGAGCGCGAGCATCCCCTGGAGCCGGTGTACGCGGATGCGCCGCTGATTGGCCGCGACCGCGAGCTTGCCTGGCTGCGCGAACTCTGGGTTGCCGCCGCCGGCAGCGGCCGGGTGGCGCGGGTAAGCGGCGAGGCCGGGATCGGCAAGTCACGCCTGGTCGCCGCCCTTGCTGCCGAGGTCCGCGCCGCTGGCGCGCGCGTCTTCACTGTCCGCTGCCTGGCCTACAACAGCGCCACGCCCTACGCTCCCTGGAGCGAACTGCTGCGGTCCATGTGCGCCATCGCCGCCAGTGACGACCCATCTACGCGCATCCGGAAGCTAGCCGCTGCCCTGGAAGCTGCCGGCTTCGCCTCGACTGACTGGCTATCGCTGGTGGCTGATCTGGCCCGCGTCCAGGTTGAAGAAAGTTCCGTCGTGCGCGGTCTCGACCCCCAGCAGCGACGGACGCGGCGCTTCACGATCATGCTGGCGTTGCTGCGCGCGGCGGCCCGCCAGTCCCGCCCGGAAGCGCTGCCGGGGGCGCCAGTGGTGGTCATTTTCGACAATCTGCACTGGGCCGACCAGGTCTCGCTTGAACTCTGGCGGCATATCGCTACCCATCTGAGCGATGCGCCGATCCTGCTGCTGGGCCTTCACCGCGGCCCGCTGGCTTGGGAGGGCGACCCGGCCGCCGATGGCGCTGCGATGCTTGAACTGCGTCCGTTGACCGCCCGAGCGAGCGCGGCCCTGCTCGATGCCCTGGCCCCCTCGCGTCCTATTGCGCCCCATCTGCGTGACCGCCTCGTGGATCGCGCCGCTGGCAATCCGCTCTTTCTGGAAGAGTTGCTGCGGGCGGTCAGCGAACGGCCCGACGCCGCCGATGCTCTCCCCGACAGCTTGAGCGGCCTGCTGCTCTCACGCATTGACAGGCTCGATGAGACCTCGCGGGCCATTCTGCGCGTGGCCGCCGTGGTGGGCCAGCGCTTCCCGGCCAGCGTCGTCGAGTCGGTCCATCCTCTGGAGCACGAGGTGCTGATTCGCCAGTTGCTGCTGCTCGACCACGCCGAGATCACCACAACCGAGCGCGAGCATCCTGAGCGCATCCATCTCTTCCGCCACGCTCTGCTGCACGAAGTGGCCTACCAGAGCCTGCTCTACGCCCGGCGGCGCGAGTTGCATCGCCGGATTGGCGAGCACCTGGAGACACGCTACGCTGCCGAGTTGGCGCGGGTGCGCGCCTATTACCGCGACGACCGGAGCGCCTATCTGGTGCCGATCGGCCGCAACGGCTCGCTCCTGAACCGGAACGTCCAGGCCAGCGGCGCGCCGATCTTCCTGCTGGCCCATCACTTCCGGCTCAGCGACGCCGCCGAACGCGCCGTGCCCTACCTGTTGCTGGCCGGGCACATCGCCCGCGACAACTATGCCAACGACCAGGCGGTGCAACACTACCGCTGGGCGCTCGACATCCTCGCTGGCGCCTCAGGCGACCCGCAGGTCTGGGAGGCCCGCGAGGCCCTCGGCGACGTGCTCTGCACCCTCGGGCGCTACGATGAGGCCCAGCGCGAGTATGCCCTGCTGCTGGGCCGTGCGGGGTCGGATCCGGCGCCCGCGGTTGATCTGCCCCCGGCCGTGGCCGGCGAGGTGCTGCGCTCCTGGGGCGAGGCGCTAGAGAAGCAGGGGCGTTACGCCGAGGCCCTCGACCGCCTGCGCGAGGCCGAGGCGATCTGCCGGGCGCACATGGATGCCGTGCCGCCGCTGCTGCTGGCCGCCATTTACGTCGATATGGGCCAGGTGCTGCGCCGCCTCGGCGACTTCGACGCCGCCCTCGACATCTGCCGCACCGGGCTGAGCCTCATCCGCACTGACCGCCACAGTGTCGAAGATGAACGCATTGAAGCCGATCTGCAAACCCTGATGGGGTCGCTGTTTGCTATGCGCGGCGACTACGAGCAGGCTCGTTACCACTTTACCAGCGCCCTGGCGGCCCACGAGGCCATTGACGACCTCTACGGCTGCGCCCGCACGCATAACAACCTGGGGTACCTCGCGCAGTTGCAGAGCGATTATGGCCGCGCGGTGCGCCATTATAGCGAGGCCGAGAGTCTGGCCAGCAAGGTGCAGTCGAAGTACACCCTCAGCAGCGTGCTGCTTAACGCCGCCTACGCCTACTTTTGCCTCAGCCGCTATGAAGAGGCGCTGGGCGCCTGCCGCGACGCGCTGGCGTTGTGCCAGGAGATGGGCGATCAGCTCGGCGTGGCCCAGGCCGCCGACACGCTGGGAATGACCGTGTACCAGCAGGGCGACTACGCCGCCGCTGCCGCCAGTTACCGGAAGGCCCTGGCGATCTACCGTGAGCAGGCCAATCTCTTTCAGGAGGGGAACACCCTGGCGCTGCTCGCCCGCGTCACCCTGGCCCAGGGCGAGCCTGCCGCCGCGCGCGCGCTGGCCGAAGAGGCCCTGACCATCGCCCGCCGCGTGCACGCCCCGCAGCACGAAGCGGAGGCGCTGACCGTGCTGGCGGAGATCGCCCTCAGCGTCGGCGCCGAGGTGGTGATTGGCACCAGCCGCGCTGCGTTGCTCGATGAGGCGCAACGCTGTGCCACTGCAGCGGCGGAGCTGGCCGCGCGGCTCGGCAGCCAGCTCGACTATGGCGTCGCCCGGCGCCTGCAGGGCGAGATCGCCGCCGCCCGGCGCGAACCCTTTGCCGGGCATTTTCTGGCCGCCCTGGAGACCTTGCAGGCTATTGACAGCGCCTTCGAACGGGCCTGTGTCGAGGCGCGCTACAGCGAAGCCCTGGCCGCCCTGGGCGATCCTGCCGCTGCCGAGTATCGAAAACGCGCCGCAGAGACGTTTAGAAAGATCGGGGCCGTCGGCGAGTTACGCCGTCTTGGGCTCAGTGATGAAAGGAGTTGCTAGGGATGTCGCTCGAAGCCGTTCAGCAGGTTATTGGCCGCGCTGTGACCGATGCCGAGTTCCGCCAACAACTGATTGATAATGCCCGGGCCGCCTGTGCGGGCTACGATCTCACTGAAGAAGAACTCGACGCCCTCGAAGCCCTCGACCAGACCAGCCTGCAAGCCTTCGCCGGCACGCTTGATCCGCGCCTCTCCAAGACTGGCGGACGCGGATTTATTTGATAGTTACAACCTGGTGGAGCTTCACCTCCCCACCTCCACACCTCCACACCTCTACACCTCCACACCTCTACACTGGTTATGTGGAGGTGTGGAGCTGTGTAGCGTTGGGATGGCTGACCCCAAACCATGCCTTACGCGGCAATCCGCTCGGCGACGGCGTCGCCGACCGCCGCGGTGCTCGCCGGGGCCTGGCCCGGGCGAGCGATGTCACTGGTAAGAATCCCCGCTTCGATCACCGCGCTGACCGCCGCCTCGACGGCCCTGGCCTCCGCCTCAAGGCCCAGGGAATGGCGGAGCAACAGGGCTACGCTGAGGATTGTCGCCAGCGGATTGGCCCTGCCCTGGCCGGCAATGTCGGGGGCCGAACCGTGGATCGGCTCGTACAGGCCGATCGCTCCCGCGCCGAGGGAGGCGGAGGGCAGCATGCCCATGGAGCCGGCCAGCATTGAGGCCTCGTCGGTAAGAATGTCGCCGAACATGTTTTCGGTGACGATGACATCAAAGTCAGCCGGCCGGCGCAGGAGGTGCATGGCGCAGGCATCCACCAGCATCCAGTCATAGCTCAGATCCGGGTACTCAGCCTGAACAATCGCGCTGGTCACGCTGCGCCAGAGCCGGCTTGTCTCCAGCACATTGGCCTTGTCCACCAGCGTAAGCCTGCCGTTCCGGCTGCGGGCCAGGTTGGCGGCGACACGCACCACGCGGGCGATCTCGGTCTCGTGGTAGATGCACAGGTCGCTGGCCCATTCGCCCTCGGCGTCGCGGCCGCGGCGCTTCTCTCCGAAGTAGATCCCTCCGGTCAATTCGCGCACCACCAGCAGATCCACGCCCTCCAGACGCTCCCGGCGCAACGGCGAGGCGTCAATGAGGAGCGGATGCACCGTAACCGGGCGCAGGTTGGCGTACAGCCCCAGTTCTTTCCGCAGGCCCAGCAGCCCCTGCTCAGGACGCACACTGGCGCGCGGATCGTCCCATTTCGGGCCGCCAACCGCGCCGAGGAGCACGGCGTTGGCGGCCCGGCACGCAGCCACCGTTTCAGGCGGTAGCGCAACGCCGGTGGCGTCAATCGCCGCGCCGCCGATCAGCGCCTCCTGGAAGGTGAAACTGTGCCCGAAGCGCGCGCCAACAGCCTGGAGCGCCTTGACCCCCTCTGCGGTTACCTCTGGTCCGATCCCATCGCCTGGGAGTACCGTAATTGTGTAGTTCACGTGTCCCTACCTCGGACGTTTATGCGCTGTGTACACACTCAGGTTGGTACGGGTTCACACTGCTCCTGGGAGCGAGGGCATCTTGCCCTCGAATCCTGATGAGGGCGGGACGCCCTCGCTCCCAGGTCTGCGGGCTTGCCCCAACTCTGAACACGTACTCAGGTTTCGCTGCGCGGCCTGTTACGTACCTGTTCGGACAGGTGCGGAGGGCTGATGTTAAAATAACCGATAACCAATAGACGATAGTATGTCGCTGGTGTTTTTATCGTGGCAGTATGCGCCCCGCGAACGGCGCTTCGCCAGTGGTAACGAACCCGTTATGTGCCCAACGTATGCTTCACGCGTAAGGCGATGCCTGTCTGCAAGATGAGCGCGCCGCATAGAGCGGCGAGAGAGGAAAAGCGCATGGCTACGCGCAGGGTCGAGTCCTTCCTGCTCCGGATCGTTGTCTCGGAGGATCGCGCGGCGACTCCGCAGCGCTGGCGGGGCAGGATCCAGCATATTGCCACTGGCGCCGAGCAGCAGATCGGCGAATTGTCCCAGGTAGTGGATTTCATCAATGCTCACCTCTACGCCATAGCTGAGCCGGAGGCCTCGAATACCGGTGCGGAGACGCCGGATTTACCCGCCTTCCCCAATCCATCGTAGCATGCTGCCGAGAGCGCCTCTCGGCGGGGGTGGTGCAGTCAGCGGGCCCCCGCACGTTTCCTCATACCGACGCGGCATCGCTACTCCGTGCCGCTCAGAGGACCTTTGCCCCTTCGAGCTGCCCGATGATCGCAACCAGAGCGCATCGCAGGAGGGCCTTGCGCTGCCAGCGTCACGCCCCGGCGGACGGGAGGCGGCGCTTACGGCGTCAGAGGATGGTTCCCGCGGATTTTCTGATAGATCGCCACCGTTTCGGGGAGCGGCTCAACGCCTAGCTCCTGGTGCAGCGCGGCCACGCAGCGGTTATAGAGTCGCAGCGCCGTGCTACGTTCACCCAGAATGCCGTAGGCGCGCATGAGCAGTTGGTAGGCTTCTTCCTGGGCCTGGTCATACTCCAGCACGCGCCAGGCCAGACCGATAGCCTCGTGGGGATTGCCATCTTCGAGCAGCAGGGCGCCGAGGCGCAGCGACGCCTCGGTGAAGAGCAGCTCCAGACGTTCCCGTTCGACGACGGACCAGTCCTCGTAGAGGCAGTCGGGCAAGAACGGGCCGCCATAGAGGCTGATGGCGTGGCGGAAGCGCGCGATCGCCTCGGCGCGTTGCCCGCGCTGCAACGCGGCGCGTCCCTGTTCTACCGCCTCCGAGAACTCCGCGGCGTCATAGCCGTGGTCGCTTTCGATATTAAAGCCATACGTATCGCCCTGTTGCAGGATATAGTACATTGGCGCGCCCTCGGGCCGGTTGGGTTCGATCGCCTTGGTCAAACGGCTGAGGGTGACGCGGAGGTTGTTGGCCGCAGCTTCGGTCTCAAGGCCGGGCCAGAGCATATCCATGATCCGGTCGCGGGGCAACATGCGCCCGCGTTCGACCAGCAGCAGTTGCAACAACTGACGCGCCTTGATGCTGCGCCAGTCGCGATCGCGGATCTCGACATCGCCGCGCCAGACGCCGAAGGCCCCCAGGGTGCGCACGTTAAGGCGATACGCCGGGCGATACACCAGGCGTTCCAGGGAACTCTCGGCGGCGCTCCGCACATCGGGATGGCGCTCCTTGAGCATCGTACGCAGGGTGGCGTAGGCCTGGGCCGATCCCAGGTCGCCCAGGAGGGTGGCGATGCGCGCGCGGATTGCCGGAGTAGTATGCCTGGAAAGCATCTGCATAAGTAACGCCGGAGCGGTCCTGGGGATCTGGCGGCGCAGCACCTGGCCGACCGCCTCGGGCGCAAGGCCCTGTTCGATGGCGCTGGCGACGGCCTGTTCAACTACGGTCTGCGGCAAGCCGGGCAAAAAACCGAAGCGGTGGCGCTCACACAGGTTCCAGCCGGCCCGCAGCGCCTCCAGAGCGGCCTCGGAGTGGCCGAGGCGTTGTTCAAGGGCTGCCCGGTAGATCTGTACCGAGGCCAGAAACAGGCCGTCGCCCCGGGCCAGCATCTCTGCGGCAAGCTCGGCGGCCAGGTTGGCGGCCCGCTCAGTTTCACCGCCTTCGCCAAGCACCACCAGCAGGTAGAGTTGGAGCCACAGATCGTGCGTGCTCTGGGCGGGAGGCGCCAGGTCGCCTGGCGCCTGGTTCCGGCGTGTCGCCGCGGCCGTCGCGAGATCGGCGCCTACGGCGCGAGCGTGTCGCATCAGGTCGAGAGCCGCGGCGGTGGCGGCGGCCTCTTGTCCGCTGCGGCGGGCCAGATAGGCCTCAATCACCCGGGCGCGGGTAAGCAGTGCAGCCAGGCCATTGGCATTCGCGATGCTCCGGGCGCGTGAAAGGTACGTCGTTGCTTCTTCTATTTCGCCCTGCTCGGCCAGCAAAAGGGCCAGGAAAGCGGCGCTCACACCGATGACGCTCTGTTGTTCGTAGACGCTCAGACGGCGATAGGCGTCGAGGGCCACGAACACCGCTTCGCTGATCTGACCCTGCTGGTAGAGCGCCAGGGCCTTGAGCAACAGCAGATTCTGGTGCAAACGGTCGTCCCGTTCCACCTGAGGCATCTCCAGGGCCTGGCCGATGGCGGTGAGCGCGGCTTCAGGGTAGCCCTGTTGCGTATGGATAGAACTGACAATCATAGCCAGCAGCCACTGCCAGAAGACGCTGCGCGGATGGCGCGTGGCATGCGCGGCGACGCGCAGGGCGGCGGCGTAGCGCCCCCGGCTGTAGAGCAGGGCGGCGGTCGAGGCCAGGGCGGCGCCCCTGGCCCAGGTGTCGCGCACGCGATTGGCGGCGCGCACGGCGCGCACGCAGACATCGGCGAAATCCGCGGGGCGCCCTTCCCAGAAGATCAGCGCGGCCACGTCGCTCAGGGCGCGCAACTCGCGCTGGTAATTCCCTTCGCGGCTGTACAACTCCGCGGCGCGGCTGATCGCCTGGAGGGCCTGGTCGGGATGCGAGGCGGCCATGCTCCAGCCCCACATATGCAACAACTCCGCGTCGCGCTCGCGTCGTTCAACGGGCAGGCTCTCCAGCCAGGCGCGAATGCTGTCGCGCTGCGGGCTTTCAATCAACGGCCAGGCCCGGCGGCGCAGGGCGCCGGCCATGGCCTCATCATCGCCAGCGGCGCTGTAGTGGGCCATGGCCACTTCGAGGCGGGACCGGCGCTCGAACGCCGCGCCGTAACGGGTGTGCAGTTCCACCAGCGCTTGCGGGCCCAGGGTTTGTTGCGCGCGTTCGCGCAACAGTCGGCTCCACAGCGGATGAAACCGGTATGTTGGCGCGCCGCTTTCTCCCGTATCAACCGGCGAGATCGGCAGACCCAGTTGCACACAGCGATTGATAAGCGCCTCGGCATCGGGGCGTCCTAGCACCTCGGCAATCAGCGGCGCGTCGAACTGATCGGTCAGCGCGGCCTGGGCAAGAAATTCCAGCAGATCCGGTGGCAGATTCGCCAGCACCTCTGAGGCCAGGTAGTCGAACAGACTGCGCTCACTGCTATCGAGGGTCTCCAGGTAGGTGCGGCGCTGCTCGGGCGCGAGGCGCGCCAGCGCTCGGGCGGCCAGTTGCACGCTCAACACCCAGCCCTCAGTGCGCTGGAGCAGCAGATCCAGTTCCCCGGCAGGGAGGTGCACCCCCGCGCGCGCAAGCAGTTCCGCCGCCTCCTCGCGGTTCAGCGACAGATCACCCTGCTCAACCTCTACCAGGGCGCCCTCGGCGCGCATGCGCGGAAGAGGGGAGATGTCAATCATGCGCCGCGAGGCCAGAATGACGTGCAAGGCGGGTGGCGCGGCTCGCAGCAGGTAGCCGATGAGCGCCGTCGTAATCGGCCCGTCGCTGATCAGGTGGAGGTCGTCAATGATTAAGAACGTCGGCGTGGTCAGCGCCGTCTGGAGTTCGCTCAGCAGCGCGCCGGCGACCACTGGCCAGTCGCGCTCCAGATCGGCAGCCGAGTGGATCACGCGCCACGACTCCTCGCCCACCTCGGGCAGATGGCGCTGGAAGGCGCGCACCAGGTAGGCCAGCAAAAGCGACGGGGCCTGGTCCTCGGCATCGAGGCCGAGCCAGAGCACGTGTGCGCCGGTGCGTTGCAACTCGTCGGCCCACTGGGCCAGCAGCGTGGTTTTGCCATACCCTGCCGGGGCGACTACCAGGGTCACGGGTCGCAGACGCACTTCAGCCAGCAGCGCCTGCAGATCGGGCCGTAGCAGGGTTTCGCTGCGCGGCACTGGCGGCGACAGTTTTAGCGGGAGCAGTGCCGGCCCCGGCTGCGATGCGGATCGAATGGCGGCTACCTGGGTCATATGTCTCGCTCCACGGATTAGCCACTGAGAGCCTATCCGGATACTATGTGTTGCAATTATAGCTCAGAGGTTGTGGGCGTCATCTGAGTTGCAAGACCATCTTTTTTCGGACAGGAAGAGATATGCGGCAATCAGGCCCCCCAACCCTTTGGCAGAAATTATTTAGACAGGTTCTTAATTGTCATTGTAGCGCTCGAATCTGCCGGTATTGTAAAGCACAAATATACTTGCGCGTTCAGCGGATCGATAGATCGGCGTGTAAATCATCGCGCCTTGCTCGTAGAATTGAATGACGCCGGGCGTGGCGTCGTCCAACACGATCTCCGGACTCAGCCAGGCGCCCAGGGTTTCGCGCACTCCGGGCTGGTAAAAATACACCCGTCCGAAACCGCGCACAGGCTGGTTGGGATCAGGCCCGGGAGTCGGCGCAGGCCCGAGGTCAGCCACGGCCGCGGGTGAGAGGGCCTGGTACGCGCCCTGATCCAGCCCTTCAAACACGAAGATATAGTCGCGCCACCGGGTGCGATTGGCCAGATCCCAGTACAGCATCGTCCCCCCTTCAAAAAACTGCACCGATCCCTTGCCGGCGCTTTCCGCGACCAGAGGGCAGCCCAGGCCCACGCGGACATTGACGTTTTCCCTGAACAGTCGCCCGAAACCGCCGGCCAGCAACTCATCCCGGCAGGCGGCCACTTCCGTGGCCGTGGGGGTCTCGGTGGGCCTGGGGGTGGCCGTTGGCGCTTCGGTAGGGATGGGCGTGGCCGAGGGAAGAGGCAGAGCTGTGGGGGCCTCGGTGGGCCTGGGGGTCGCCGTAGGATCGGGAGGCGCCGTGGAGGCCGCGGTCGGGGTGATGCCCGGCGTTGCCGTTGGCGCCGGGCTGGCTGTCGCCGTCGAGGTTGCGCTGGTGGTTGCCGTAGGCGCCGCGATCCCCGGCACGGTTGCCGTGGGTGGCTCAGTGCTGGGACTGGTCGCCGCAGTCGTGGTTTCGCCGAGAACCAGAGGCAGACTGGCGGAAGGCAGGGGCGGAGGTGGCGTACCGCCTGCGGAGCCGCCTCCGTTCGTAATCCAGACCAGGGTCAGCGCCAGCCCGCCCAGCGCCAGCACCGCTGCCAGAACCGTTAGCCACGGGCCAGACTGTATGCTTTGCGTCGCGGGACTCCCGGCTCCGGCCGTTGCCACGGTTGCGGCGCCCGGCGCCGGAGCGGTCGGCAAAGGGGCCGGGCGGGCGAGAGTGGCTCCGGCCAGCGCCAGGGCGGGCGTAGGGCCGGGCATAGTCGCCTCGCCGGCGCCCCGGGCCACGAGCCGCAGATCGCGCACAAAGGCCCCGGCGCTCTGGTAGCGATCAGCGGGGTTGCGCGCTGTTGCTCGGGCAAGCACCGCGTCAAGCGCGGGAGGCAGGGCTGGATTCACCTGTGACGGCGGGGCGGGTTGGCCGTACAGATGACCGAGGAGCACATCCTGGACGCTGCCATCGAATGCCCGGCGACCGGTCAGGGCGCGGTAGGTCAGCATGCCCAGAGCGTACACGTCGCCTGGCGGGCCGACCTGGCCTCCGGCGATCTGTTCGGGGGCCATGTAATCCGGTGTGCCGATCAGCGCCCCCGTTGTCGTCAATCCCGGCATATCGAGTTGCTTGGCGATCCCGAAATCGGCCAACACCACGCCGGGACCCTCGGCGGCATCGCTGAGAAAGATATTGCCCGGCTTCACATCCCGGTGGATCACGCCCCGCGCATGGGCGTAGTCGAGCGCCTCCGCCACCGGCGCCAGCACCTCGAGCAACGCCTCCAGGTTCAAAGTGCCGGTTTCCTGGAGCCGATCTTGCAGGGTTCGCCCGGTTAGCAACTGCATGGCGATAAAGACCAGGCCATCCTGTTCGCCCACGTCGTAGACAGCCACGATATGCGGATGGGCCAGCGAGGCCGCTGTAACAGCCTCGCGTTTGAAACGCTCCACCACTGCAGGGTCATCGCTGAAGTGGGGATAGAGGACCTTCAGGGCCACATCACGTTGCAGCACGGTATCGGCAGCCCGGTAGACTGCGGCCATTCCGCCACGGCCAAGCAACTCCTTGATATAATAGCGGCCAATATGTTGATGGATGAGGGAGCGTACCATAATAGCGGTGTGCGACCTGCCGATCCGGGCGCATTAGAGCTATTGTAACATACGCTTTGCCTTCGGCAAGTTATGTCATGCATCTATGCAGGCAATCCTCCGGGTGACGCTGCCCGCAATTCGGAGGGTTGCAACATAGGGATGAGAAAAGTTTTCTGAGAGGGCCTGGCTCTCCCAGACCCTTGCCTCGGGCATGGAGAATACCGCCTTCCCTCGTGCACCGAAGTGTTGTCATGAATGAAACGTTGCGCACCCGGCTTTTGGCGGCGGGGCGGCCATTGCGCGACCTGGCCCCGGCACGCATCGGCCCGGCGCTGCCGGCGGCACTGACCGCCGCCCTGCGCCTCACCCGGGCCGAGCGTGATCGGCTGGTAATCTTCGATCCGGCGGTCGCGCCGCTCATCCGTCCATTGAGCGACGCGGAGGATCTGGCCCCCTGGCACGTTGGCGCCACGGGGCGCTGGCTGATTGCCGTGCCCGCCTCTCGCGCCGCCGACCTTCCCGCGCGGCACCCGCAGCTCGCCCGGCATCTGGCAGACTTGCCCGTGCCGCCTGACGCCGCGCTAACTCGTCCCTGGTGGGTTCTCCCGCCAGACCAGGAGCGCCCGCCCGAAGCGCCGCGGATCATCGTCAGCGGTTCGCTGGTGGCCTGGGACGAAGCGACCGGTCCGGTTGGCGGCCGGGCGACGGTGATTGCCGCCGCCGAACCCTACTGGCTGGCGGTGCTGGCCTCTGCCGTCGGGCGCGCGCTGCTGGCCGCGGGCGTCGCCGTGGAAGATATGCCCATCCCCGAAGCTCCGGGTCCGGCGCGGGCAAACCTGGCGGGGCTGGCGCTGAGCGCGGCTACGCTGGCGGCCCGGCGCGATGAACTGGAGCGCTCTGTCACGCGCCGACTGATTGCCGACTTCGGGCCGCCCGGCGTTCAGCCGGGGCCGCGGCTGCGCCGCTGGTGGGAGCTGAGCTTCGCCGAGTTGCGCGCCGCGGTGAAGGAAGAGTTGCGTAACGATATTCCTGAGCGCTACCATCCCACCTGGACCGAGATCCACGCCGATGAGCGGGCCGCCCACGCCGACGCCTCGGCCCGCCTGGCCGACCTGGAGCGGGCCATTGATGCGCAGGTGGCGGCGCTCTTCGGGGTGGAAGTGGGCGATCGGTGAAGCCGAGGTTGTGGCGCTCACCCACCCCCCCGGCACGCTCTCGCTCCTCCTGCGGCAGAGCGGGAGCGGGCGCCGAGCGTAGCGAGGCGGGGGAGGGCGAGGACAGCGCCCGCCGGGATCGGTTTCCATTGGCGTGCCTCCAGGATGTTCGTTCCCCTCAGTATCCTATCAGCGCCATGCCAGACGACCCGTGCTATACTTGGGCCGTTTCATCGGAGTGGGCAAACTGGTTTCTCCACGCCCCACCTGAGGGGAGGGTTCGAGAGGGCCTGGCCCGCGGTTTTGCGCGACGCTGACGGGAGGCTTCGGGAGGGCCCGGCCTTCCCGGCATACACCTCCCCGCCACGATCAGGGTGGGGCGCCACCGGGTCGGGGATGAGAAGGCATGTATAGAGAACGTAAAATCAGACGCACCTATGGCGGCCACCCGGTTCCGCGGCGGCCGGCCTACCCCCGGCTCTTGAGGAAACGCCCGGCGACTGCCGGGAATGGAACGCGCCTTGTCGCCAGACTCACGCTCGCGCTGCTCCTCGGCGCGCTGGCAATCATCGCGGGCGTCGGGGGGGCGGGCTACTCGCTCTATGCCAGCACCGCGGCGAGCCTTAAGCCGCGGCTCGATGCGCTGGAGAATCGCCAGTTGTTCCAGTCGTCGCGGATCTACGACCGCAACGGCATATTGCTCTACGAGTTCTTCGATACCGGGAAGCGCACCAAGGTCTCGATTGACGAGATCTCGCCGCTGCTGATCCAGGCGACGATCGCGATTGAGGACAAGACCTTCTATTCCAACCCCGGAATCGATCTCCGCGGCATCCTGCGCACATTGATCAGCAGCCTCCAGGCTGGCGAAGAGACCGGCGGCGCCTCGACCATTACGCAGCAAGTGATCAAGAACAGCGTGCTCACCGATGAAGAGCGCGCGCCGGAGCGGCGCTACGAGCGCAAACTCAAGGAGATCATCCTGGCTCAAGAGCTTGATAAGCTCTACACCAAGGATCAGATCCTCGAACTGTACCTGAACGAGAACTTCTATGGCAATCTCGCCTATGGCATCGAGGCCGCCAGCGAGGTCTACTTCGGAGTGCGCGCGCGCGACCTCAATCTGAACCAGGCCTCGCTGCTGGCCGGTTTGCCGCAGTTGCCAAGCGTGTACAACCCGATCAATTACCTGGAGCGCGACGCGCAGGGTGGTTATCTCCCCGGCGTCGTGGTAGGTCCGGGTTGGCTGGACCCCGACTACGCGCTCCCGAATGACGCTCCCGCGCCCCGGCGGCGGCAGGCGGCGGTGCTGCGGCGCATGGTCGAAGATGGCTACGTGAGCGAGGCCGAGGCTCGCGCCGCTCTGGCTGAGCCGCTGCGCTTCGCGCCGCAGGAAGTGCCGCTCAACGCGCCCCACTTTGTCTTCTATGTACGCGATCTGCTGCAGGAACGCTATGGCCAGGAGACGCTCTTCGGCGGCGGGTTGCGTATCACAACCACCCTCGATCTGAACCTGCAACGCATGGTGCAGCGGAAGGCCTACGAACGGATCAGCGAACTGCGGGTCCGCAACATCCATAATGCCGCGGTGGTGGTCATGCAACCCAATACCGGCCAGATCCTGGCCATGGTCGGCAGTATTGATTACAACGCTATCAAACCAACCTCTACGCCGGGGGAAACCGGCAACGTCCTCGATGGGCAGGTGAATGTGACTACGCGCGAACGGCAACCCGGTTCGGCGCTGAAGCCCTTCACCTACCTGGCGGCGATGGAACGCGGGATGACCCCCGAAACGGTGATCTGGGACGTGCCTACCGAGTTTCCCACCGGCAACGCCGGCTTTGATGAGTGGTACGCGCCGCAAAACTATAATGGACGCTTCAACGGTCCGGTGCGGATGCGCACTGCCCTGGCCAATTCTCTGAACATCCCCGCCGTTAAGGCCCTCAGGTTCGCTGGCGTGCAGGAGACGCTGGACCTTCTTGATCGCGTGGGCATCAAGTCTGGTTTGAAGCGGGGCAAGGATTTTTATGGCCTGTCGTTGACCCTCGGCGGGGGCGAGGTAACGCCGCTGGAACTTACTACGGCCTATAACACCCTTGCCAGCGGCGGGCGCTACTACCCGCCCGTAGCGGTGTTGCAGATCACCGATGGCGAGGGCCGGGTGCTCGACGAGTTCACCCCGCGTCCGGGCCAGCAGGTGGTTGATCCTGGCCTGGTGGCGATTATCAGCGACATGCTGAGCGATGACCGCGCCCGGCAGGCCATCTGGGGCTTGAACAGCCCGCTCAAGCTCTCGCTGCCCGCAGCGGTGAAGACCGGCACCACCAATGACTGGCGCGATGCCTGGGCCGCTGGCTACACGCCCTTCGTGACCGTTGGCGTCTGGACGGGGAACAACAACAACGAACCGACCGCCAGGGTTGAAAGTCTTACCGGAGGGGGGATCATCTGGCGCAATGTCATGGAGGAGATCTTCGCCTGGATTCGTAATGATCCGCGCTACCGGGCCTTGTTCGCCGCGCCATTTCCCGATGGCGTGATCCCGACCGAATTTCGTCTGCCCGCAGACGGCAGCGTGCAGCGCCGCCCGATCTGCGCCTTGCCCGGGCCTTACGGCGGCTACAGCGAGGAGCTTTTTACCCGCGCGATGCTCGCGGCGATGGTCACTCCCACCCCGCAAAGCGTGTTTGGCGCTCCGCTCGCGCCCACAAGCCCCCCGCCTGACAACGTTGAACTGGATCAGGCGCTCAACGAAGTGAAGGTGCCCTGTAGCGCCTTTCGGCGTGTGACGGTGGTGCGTATTCCCGGTTTCACCGATGATGGCGCGGAAGGAGAAGGAGCCGGCTCCGCGGAGCATTTTTGCCGCCCCGTGGGCGGGGTGAGCTACCCCCCTGAACTGGTGCGCAGTCTGGTCATCTGGAAGTTGCCGCCACCCGATCCGGACATGCGCGAGCGTTTTGTCTGGCAGGGCGGCGGCGTATCGGCGCTGCGCGTCGAGGCGTTGCCCGCGTGCGACCCGGCGATGTTCACCCCGCCGGCGCCGGCGCCGCCGGTGGCCGGAGCGATCAAGATGCCCGACCTCAGGCGCCTTGGCGAGAGTCAGGCTCGCGGATTACTTGCCGCCCTGGGGGTTGATCCGGGCAGCATCTACGTTGACTACCAGACGCGCTCCCGCATCCCGGATGTCTTCGACCAGTTCGCGCCCTACGCGGTGGTCAGCACCCTGCCGGCCGCTGGAGACTGGATCATTCCCGGCACGACCGTCGTTCTCGGCGTGCGCGCCCCCGAGGCGTCGAGCGAGCCGGCGCCCGGAGGGCAACCAGCGCCTTCCGAGTCGCCCACGCCCGTGCCGCAGCCGACGGCGCCTGCGCCAACCGAAGAGCCGGCGCCGCAGTTCCCCACCCCGGGCCAGCCACAACCAGGGTTGCCGTTGCCGCCCTCGTTGCCCCAGCCGATACCGCCGGGGAATAACCCGTAATTATCATTTCGGATTGTGGATTGCCGTCTATGCGGCTCTGCCCCCTTAGAGATCTTCTTGCTGTCTGAGCATAGCACGAGACGTGCAGGCCCTGACTAGTTGATCGTCTCTGTCGTGCTGGTGCACAGGTATATCACCCGCTCGCCGATGTTGGTGGCGCGGTCGGCGCTGCGTTCCAGTGCATGGGCCACTTCGAGCAGCTCAATGATCCCCTCAATCTGCTCGGGCCTGGCCTGCGCCTCAGCGATCAGATGCTCGCGCAGGCGGTCTTCGAGTTCGTCAACCCGTTCGTCGGTCGCGGTGAGACTGTGGGCCAGATCGGCGTCCTGGCGGAGAAAGGCCTCCAGGCTAGTGTTGATCATCTGAAGGGCGAGCGTGGCCATCTCATAGATCTGCGCGGGCGGCATGACCAGGACGGGCCGGCGCACCGCCCGGCGCACGCGGCGGGCGATGCTGTTGGCGTAATCGCCGATCCGTTCAAGTTCTCCAGCGATGGCGGTCACGGCGGTGATCAGCCGTAGATCGCCAGCGACGACTGGTTGCTGGGTTGCGAGCAGGCGGATGGTGCGCTCTTCAAGGTCGTGCCACACGGAGTCGATCTTCGGTTCCTCGTCAGCAACCCGGGCAGCTTCCAGCGCGTCCCACGTCTCCAGGGCGTGTAGCGCGCGGAGCAGGGATTGCTCCACCATGCTCCCCATGCGCAGCAGGTCTTCGCGCAGGCTGTTGATCTGGCGCGCGTAGCGCTCGCGTAGCATGGGCGTTCCTTCCTAAATATGGGCAAAGGGGAGTTATCCGCCCGGCTCTGAGCCGCAGCACCGGGATGGACCGACTCCTTCCCGCCCCGCCTGTTAGTTGCCGAATGCGTCGCTCAAGCCATATGGCGTTAATGGTACCACATATGTACCGGCTTTGCCCGGTATGATACCTTATACGTGGCGCCGGCAGATAGTCTTTGAGGTTATTGGTATCTGTAAACGAGGTTTGCTTGCAGTTCGGTTCCGTTCCCCGGCCTTCAGGCTGAGAGAATGCCGAGAGGAGGCTGCAATCCGCGAACGTCACAGACCCGTGGGATAACGTAATGAGTCACCGATGGTTGGCCGTGTTGACTGCCCTCGCAGTCGCAGGTCTCTCAGTCTGCATAACTGCCGAAGCTCAGCCGCCCCTTCGGATCTACCTGCCTGTTACGAGCATGCCGGCCCAACCGGCACTGTTCGCCTTTCAGAGCGATCCGGACTCTCTGTCGCGACCAGACGTAAAGGTGCAGGCCGCTAATCTCGGCGCTCGCTGGGTGCGCCTCGATGGCTTTCTCTGGCACAACGTCCAGGCGCAGCCGGGTGGATGGTACGACTGGCAGGCGCTCGAACGGGTGGACCGTGCACTAACGGTCGCCGGTGAACCGGGTCTTACCCCTGTAGGGATTATCCGTGGCGCGCTGGTGTGGGCCGGGGTAGTCCCCTCGAACTGCGCCGCCATTCGTGATGAGTATCTCGGTGAATTTGCGGCCTTTCTGGATGTGATTTTGGATTTTAGATTTTGGGTTTTGGATTTTGGGTTTTGGATTTTGGGTTTTGGATTGCCATATATGGCGTTCAAGGCGTCGGGAAAAAAGGGCGCGGAGGTGACAGCCCTCCGCGCCTCCCTTTCCACTACGCAACGGGCTGTAGCTCAGGCCGGCTGCGCCGCGCTGACCTCGCGGCGGAAGGTGAACCCGTCGGGGCCGGCGTCCACCATGATCGTATCGCCTTCGTGGAACTTGCCCTGAAGCAACTCCAGCGCCAGAGGATTCTGGATGCGCTGTTGAATGGCTCGCTTGAGCGGGCGCGCCCCGTAGATGGGATCATAGCCCTCTTCGACGAGGCGGGCGCGGGCCGCTTCGGTCAGTTCCAGGCTGAGCTTGCGATCGGCGAGCAGCTTGCGCAGCCGCCCCAACTGGATCTCGACGATCCGCCCGATCTGCTCGCGGTTCAGCGGGTGGAAGACGATCACTTCGTCAATACGGTTCAGGAACTCTGGGCGCAGTTCGGCCCGCAGCTCGGTCAGCACCGCCGCCCGGATCTCCTCTTCACCGGCCCCTTGCTGGGCCATCTCCTGGATCATGGCCGAGCCGATGTTGCTGGTCATAATGACCACGGTGTTCTTGAAGTTCACCACCCGGCCCTGCCCGTCGGTCAGGCGCCCGTCGTCGAGCAACTGCAGGAGCACGTTGAACACGTCGGGATGGGCCTTTTCAATCTCGTCGAAGAGGATGACGCTGTAGGGCTTGCGCCGCACCGCCTCAGTAAGCTGGCCGCCCTCTTCGTAGCCCACGTAGCCGGGCGGGGCCCCGATGAGCCGCGCGACGGTGTGCTTCTCCATGTACTCCGACATGTCAATGCGGATCATGGCCTGCTCGTCGTCGAAGAGGAACTCCGCCAGCGCCCGCGCCAGTTCGGTCTTGCCGACGCCGGTGGGGCCGAGGAAGAGGAACGAGCCAAGGGGCCGGTTCGGGTCCTGCAGGCCGGAGCGCGCCCGGCGCACGGCGTTGGCCACCGCCTGCACCGCTTCGTCCTGGCCAACGACACGCTGATGCAGGCGCTCTTCCATGTGGATGAGCTTCTCCACTTCGCCTTCGAGCAGCTTGCTCACCGGGATGCCCGTCCAGCGCGAGACGATCTCGGCGATGTCCTGTTCGCGCACCTCCTGGCGCAGGATGCTCGCGCTCTGATCCAGACGCGCCTCGGCTTCCTGGAGTTGCCGCTCCAGGCTGGCCAGGGTGCCGTACTGCAACTCGGCGGCCTTGTTGTAGTCGTACTGGCGCTGGGCTTGCTCGATGGCCGCTCTGGTCTGCTCGATCTGCTCCTTGATGGACTGGATGCGTTCGAGTTCGCGGCGCTCGTTCTGAAGCTGGATCTCCAGGCGGTTGCGCTCCTCGCGCAGGTTGGCCAGTTCTTGCTCCAGTTTCTCCAGCCGCTCCTTGCTGGCCCGGTCGGTCTCCTTCTTCAGGGCCTCGCGCTCAATCTCCAGTTGCATCATGCGCCGCTTGAGGTCGTCAAGTTCCTGCGGATCAGAGGTGATCTCCATGCGCAGGCGCGCGGCGGCCTCGTCAATCAGGTCAATCGCCTTGTCGGGCAGGAAGCGGTCGCTGATGTAGCGGTCGGAGAGCACTGCGGCCGCCACCAGGGCCGCGTCGGTGATGCGCACGCCGTGGTGGGTCTCGTAGCGCTCCTTCAACCCCCGCAGGATGCTGATGGTGTCCTCGACGCTTGGCGGATCCACCAGCACCGGCTGGAAGCGGCGCTCCAGGGCGGCGTCCTTCTCGATATGCTTGCGGTATTCATCGAGAGTGGTCGCGCCGACCATGTGCAGTTCACCGCGGGCCAGCATCGGCTTGAGCATGTTCGAGGCGTCCATCGCGCCTTCGGCCGCGCCGGCGCCGACCACGGTGTGCAACTCGTCCACGAAGAGAATGATGTCTTCGCGCTCCTGGATCTCCTTGAGCACGGCCTTGAGCCGTTCCTCGAACTCGCCCCGGTACTTCGCGCCGGCGATCAACGCGCCCATATCGAGGGCCACCACGCGCTTGTTCTTAAGCGCCTCGGGCACGTCGCCGCGCACGATGCGCTGGGCCAGCCCCTCGACGATGGCGGTCTTGCCCACGCCCGGTTCGCCGATCAGCACCGGGTTGTTCTTGGTGCGCCGGCTGAGGATCTGGATCACCCGGCGGATCTCCTCGTCGCGCCCGATAACCGGGTCGAGTTTGCCGCGGCGGGCCAGTTCGGTCAGGTCGCGCCCATACTGCTCCAGGGCAGCGTAGGTGCCCTCGGGGGTGGGGCTGGTGACGCGCTGGGCCCCACGCACCTCGCGCAGGGCGGCGAGCAGTTTGTCGCGAGTGAGGCCAGCCTGCTTAAGGACGCGCTCGGCGCCGCCGCCGGCGTGATCGAGGATCGCCAGGAGCAGATGTTCGGTAGAGACGTACTCGTCGCCGAACTGGCCGATCTCATCATAGGCGCGCAGGAGCACCGTGCGCATGCGCGAACTGTACTGCGGCTCGACCTTTGCGCCGCTGACGCGCGGCAGTTTATTGATCTCGGCATTGACCTGCTGCTTGAGGGCCCCAACTGCCAGGTTCAGGCGCGTCAGCACCTGGGGCACAACGCCGTCGCTCTGTTCGAGCAGGGCGTAGAGCAGGTGCTCGGGCTGCACCTCGCTGTTGCCGTTGCGTTCGGCGATCGTCTGCGCGGCGATGATCGCCTCGGTGGATTTTTGTGTGAGACGACTGGTATTAAATGACATAGGTGTATTCCTCCCCCTGAATGATGCTGAGCGTATCGTAACACGCGCGCATCTGCCCCGCACTAGTGAGGTATTAGCGTTGTGTTAGACTCCCTCCTGCCGGTCCAGACGGGCGGCAGGTCGGCGGCTGCCGCGTATGGGCGATGCATAGCAGGTGGGACGAAGGGATCTGGGGAGACCCGGTTTCCTCGCCTGGTTTGTTGGGAGAGCTGCGCCCGCCCAATCACTCCAGGCTCCAGAGCAGCACCGTGCCATCGAGACCGGCGCTGGCCAGCGTCTGGCCGTCCGGGCTCCAGGCCACGCTCTGCACCCAGTCGCTGTGACCGGTAAGCCTGGTAATGAGTGCGCCATCGTGACTCCATAGCCGGATGGTCGAGTCGGCGCCGCCGCTGGCCAGGGCCTGGCCGTCGGGACTCCAGGCTACCGTATAGACATAATTCTGGTGACCGGTAAGGGTGGTGCAGAGGCGCCCGTCGCTGACGCGCCAGAGCCAGAGCGGTTCGCGGCCGTCGCCTTTGCCGGAGCCTGCCAGCTTGCCGATCGGACTCCAGGCCAGGTTAGCGGCCCAGTGGCGGTGTTTGCGAAGTTCCTGTATCAGGCGGCCCTTGGCCAGACGCCAGAGGCGCACGCTGTTGTCGGCGCTGGCGCTGGCGAGGATCTGCCCGTCCGGACTCCAGGCCACCGCGTAGACGTAACCGGTGTGTCCGGCAAGACTATCGCATGTTGGCGGCTCGCCGAGGCTCCAGAGGCGCACCAGGCCATCGCTACAGGCCGTGGCCAGACTCTGCCCGTCAGGACGCCAGGCCACGCCATAGAGCCGGACGTGAATCTCGGGGCGCAACTCATGCGTTGGCCCGTCGTCGGTGGTCTGCCAGAGGCGCAGGGCGCCGTCGGCGCCGGCGCTGGCGAGCAGCTCGCCGTCGGGGCTCCAGGCGACGCCATGAACGGCCCCGGCGTGGCCGTCGAGGACGCGCAGCAGCCGCCATTCTCCGGCCCGCCAGAGACGCACGCTGCGGTCCGCACTGGCGCTGGCGAGCAACTCGCCGTCGGGGCTCCAGGCAACGCTCAACACCCGGTCGGTGTGGCCCTCCAGACAGGCGAGCGGCGCGCCATCGGCGACCCGCCAGATCCGCACGGCGCGGTCGGCGCCGCAGCTTGCCAGCATGCGCCCATCGGGGCGCCAGGCCACCCCATGCACGAAGCTCGTGTGCCCGGCGAGCGCGCGGCCAATCCGCGCGCCGCTGATGTAGCGCTGCGCCCGGCCTCGCAGATCGCGACAGAAAGCCTCGACGTTGGGGTAACGGTCCTGGGGAAGGCGCGCCATGGCGCGCATAATCGCCTGCGAGACCTGCAGCGAAACGCGGCGGTTCACCTGGTGCGGCGGCTTCAGCGGGTCGCGCGCACTGCTCATCCGCCGTGGCGCGCTGAGAGGATAGCGATTGGTGAGCAGGTGATACAGGGTCGCGCCCAGGCTGTAGATGTCGCTGCGCTGGTCGGTGCCGCCCGACCAGTCGAATTGCTCCAACGGCATGTATTCGAGCGTGCCCAGACCGTGGAGCGTCTTGCGCGTGCGCTGCACCCCCTGCTTGAACAGTCCGAAGTCCACCAGCTTCACCTGGCCCTCGGGAGTGACGCGGATGTTGTGCGGTTTGATATCGCGATGGATGATCGGCGGATGCTGGCTGTGCAGGTAGCCAAGCAGATCGCAGAGTTGCTCGGCATAGGCCACCACCAGTTGTTCGGAGAGGGGACACTTCTGGCGGGCAAGGATCTCGTCGAGACTCTGGCCGGGCACGAACTCCATCACCAGGTAGCCCCGGCCATCGGTCTCGAACATCTCGAAGTAGCGCGGCAGATTGGGGTGGCGCAGGTTGGCGAGGGCTTCAAACTCGCGCTGAAAGCCGCGCGCCGACTGCGCCTCGAACGTTTCCTTAATCGCCACCCGGCGTTCCGGGTGGCGCGTGTCCACCGCTTCGTACACCGCGCCAAAACTGCCGTGGCCCAGTGCGCGAACCACTTCATAGGCGCCGATCCGTTCGCCTGGATCGCGCAATTGGACGGCGAATTGCAGCGAACGCCCGCATTGAGCGCAGATGGTTGCGTCGTTGGGGTTGATCGCCCCGCAGCCTTCGCCGTGCCGCTGATCTTCACAGATGCGCATACTCTCCTCGTATGCCGTTCCGCAATGCGTGGCGGTATTGTACGTGACCTCGCCCAACTCGCCTATCGAGCGGAGGTGCAGGGCAACCGGGTCGCCCCACCGTCCTCTCGGCAAGCCCTCCCAGAAACACAGCTTTATCCGGCGATGCGCCTGCGGCGCGCGGGACATTCCCGCGCGAACCTTTCGCGACTCGCAGCGGTACATACAGCAAACAGCATAGTTCACGTATGCGAGGAGGCGAAAATGGACCCTGCAACGCTCTGGCGTTCGCCGCGGCTGCTGGCGGCAACGCTCTGCTTCGTCCTGGGGGCGCTGATCCTGGCGACCGGCCTGGCGCCCCGGCTGCTGCCGCAACCATCGCCGGCGCCTCAGGGCGCCGATGCGCTGGACGGCCTGCCGCCTCTCGATGCTTCGGCCCTCCCCGACGCCGAGAGTGACGCGACTGCCGATCTGGTTGTCTACATCAGCGGAGCAGTCTGGTATCCTGATGTCTACCGCCTGCCCGCAGGAGCGCGCGTGGCCGACGCGGTCGCGGCGGCAGGCGGGCTGCGCCCCGAAGCCGCGCGCGAGCGGGTGAACCTGGCTGAGCCGCTTCGAGACGCTCAGCACGTGCATATCGCATCGGTCAGCGAGGTTGCCGCCGCGCCGTCCGCGGAGGCCAGCGCCGCCGGGGAGAGCGCTGGCGGACGGCTCGATTTGAACCGCGCCAGCGCGGCGGAGCTGGAAGAACTGCCCGGCATCGGGCCAACCCTGGCCGGGCGTATCGTCGCCCGGCGCGAGGAGCAGGGACCGTTTCGCACAGTCGAGGAACTGCGCGAAGTAACCGGGATTGGCGAGAAACTCTTCGCGCAGATCGCGCCCCTGGTCACGGTCGGTCCCTGAGCCTGGCCCGGAGCGGGGGTGGAGAGGAGCAGAAGAACTCATGCGCCGGACCAAGATTGTGGCGACCCTGGGGCCCGCCACCAGCACGCTCGAACGGATTACCGAACTCATCAAGGCGGGGATGAACGTCGCGCGGCTCAACTTCTCCCATGGCACTCACGCCGACCACGCCGCCAGCATCGCCCTGGTGCGCAGCGCCGCCGCCGCGCTGGGCCGGCACGTCGCCATTTTGCAGGATCTCCAGGGACCCAAAATCCGTACCGGCCCCCTGGTGGACGACCGGCCCGTAGAACTGGTGGCGGGCCAGCGCTTCATCATCACCACCGAGCCGATCCCCGGCACCGCCGAGCGGGTCAGCACCACCTACGCCGAGTTGCCCAGGGATGTTCGCCCCCGCGACCGCATTCTGGTCTCCGATGGCCTGATTGAACTGCTGGTGGTAGCGCAGACCGAAACCGAAGTGGAGACGCAGGTGCTGCATGGCGGGCGCCTGAAGCCCAACCAGGGCATCAACCTGCCCGGCGTGCGGGTGAGCGCCCCGGCGGTCACGTCCAAGGACATTGACGATTTGCGCTTCGGCCTGGAACAGGGCGTGGATTACGTAGCCCTCTCCTTCGTGCGCAAGGCCGGTGATATCGCCGACGTCAAGCGGTTGATCAACCAGACCGGCAAGACCACGCCGGTGATTGCCAAGATCGAACGGCCCGAAGCCCTGGAGGTGCTGCCGGAGATACTGGCCGTCGCCGACGGCATCATGGTCGCCCGCGGCGACCTGGGGGTCGAGATGCCGCCGGAGCGCGTGCCATTGATCCAGAAGCAGATCATTGACGCCGCCAATCGCGCCCTCATCCCGGTGATCACTGCCACCCAGATGCTCGAGTCGATGATCCAGAATCCGCGGCCCACCCGCGCCGAGACGAGCGACGTGGCCAATGCCATCCTCGACGGCTCCGACGCGGTGATGCTCAGCGGCGAGACGGCCATCGGGGCCTATCCGGTCGAGGCGGTACAGATGATGGCCACGATTGCCGACGCGATCGAGGGCGCCGACACCCATCATGGCAGCGACATCGCCGCGCCGCGCTGGGCCATCCCCGAGGTGCAGAGCAACCCGCGGGCGATTGCCGCGGCGGCGGCCTCTATCGCCACCATGGTGCCGGTGCGGGTCATCGCCACCCTGACGCGGAGCGGGGCCAGCGCGCGCCTGATCTCGCACTACCGGCCACGAGTGCCTGTCCTGGCCTTCAGCCCGAGTGAAGAAACGGCGCGCCGCGCGGCCCTGTACTGGGGAGTGACGCCGATGGTGGTGCGCGAGGCCGAGCGCCTGGACGACCTGGAGCAGCAGATCCAGCGGATGCTCCGCGAGCAGGGCATCGTGCAGCGCGGCGATACCATCGTGCTCACCGGCGGCCATCCAGTCTACCGCTACGGGCCGACCAACTTTCTAAAACTGATCACGGTAGAGTAAGGCCGCTCCTGTTCTCGACTGTAGATTGTCGCACCGGGAGGGCTGCGCCCTTCCCAGCCATTCTCCTGGAGACGGGCGTGGGTAAACCGGGTTTCCTCACCCTCCGGTAGCGGGAGAGAGGGCGCTCGCGCCTGGCATCCCAACGTTCTCTTACCCCCTTCGACAGGCACAGAACAGGCCCCGCTCCGTCAAGCGGAGAGGTCCGCCCTGAGCTTAGGGGGTTGAGGAGAGAGGTGCAGAGGCCGTGGCCCAGAAAACCCGCTTCTGGGAGGAGTTCGGGAAGGGGGCGGAGCGCTGCGAACAGCGCATCACCCCCGAACCGCGACTATTCGCTCTGATCGGCGCAACGCAAACAGCACTGCGTGGACAGTATAGTACTTTTCTCCTATCTTCGCATCCCCCACTCAGAGCGCGCAGATAATGTCCTAAGGTTGCATTGATCGTTCCGGAATTGACAGCTAGTCTACAAAGGGTGCAAGAAGAGATTTTTTAAGTGTTTCTTAAAATGCTATATCAGATCAGGATCAAGAAAATTATCGTATACATTACGATGATTTTCTTGTTCACAGATGCGTTTGCTCAAGAGCAACAGCGGTACTATACCTACCTGCCGGTAATGACGGGAATGCCAGCGTATGTTATCCCTCCGGAGGCTCCGGCGCCTCCGGAGCCTCCCATATTCCGCCCCTCGCCTTTCGCTGTCCAGACTCAGCCAGGCTATCTGATTAGCGAACCTTTCCGCACCCGCGGGGCTGAGTTAGGGGTGCGCTGGATACGCTTAGACGGCGTCCTCTGGCACGAGATACAGCCTGAGCCGGATGGGCCTTACCGCTGGTCAGTGCTTGCCGGTCTCGAGCGGGATATTGATGCCGCTCTGGAATTGGGATTAACTCCGGTAGTAATTATCCGCGGTGCGCCGCTGTGGGCTGCCGTTGCACCGGCGCTTTGCGCCGCGGTTCGTGACGAACGGCTCCCTGACTATGCGGCATTTCTCGAAGCGCTGGCCCGACGCTATCGCGGCAGGGTCGACTACTGGGAACTGGGGAATGAACCTGATGTTGACCCCCGTCTGGTTGCTGCCGACTCGCCTTTCGGATGCATGGGTGACATTGACGACCCCTACTATGGTGGCGAGCGCTACGGGCGCATGTTGCAGGCAGCCGCTCCCGCCTTGCGTCGTGGAAACCCCGAGGCCAGGGTGGTCTTTGGCGGGCTGCTGCTGGCAACCTCCAATACAACCGATCCTTCCCGAGGGAGACCTGAGCGCTTCCTGGAAGGCGCCCTGCGCGCTGGCGCAGCTCTATATTTTGATATTCTGGCTTACCACTCCCATGTGCCCTACTTTCAGCGGCCAGATGATGACCATGATACGTCAGTGTTTTCCTGGTGGAGTGATCTGGGTGGCTGGACCGTAGGCAAGGCGCGATTTCTGCGCGAGGTGATGGCGCGCTATGACGTAGACAAACCGCTCTGGCTGAATGAGACCTCATTGACATGCGATCGCCGCTTTGCGGCCTGCCATGAGCCGCCCGCGACGTTTCTTGAGGTCCAGGCTCAGCACCTTACCCGGATTTACGCCCGGGCTATAGCTTTCGGCATCGAGCAGATCGCCTGGTATTCACTTGACGGAGGAGGCTGGGAACAAACCGGGTTGCTCAACACCGATCTCACCCCTCGACCGGCGTATCGCGCGCTTCAACACATGGCACGCGCCGTACAACCCTTTCAGCGTGCCCATCGGATATACAGCGACGGGGATCTTGAAGGGTATCGGTTTGTAAAGGAGACAACAGTGGTCGATATCCTCTGGACACGACAGGGAGGGCTTACGCGAGCGGTCAATCTGCCCGCCGAGAGGCTTGTTGCCATACGCCGGTATGATGGGACAACCGTATCGCGACACATCGTCGCTGGTATGGCGTACATCACCGCGAGTTTTGAGCCCGTGCTGGTTGAATGGGCGCCTGGCAACTCCTGAGGCCCGCTCGTGGCTTCCCGGGCAGACAAGGAAGCAGATCAGCCGGCTGCCCTTCCGCCTCTTCCGGCGCAGCGGCAAGGAGAAGGCCTGTCCATAGAACGCTCGGGATATCCATTGCGCGATAGCGTTGTTACGGCATAGCTGCGTAAGGTATCTGGAACCTACAACGGCAACGAGGATCCTTGTTGAGCCAGTCAGGAGGTGGTACTATGGGTCGCCGTATGAAGGCATGGTTCGCGTTGGCTGTTGTCGCAATGATTCTGGGGTTGGGTGTCGCAGTCTCGAATATGTACAGCTTTACCGTTCAGGCCCAGAACGATGCCGGAACCGAATTTGTAATCCAGCAATCCACCGCAACGCCTCTTCCCCCGACCGCAACGCCTCTTCCCCCGACCGCAACGCCCACCTCACAGCCAAAGCTGCACATGCCTTTCATTAGGCGCAATGAATAGGCGGTAGGGCCAACATAGAGGGGCGGGGAGAGCATCGCTCTCCCCGCCCTCCTGTAGTGCGATTGCCGCTTGCAGATTTGCGGGTTGTAGATCGAGCGCGCTACAGATGTGACGCGCTGAAGGGCGGCTGCCATAGCCGGTTGAGGAGGACAGGGGTGCCGTGGTTTCGCCCCTGTCCCGCTTCGTTGTCGTCACGCTCCTGCAAGCGAGCAACGAGCGCGAGGAAAGCCGGTTTCCCCATCCCTCTTCCATCACCCTCTCGCCTTGACACACCATCGCGCGGATGCTACCCTGTAATCCGTGAAAGAGATGGAGGGTACGTATGCGGATCGTCTCGCTGCTGCCGAGCACCACGGAAATAGCTTTCGCCCTGGGGTTGGGGGATCAGGTTGTGGCGGTGACGCACGAGTGCGATTACCCGCCCGAAGCGCGTCAGCGCCCCGTGATTACCGCCAGCGCCCTCGACCATCACCATGCCACGTCTGCGGAAATTGACGCGGCGGTGCGCGGGCAGTTGCGCGATGGCATCTCCATCTATACCCTCGATACGGCAATGCTTGAACGTCTGCAGCCCGATCTGGTGCTCACCCAGGCCCTCTGCGATGTCTGCGCGGTCTCCTTCGGGGTGGTGGAGCAGGCCGTGGCGCAGGTGAGCGCCGCTCCCCGCATCCTCTCGCTCGAGCCGACCGACCTGGAGGGCATCTTTGGCAGTATCCTCGCCGTGGGCAATGCCACCGGACGGCGCGCGCAAGCCGTTGAGCTGGTCGCGCAGTTGCGCGCGCGAGTGGAACGGGTGCGCCAACGGGCGGCCCGGGCTACATACCGGCCCCGTGTGGCATGCCTGGAGTGGTTCGATCCGCCCTTCGGCCCCGGTCACTGGCTCCCTGAACTGGTCGAGCTTGCCGGCGGACGCGCGGGCCTCGGCGCGCCGGGCGAACCGTCCCGGCGCGTCGCGTGGGACGAGGTGGTTGCGTTTGCTCCCGAGGTGATCGTGCTTGCCCCATGCGGTTTCGACCTTGAGCGCGCCCGCAGTGAGGCGCTGGCGACGCTGCCCCGGCGCCCCGGCTGGGATGCGCTCCCCGCCGTGCGCGCCGGGAGAGTCTTTGCCGTAGATGCGAACAGCTACTTCAGCCGTCCTGGACCGCGGGTGGTTGACAGTCTGGAGTTGCTGGCGCGCCTGATCCATCCCGATCTGTTCCCTGGCTGGGGGCCGCCTGAGGGCGCCTCTCGGCTGGAAGAGGCGGTTGCATAACCCTGGCTGGTGTGCCACCTTCTGCAGGGTGGAGGCAATCCTGATGAGGATGAAGAAATGAATCCGATATGCCGCGATGATCCTTGCAGCATCATCGCGCGCTGCGAGCAAAGGCCCTCGCTCAGGATGGGGAAGGAGCCGGACTCCCCCCCAGCGGGGGAGGGTTGGGGAGGGGGCAGGGGTTTGGCGAAAGACTTTGTTCACAGACTTATAAGGTTGCCCCATATTCCGGCTTAATAAGATATTCAATCCTGGATCACTCGACCACACGCCCCGGCGTGGCAGCATTGCCCATCTGATGGAGCAGGGGGCTATGACACAGCATGAGCCCACAATCGCCAGCATTTTACGCGGCCTGGCCCACGAGTACGACGGACCGGTCGAGGAGCGCCGCATCCTCGAACGAGTGCTCGAACGGCGTCCGAGCAGCGCCAAGAATCCCTACGCCACCATTCGTGAGCGCCTGCGCTGGGATGGTTTGAAGTTGGGGTGGGTACGCTTGAATCGCACCCAACTGGTGCCCCTGCGGGTCGCGCTCGAAGGGTTGCGCTTTCGGTGCCTGCCGCGCCCGCAAGACGTGGAAGCCGGTGTCTTGCCCCTGGCCCATTTGCAACCCTTCGCTGGCCAGCACAGCGGCCCCTGCGAATTGCGCAGCCCGGATGGCTCGCTGCTGGCCACGTTCCCCGCTGAGGTTGAGGAACACCCTGCTGCGCTTCCGGCGTTCAACTTGCAGGCCTGGTACGCACGGAGCGGATTCGTTCCCGGCGATAGCATTCTGATGCGGGTGGTGCGCGCGGAGCCGCTGGTGGTGGAGATTGAACGCGAGGCTCGTGACGACTTTCGCTCCGCCGCTGTTGCCGAGCAGGATGCAGAACTGATTGAGGCGATCATTGAGCGGGTTCGTCGCGCCCAGGTTGCCCTGGTGCCGTGCAACGAGGTCATCCTGCCGATCTTCGCCGCGGCTTCCTGGCGCGCCAGTTATCCCGGCAGTCCCTGGCAGCATCTGGTGCTCCGCGATGGCCGGGTGTATCTGGTGGACGATACGTTCCTCACGACCCAGCCGATAGGGGCGCTGCCCATCTTTGGCGCCGACGAGGTGTTTGAAGCGCCAGCCGCTGGTCTCCTTCGCCGGACCAGCGATGATGCTCTGCTCGCCGAAATTGACGCATTGCAGCATGACCTGCTTCAGGCTCGCCAGCGCGATGCCGAGGCGGGTCTCTGGAGCGGCCAGGTCCAGCGGGCCTCGGCCTTCGGCGCCGCCCGCGCCAACCCTGGCCGCTCATCGTTCTTCAGCCGACTGAATCACGATGACGACGACGACGACTGGTCGAATGATGAAAGCTGGGATGCCGACACACTCGCCGACGGCGGTACGATTGACCCGGACGATCCGATGGTCATCCTCGCTGCGCGCGAGCGGATGCTCTCGCTGCTGTCGCCCGAAGCGGCGGAGCAGATCCGGTCGGCGCGCCCTGAGGATGTGGAGTTGCTTATTACTCGCCACCTGAACGATCTGCTCGCCCGCGCCCCGGATCTCTTTCCGCGTCTCGAACTGGTCGTCCCGGAAGAGCAGAGTGATGATGATCTGGTGCTGGATATGCTCAGCGCCGGTGACTGGCAAGAGGTCTGGGAAGGGGCGGGACTTGATGATTTTGATGATGATCTCGATGATGATTTCGATGGCGATATCGATGTTGATGAATCAGATGATGTTGCCCGCGCGAATGAGGATTTGCTTGGGCAGTTCCAGGATTATCTGCTGGAGATGGGCAAGAGCGCCACGACAGCCCGCGCCCGCGTGCGCGCCCTGGCGATCTACGCGAATTTCCTCGAGTCGTACTACGGGCGCAACCTTGCCGAGGGCGATTACGCCACGCTCGACGAGTGCCTGTTTTACTACTATCCGCACCGCGTAGGGAACACCTCGGCACGCCAGGTGCGCGAGATCTGCACGGCGATCAAGCAGTTCTACGCCTTTCTGCAACAGCGTGGCGTGGTCAGCGATGGGCGCTTCGCCGAGGCGCTCTGGCGCCGCCGTGACCAGGCCGCTCGCGTGGTGGAGATCTACGAGCGCATCTCATCTGAGTCGCCCAATTTCGATCTGCTCTTCGATCGGCTTTTCCGTCCGTATACAGACTGATGCGGGAGGGGGGAAACCGGGTTTCCTCTCACCCTTGCCTGAAAGGGTGTGAGAGGGCGACGTCTCTTCAGGGCTGAGGCAACGTCTTCGGGGCAAACCGCGAGCTTCGGGTTTTTCGTTGGTTCTGGCGGTGTAGTCTCCAGAACCGCGAAAAATGATCCCGTCTGGCGGTGTGATCGTCCAAAACCTCGCGCCAGAGGCAGACGTTGGATCAGCCCTGCGTTGTCCTATGCCCTTCTCATGCGCAAGCCGTCCTCTGCCCAGACCATGATCACCTATACTATCAGTATGCCCCAGCCGCATACGCACCTCTTCCACGTCACGGTCGAGGTTGACAGGATAGCCGGGGCCTGGGTCGATCTCATTCTTCCTTCCTGGACGCCTGGTTCGTACATGATCCGCGAATACGCGCGGCACGTGCAGGGCTTTGGCGCAGTCGACCCTGCTACGGATGCGCCGTTGCCCTGGCGCAAAATCGCCAAGGATGCCTGGCGCGTCGAAACCGGCGGCGCGGAGCGCGTCCAGGCCCGCTACCAGGTCTATGCCAACGAACTGACGGTACGGACCAGTCACCTGGACGGCGCCCACGGCTACTTCAACGGCGCCAGCGTCTTTATGTTCGTGCCGGGCCGCGAGGCCGAGCCGTTGCGGCTACGGGTCGAAACGCCGCCAGGCTGGCGAGTGACGACCGGGCTTGAGCCTGCCGATCAGCCCAATGAGTTCCTTGCCGCCGATTACGACGAACTGGTGGATTGTCCTGTCGAGTGCGGCACGCATCGCCTGCTCGCCTTCGAGGTGGACGGCGTGCCCCATCGCATCGCCATCTGGGGGCGCGGCAACGAGGATGCGGCGCGCCTGGTCGCCGATACCCGGCGCATCGTCGAGGCGCAGCGCGACTTCTTTGGCGAGCTTCCCTATCGCCACTACACCTTCATCCTCCATCTGCTCGATGGGCGCGGCGGCGGGCTTGAGCATCGCAATAGCGTCACGAACCAGGTTGACCGCTGGACGTTCCGCCCCGAGCAGAACTACGAGCGATACCTGTCACTCACCTCCCACGAGTTGTTCCATGTCTGGAACGTGAAGCGTCTGCGACCGGCGCCTCTCGGTCCGTTCGACTATCGCCGGGAGAACTATACCCGGCTGCTCTGGCTGGTGGAGGGCGCTACCAGTTACTACGATAACCTGCTGCTCGTGCGAGCGGGGTTGATGACCCCGGAACGCTTCCTGGAGCGGCTGGGCGAGGCCATCGCGCAACTCCAGAACCAGCCCGGGCGCCTGCTGCAGAGTCTGGAGGAGAGCAGCTTCGATGCCTGGATCAAGTTCTATCGCCCCGACGAGAATAGCGCCAATTCCAGCGTCTCGTACTATCTGAAGGGCGGCCTGGTCTGCTTCCTGCTGGATATGGAGATCCGCGCACATACCAGCGGCTGGCGTTCGCTTGATGATCTGATGCGCCAGCTCTACGCCGCCTATCCCGTTAACGGCCCGGGGATCCCCGAAGAAGGGGGCGTGCTGGAGGCGGTGGAGGAACTGACGGGTGACCGGAAGGGCGTCTTCCGCGATTTCTTTGCGCGCTACATATCTGGTGTGGCGGAACTGGACTACGCCCGCGCGCTGGCGGTGGCGGGCCTGGAGATGCACTGGGAGCGGAAGGGGCCGCAGGCATGGCTGGGGTGCAGCCTCAAGCGCCAGGGTGAGCGGACGATCATTGAGAGCGTGCGCTCCGATGGTCCGGCCTGGACAGCGGGGGTGTATGCCGGTGATGAGCTGGTGGCCCTCGACGGCTGGCGCGTCAACGATGAGCGGCTCGCCGAGCGGCTGGAGGAACGGCGGCCCGGCGATGCCGTGCGCCTGACCCTCTTCCGCGGCGACGCCCTGATCGAGGTGAGCGTGACGCTGGCCGAGGCGCCCCCTGATCGGGCGGTGATCACGCCGCTTGCGTCGCCGGACGAGGCGCAGCGACGGACCTACCGCTCGTGGCTGGGCGTGGGGTTGCCGGGCTGATTTCCAGGGTTTGACAATTTACGAAGGAGCAGGAAGATGCTGCCAGAGTTTCGAAACGAACCATTCGGCGATTTCTCCACCTCGGAGCGGCGCGCGGCGATGCAACGCGCCCTGCGCCACGTGGCCGGCCAGTTCGGCGCGACCTATCCGGTGGTGATCCACGGCGAACGCATCTTCCGCGAGGAGAAAATCGCCTCCATCAATCCCGCCGAGCCGAAGAAGGTGGTGGGCTACGCGGCGAAGGCTGACCAGGCCCTGGCCAACCAGGCGCTGGAGGCAGCCGAGGCCGCCTTCCACCGGTGGCGGCGCGTTCCAGTAGAGGCGCGCGCCCAGGTGCTCCTGCGGGCGGCGGCGATTATGCGCCGCAACAAGGAAGAGCTGGCTGCCTGGATCATCTATGAGGTCAGCAAGACCTGGGTCGAGGCCGATGCCGATGTCGCCGAGGCGATTGACTTCTGCGAGTACTACGCGCGCCAGGCCCTGCACCTCCAGGGAGACCGGCAACCGCTGACGCCTTACCCCGGCGAGTACAATGAACTGCGCTACCTGCCCCTTGGACCGGGTCTGGCCATCCCGCCGTGGAACTTTCCGCTGGCGATCGTCACTACCCTGGTCGTGGCGCCCGTTGTGACCGGCAACACCGTGGTGCTCAAGCCCTCCCCGCGCGCCCCGGTGATGGCCGCGAAGCTGCTGGAGGTGCTGGAGGCCGCGGGGCTGCCGCCGGGGGTGGTCAACTACGTGCCCGGCGATGACGCCGTGCTTGGCGACTACCTGGTGGATCACCCGAAGGTGCGCTTCATCGGCTTTACCGGCTCGAAGCAGGTCGGTCTGCGGATTCAGGGGCGGGCCGCAGTCCGCCAGCCGGGCCAGAACTGGCTCAAGCGCGCTATCCTCGAGATGGGGGGCAAGGACGCCACCGTCGTGGACGAAACCGCCGACCTGGACGCCGCGGCCGCGGGGATCGTCGCCGGGGCCTTCGGGTTTCAGGGCCAGAAGTGCAGCGCCTGTTCGCGGGCCATTGTGGTTGACGCGGTCTATGACCAGGTGTTGCAACGGGTGATCGAGCGCACGCGCGCCCTGCGCCTGGGCAACCCCGCTCAGCCCGAAACCGATGTGGGGGCGGTGATTGACCAGCGGGCCTTTAATACGATCAGCGAATACATTGCCATTGGACAGGAAGAGGGTCGCCTGGTGGCCGGCGGCGAAGTGGTGGACCACGAACTGCTCAAGGACGGGGGGTACTTCATCAATCCTACGATATTTGCCGATGTCCCCCACGAGGCCCGCATCAGCCAGGAGGAGATCTTCGGCCCGGTGCTGGCCTTTACCCGCGCGCGCGATTTCGACGAGGCCCTGGCCTTTGCCAACGGCACCGAGTACGGTCTGACCGGCTCCCTCTACTCGCGCTCGCTCGAACGGCTGGAGCGCGCCCGCGAGGAGTTCCATGTAGGCAATCTCTACCTCAACCGGAAATGCACCGGCGCGCTGGTGGGAGTGCATCCCTTCGGCGGCTTTAACATGTCGGGCACCGACAGCAAGGCCGGCGGCCCGGATTATCTGCGTCTGTTCACCCAGCCGAAGGCCATTGCCGAGAAGCTGTAGTTCGCGCCTGAGGGGAGGGTTGGAAGGGCCGGCGCAACGTCCGCATTCAGTGGTGGTGTCCGGGGCGGCTATGCCACCTGGCAGGACGGAGTCGGGGGCTTGCCCTGGAGACTTTGATCAGCTCTGGGAGGTTGAGAGGGGCATGGCCCCTCCAGGAGGCGCATCGCCTACGACCCCAGCACCTGCCCCGCGAGGTAATTCGCGATGGCGGAGACATTGGCGTAGTACTCGTTGCTGAGCACAATCACCGTCACCCCCTGGTCGGGGTAACGCCCGAACCAGGTGGCGGCGCCGCTCATCGAGCCGGGATGGTAGACCAGCCGGTGCGGCCCGCGCTGCTCGATCTTCCAGCCCAGACCATAGCCGCCGTGTCCGGGGGTGGTCATCCGCGCTGCCAGGTCGGCTGGCAGCAGTCTGCCAGCATCGAGGGCCTGGGCCAGTTTAAAGAGGTCCTCGACGCTGGAATAGAGATCGCCAGCGGCGAAGAGATTGCTTACATCGAGAGGGATATCCGGTTGCCCTCCGGCATAGCCGCGCGTGCCCTTGAGCGGGCCAAAGTCGCCGGGATCGAGGCCCGTATCCTGCATATCCAGGGGCTGAAACAACTCGCGGCGCATGAACTCCTCGTAGCTCATCCCCGCGACCTGTTCGATCAAACGGCCCAGGACGACGTAGTTCGAGTTGGTGTAGTGGTACAGCGTACCGGGAACGAAGCCAAGCGGCAGGTCGCGAAAGAGAGCGATGGTTTGCTCCGGGGTGGAAGGCGACAGTTCCAGATCGGCGAACTCGGCAAAGTCGGTGTAGTTTGCCAGACCTGAGGAGTGACTGAGGAGATGGGCCACAGTAATCGGCCCCCAGGCCGCCGGGCAGGGATCGAGGTACGCGCAGATCGAAGCGTCGAGGTTAAGCTTGCCGGCGGCCGCCAGGCGCAGCACGCCGAGGGCCGTCAGCGGCTTGGTCACCGAGGCCAGACGGTAGCGGGTGCTCGCCGTCGCGGGAATGGCCGCCTCGCGGTTGGCCATGCCGTAGCCCCGGCTCAGCAGAACGTGGCCCCGGACCGCCACCAGCACCGAACCGCTGAACCTGCCCTGCCGGGCCAGTGAAGCTATGTAGGCGTCCATCTGCGCGGCGCGAGTGAGCATGTCCGGCGCGAGGGGCGCGCCATCGCCGGTACGGACCGGAGCCAGCACCGCTGCCAGCGGGGGGGCGGCGGGCGGCTCCAGCACCGGGGTCGAAGCCGCCATCGGTACAGGGGTGACAGTCGGTAAGACGGTAGGGCCGAGGACCGCGGTTGGCGGGGCAACAAAGGCGGCCACGCGCACCTGACGCCCGCCGGTAAAGGGGAGACTGCACGTGGTCAGCAGTACCAGCAGACAGGCGGCAAACCCTATCAGACGGGCGTAGTGACGCATGGCGCCTCCAGAGGGCATCGGCGGCCGCAATTATCGGTCTGACACCGTGAAGATACCGGACGCCGATGGGAGGGAGCGTGGAAGGGCGAAGCCCTGCCCGCAAACCATCAACCCGGCATAATCATCGTGTCAGGCCACTGATGAAAATTATACACTATTATCGAACGGAGCGCGACAGGAGAACCATGCCTGGCGAGGGATGTAAAACGAAGACCGGGCGACAGGCGGGCGTGGCGCGCCCGGACGCCGTCACCCGGTCGATGGCGCTGCGGCGCCGCCAGCGCTACGTTCGCGCCAGGGTGATGATAGCCGGCACCTGGTCGAACATCCAGAAGCTGATCGGCAAGCCGATGATCACCGCCGAGAGCGCCCAGGCAATCGAGAGCCACACGGCGCTGAGCCACCAGCCCACCAGCAGGAACCACAGCGCCCGCACCAGGAACGGGCGTTGCGGAATGTCCTTCCGGTAGATTTCGCCGCTGGCGCTCACCACCAGATCGCCCCGCTGCGGACGTAACGTGGTGACCTGGGGGAGACGGTTGAGCATCCACAGGCCCAGCGGCAGCCCGATAATCGTTACGCAGAGCACCCAGGCCACCGTGGCCCAGATCGCGCTGAACCACAATCCGAACACCAGAAAATAAATCGCGCGGAGGAGCAGGTTCACCCCGCGCTCCTGACGAACTACGGTTGTTGTCATTGTGCCATCTTCCTCTCTCAAAACCGGTTCATTCCCGGCGGAACGTTCCGTGTTCTATGACGACCGGTATGCCGGGAAGGTTGCGTGTCTGTGAAACTCTCTTCTGATGGAAGGGCGCAGGGAGGCGCAGCCTCCCCGCGCCTCGCGTTCCGTCCGCGGCGGAGCGTCACGGCCTCAACCGCGCATGCCCCTTATGTGATGGGCGCGAAGCGCGCCTGCGCCGCGGCGGCAAGCGCCAGTTCGTCCTCGCGCCAGTCTGCGGGGGCAAGGCTCACACCGTGCTGGTTGGCCAGCACCCGGCCGAAGGCGGCGATGATCCGCTCCGGGAGTGGCGGCTCGGGCAGCAGATCGGCAAGTCCCGCGGCTCTCCCTTCCAGGAGCGTTGCCAGACGCTCGCGCCCGGCGGGGGGCAGGCGCAGCAGGGCGGCCAGTTCGCGGCCCGGCCAGCACGTGTAGAGACCCGCCTGCAGCAATGCGCCGGGGCGCCGGCGGATCTGCGAGAAGCCTGCCACCTTGCGTTCGCCAACCAGCACTTCGTAGGGCGACCGTCCGCCGAAGCAGGCCAGGCGGGCCAGGGGATCGAGGATGTGCGCGTCGGCGCGCGCCTCGGGGATGCTGACCAGCCGCGCGGCGATCCCAAACTCGCCCAAAGTGGCGACCCATGCCTCGCCGAGCCAGCGGTAGGACTCGCTGACATCCTGCTGGTGCAAGGGATGCTCGGCGGGCAGAGCGATGTCCTGCATCAAAAAGCCCGGCGTGAACAGCACCGCCGCGCCGCCGGAGGCGCGCCGGTGCAGGGTGATGCCTGTCGCCGCCAGCACCGACTCATCTACATCGGCGAGGCGCTGGCCTGAGCCGATCACCAGGGCCGGCCGGCGGGCGCCGTACCAGCGCAGCGCCGGGCGCGGCAACTGTGCCAGACCGGCCAGCAGCGCCTCGGCTCTGGCCAGTTCAACCTCTGGCGGGTCCTCACTGTAAGGCAGGAAGCGCCAGGAAGTGGCGGGTGCACGGCTCATCGTCAGTTGGAGAGGCGAGTCCTGGCTCACGCGACATGCCCGAGGCGCGCCGAGATCCGTTGGGCGGTTGCAACAACCAGTTCGATAACCTGAGGGATATTCGCGGCGCCGATTCGCTGTTCGGGGCCAGCGGCGCCAATCGCGGCGACAACCTGGCCGCTGCGGTCATAGAGGGGTGCGGCGGCGCAGAAAATGCCCGGCACGGTTTCGCCGTGATTGAGTGCGTAGCCCCGGGCGCGAATCTGGGCGATTTCGGCCCGCAGGCGCCGGGGGTCAACGATCGTGCAGGGCGTAAACGCCTGCAACGGGCCGGCAAGAATGCGCTCGATTTCGTTTTCGGGCAGCGCGCTTAGCAGCACCTTGCCCAGGGCGCCGCTGTGTAGCGGCCAGCGTGACCCAAGGGTCACGTCGGTGCGGATCGCCTGTTCGCTGAGAATGGTGTCAATATACACGATATGGTCGCCATCGCGCACCCCCAGGAAGACCGTTTCGTGGGTTGCGCGCATCAAGTCAACCAGGTGTGGGCGGGCAAGTGATGGCAACCCGGCGCTGTTCAACTGGCGCATCCCCAACTCGAGGGGTTTCAGCCCGAGCGTCCAGTGGCGTGTCACTGCGTCCTGGCACACGTATCCGCGCTCCTGCAAAATCTGGAGCAGGCGATGGCACGTGCTCGGGCTCAACTCGACCTGCTGGGCAAGATCGCGGATCCCGATCGGATGGGGTTGCGCGGCGAGAAACTCCAGAATATCCAGACCGCGCTGCAAGAGGCGGCTGTGGCGATCATCACGGATTGTCATGACTGCACCGGCGAGAGAGTCTGCTCTGCAAGCGCCGCAATAGGCAAATCGGCGACCAGCATATGGCCCGGGGCATGGGTAATCATGAGAGAGACTCGGCTTTCCAGCGCCACGGCCTGAGGAGTCACCCCGCAGGCCCAGAACATCGGCACATCGTCAGGTTGGGCGACAACCGGCTCGCCCCAGTCTGGCTGGTTCAAATCGGCAATGCCCAGCGATTCGGGATCGCCGATCTGGACGGGAGCGCCATGGAGGAGGGGATAGCGGGCGCTGATGGCCGCAGCCCGCTCAACCAGAGCTGTCGGCATCGGGCGATAGGTCACCACCAGGTTGCCCTGGAACGGCCCGGCCGGAACGCAGGGACGGTTCGTGCGAAACATGGGCACATTGCGTCCCTGTTCCAGGTGGCGCACCGGCAGGCCGGCGGCCAGCAGCGCCCCATCGAAGCCAAAGGAGCAGCCGAGCAAAAACGCGACCAGATCGTCGCGCCAGAGATCGCGCAGATTGTCAACTTCCGCGACGAACCGACCTTCCCGGTAGATCCGATAGCGCGGGATGTCAAAACGGATGTCGGCATCGGCGGCCAGTGCCGCCGGCACCCGTGGATCGCCGGGGGGCAGCACTGCCAGCACCGGGCAGGGTTGCGGATTGCGATTGCAGAACTGTTGGAAGGCGGCAGCCTCGTCAACGGGTAACACGACCAGGTTAGCCTGGACATGGCCGGGCGCCAGGCGCTCAGTTGAACGCCGCCACAGGCCGTTGCGGATGGCTGCGCGAATAGCTGCCGGTCTGGTTTCGGGGAGGGGCCAGGGCATCTGATGATCAGACATAACCCTCCAAACTATCCACGCTGGCAGGAGATAGAGGAAGCCTGGTCGCCCGACTCGATATCTACGCTGGAACGCTACAATCCCAGATACGCCCGGCGCACCAGATCGGATTGCAGTAAATCAGCGCCAGCGCCCGTGGCGACGATCTGACCGACCTGGAGCACATAGGCGCGATGGGCCAGCGTGAGCGTCTCCTTTACATTTTGCTCGATGAGTAAAATAGTCATGCCGCTCGCGCTCAGGGTGCGCACCACATCGAAGATCCCTTCGACGACCAGGGGCGCCAGCCCCAGGCTTGGCTCGTCAAGCATTAACAGGCGCGGGCGGAGCATTAACCCGCGTCCGATGGCCAGCATCTGCTGTTCGCCGCCCGAAAGCGTGCCGGCGCGCTGGTGCAGACGTTCGCGGAGACGGGGGAAGAGGGTCAGCACTTCTTCCAGGGTTTGCTGCTCGGCGGATCGCGCCGCCCGGGTATACGATCCCAGCAACAGGTTCTGTAGAACGCTGAGCCGGCTGAAGATCCGGCGGCCCTCAGGAACGTGCGCAATTCCCAGGGCCGCGATAGCGTGTGGAGGCATCCGATTGAGCTGGTGGCCTTCCAGTCGGATCGAGCCGCTATCAGCAGGAATGAGACCGCTGATCGCGCGCAAGGTTGTAGATTTGCCGGCGCCGTTGGCGCCCACCAGCGCGACCACCTCACCCGCACGCACCTCGAACGAGACGCCATAGAGCGCCGGAACGCCGCCGTAGCTGACCCGCAAATCCTCCACGGTCAGCAACGGCGAGCTGGCGCGGTCAGGACGGGTTTGCATAACTGGACCCCAGATACGCCGCGATGACTTCTGGATTACGGGTGATACTATCGGGCGTTCCTTCAGCGATCTTTTTGCCGTAGTTTAACACCAGCACCCGATCAGATAATGGCAGCAATACATCCATAATATGTTCAATAAGCAAGATGGAAATCCCTCGCCTCTGGATGGACCGCACCAGCGCAACTGCCTGCTGGCGTTCCTGGGCATTGAGGCCGCTCATCACCTCATCGAGCATGAGCAGCCGTGGCCGGGTTGCCAGCGCGCGCGCCACTTCGAGGCGTTTCTTATCGGCAATGGTCAGGTTCTTGCCGAGCGTCTGGGCGCGCGCCTCAAGGCCGGTGAAGGCCAGAACTTCTTCCGCAATTCGCTGTGCTTCGCGCACGGCGCGGGTGCGCAGAAAAGCGCCGACCATCACGTTTTGCAGCACGCTGAGATCGGGCAAGGCGCGGACGATCTGGAAGGTGCGCACCAGCCCGCGCCGGCAGATGCGATCGGGGCGCATCCCGGTGATGTCTTCGCCCGCAAAACGCACCCGCCCATTGGTAGGCTTCAGGAACCCGGCGATACAGGCGAAGAGCGTGGTCTTGCCGGCGCCGTTTGGCCCGATAATGCCCAGCACCTCGCCGTCGTTCAGTGTAAACGAAATCCGGTCGTTGGCCACCAGGCCGCCAAACGTCATCGTCAGGTCAGTAACTTCGAGCAAGCTCATGAGCGGATGCTCTCTTCCATCTGCGTGTCGGCTGGAGCGGCAGGGGCCACACGCGCGCGCTGCCGCAGGCGAAAGCGCTCGGAAAGGCCGGCCAGCCCTGCGGGTTGAAAGACGGCGATCACCATGATGAGCAACCCGTAGATCACCAGATCGAAGGCCGTTCCCCGCCCGCCCAACTGGCTGCGGGTCACCTCGGCGAGAGGGATCAGCACCGCCGCGCCCAGGAACGGCCCCCAGAGACTGCCGGCGCCGCCCAGGATCGCCACCAGGGCGATCAACACCGAGAGCGACAGGCCAAATACGGTTTCCGGATCGACGAACAACAAGTATTGGGCATAGAACGTCCCAATCAGCGCCGTACAGGCTGAGCTGATCAACAGTGCGATCAGCTTATAGCGCGCCACGGGTACGCCGATGGCCGCGGCAGCAGTCTGATCGTTCTTGATGGCTCGCAGATAGAACCCGATCCACGAACGGTCGAGCAGCACGGCCACGACCTGTACCAGGCCCAGGAGTCCCAGGGCTAGATAGACATATGGCAGTTTACTGCTGTTGAATTGCAGCATCCACCACGAATCGGTCGGGCGTCCTTGCATATCGCGCGTGATTGGCAGGGAGATGCCTGCGGCCCCGCCCACGAAGTCGAGATTCTGGAAGATTACCAGGGCGATTTCCGCGAGGGCGATGGTGGCAATGGCCAGGTAATGGCCGGCCAGACGAAAGACGGGATACCCGATCAGCAACGCCAGAACCATTGCCAGCGCCATCCCCGCCAGGGCGCCGAGCCACGGCGAGACCTGGGCGCGTACCAGCAACAGGGAGGAGGTGTATGCGCCAATGCCGAAAAAAATGGCATTACCCAGGGAAATTTGACCGGCGAAGCCGCCCAGAATGTTCCATGCCTGAGCCAGGGCGGCATAGACGCCGATCAGGATCAGCGTGTGGTGGAACACATTGTTGTTGATCAGCAGCGGCGTGGTCAGAAGGATGCCGATCACGACGGCAAGCGCGGTCAGCGTGAGCGGTGCGGGCAGGCGACGGTCGAGCATGGTCGCCCCTTTCAATAGCGCCCAAACAAACCCTGGGGACGTACTAATACCACCAGCAGGTAAAGCGTGAAGACCAGGGCGTACTTATAGGCCGGAGGGATGCCGAGCAGCAGCGGGGCGACAATCTCTACCAATCCCACCAGGATCCCGGCAATGAGTGCTCCGGTGATGCTGCCAAACCCCCCAAGGGCCACGATGATGTAGGCCAGGAGGGCAAAGGTCACTCCTACGCTGGGGTAAATGTAGTAGAAACTGGCCAGGACCGCGCCGGCGATCCCGACGCATGCCGCGGCAATGCCCCATCCCAGGTCGAACATGCGTCCGGCGGGGATGCCCATCAATGCCGCGGTACTGCGGTCTTCGGCAACTGCCTGGAGCGCCAGGCCAAGCCGCGTTCGTCCAATCAGCAGGCCCAGCAGGGCAAACGCGACCGCGGCGATCACGGCTGCAACCAGTTGCGGCACTCCGATGAACACGTCCCTGCCGAGGGCGATGCGTCCCCCGACGATCCGGGACAGGAACGGATCCTGTATCGAACGAAAATCAGCCGACCAGAGATACTGGGCGCCAGCGCGCAAGAAGAGGCCCAGGCCGAAGGTCGCGAAAATCTGCGCCAGGGCCGGGGCGTTGAGCACGCGCATCACCAGGAGGCGGTTGGTCAATACGCCGACACCGAACATCAGCGCTGCGGTAATAGGCAGGCTCGTCAGCGGATCAAGCTGCCAGAGTTCCCACATCCAGAACGAGCTGAACATCGCCAGCATCAGGAATTCGCCATGGGCGAAGTTGACGATCTCCATCAGCCCGAAGATCAGCGAGAGACCTGCGGCGATGAGGGCGTAGATCATTCCGATCAGGATCCCTGACAGCACCGCCTGTACGATTGTGGCGTCCATAGCAGGCTCTTCTGGCGCTTCTGTGCGATTGTCAGCAAAATCCCGGTTCCCGGCAGGCAACCCGGAGGGTTGCCTGCCCTGATAGGGTACGGCAGGGCGCGGGGGGGCCTGCGAGGGTTCCCGCGCCCGATAGCCCGTCGCTCACCGATTGGCCCACGCGACGCCTGGGAACCGCACCTCGGAGGAGGCAAACTCGAAGGGATAGACTGTCACGTAGGCGCCGTTCTGACGTTGCACGAGGATGGCCTGACCGAGGCTATTCTGGCCCTTTTCGTCGAACTTGATCCCCTGCCAGGGCATGATCAACTGGTCAGGGGGAATGTCGGTGGCGGCAAGCGCTGCGCGGATGGCCTCAGGATCGGTTGAGCCTGCGCGGTTGATCGCTTCGGCCAGGGCCATGAAGCCGGTAAAGGCGCGCGCGGGCGCATCGGTAAGCGGGCGGTCGTGGCTTTGCCGGTACATCTGATCAATCCGCGCCGCCAGATCTTTAGCCTGGGTAATGTCGGCGGCGTAGGCCGCGCGCGAAAGGATGCCCTCGGCATCGGCGCCGGTGGTTTCGAGGAAGGCGTTGTCGAGGTAGCCGGCGTTCTGGGCGATGATCAACTGTGGCGCGAAGCCGAGTTCGCGGGCCGTCTTCACCGTCAGAATAGCATCATTGACATACGACGAAGGCAGCAGCACGTCGGCGTTGAAAGATTTGAGCTGCTGGATCTCGCCCGTCAGCGCGGCGCTCCCTGACCGATACTTCACTTCACCCAGGACCGGAATACCGTATTCCTCTGCGAAACGCTTCTGGGCGGTGGCGCTGTTGACGCCGAAGTCGGTATCCTCGTAGAAGAGGGCCACGCCGTTGAGCGTCACACCCTGGCGCTCCTGAAACTCCTTGAGGAAGGCGAACATGACCCGCGAGAAGTCGAGGTCGGTGGGGGAGGTGCGGAAGAACCAGCGGTAGCCGCGCTCGGTCAGGTCCGGCGATGAGGATTCGCCATTGACAAAGGGAATGCCAGCACGCTCGGCCACGCTGCTCGCGGTTTTGGTCACCGCGCTGTTGTAGGCGCCGTAGAGCGCCACTACCCCTTCGTTCAGCAGCCGCTCCGCCTCTGACTGGCCAATGTCAGCCTTGGCCTGCGAGTCGCCGAAGATCACCTCGATGGTTGCGCCGCCAAGATTGGGCAGGCCCGTGCCTGGCGCCAGGGCGAACGGGAGATCGCCCATATCCTGGTTGATGATCGCCAGCGCCAGCTCGATTGCCGCTTTCATGTCGTTGCCCGTCTGCGCCTGCGGCCCGCTCAACGGGTAGATGACCCCGATCTTGATGCTCGCCGGTGGAGCGGGGGCCTGGCCGGTCGGCGCGGTTGCAGGGGCCTGCGGTGTGGCTGCGGATGGGGTGGATGCGGGAGCCTGCCCGGCCGGTGCGCCGCCGCAGCCGGCCAGCGCCGTGATCAGGGCCAGGGTCAGCAGCCCGGTGAGTTGCCTGGTAACCGATAGTTTGCCAATCACGGCCTGTTCCTCCTTCCATATGCCGCAAAAAACTGCGTTTCTGCTCGCAGCGGGTATGCACCACTACCGCACGAGGCATCCCTGCCCCGCAGTGGAGGAGAGTACGAGAGGCCGACCCTGGCCGTGTTCCGTCAGTTGGAACATTGTTTTGGCAGTTGGAACGGTGTTAGGGCGAGTATAGCACGACGACCGCCTGGCGTCAAGCGAGGAGAGGCGTTACGGCCCGCCGCGCGCCAGCCTCACCGCGGCCTCGCCGCGCGCGAAGGCCAGCACCAGCGGTCGCGCTCCGTCGGGGTAGGTGGCGACCGGGCCGAGCGGGAGGCCCTCGGGGCCGAGGGCGGCCAGGGTGGCGGCCTGGTCGGCGGCGCTGGCATCACCTGGCAGCAGCACGAGGACCGGCCCGTCGCCGGGGATGGGCGCGCCGGTGTACGCCTCGGGCGGCGCGCCCCATGTCAGGAAGCGCACCGTGTCGGCGCCGAGCAACGCTTCGGGCAGCAAAACGCGCACGGCTCGCACCTCAGCATCGGCGCTGGCCGCAGGGGCCGCTGCCAGACGCCCCATCGCCGTCTCCACCATATCGAACGCGTTGTAGACCCGCGGCTCCAGGCGCATTACGCCAAAGTACAGCCAGGCATTGAAACTCAGACTGGCCAGCAGGGCCACGGCCCACACGGCGGCGCGTCCCGGCGGGGCCAGTGCCGCCAGTCCCAGGCCAGCAAGCATGGCCGCCGGGGCCAGCGTCCCCAGGGAGCGCATCGCGTGGGGCGCGTTGCCGCTGAACACGCCAGGGATCAGGTAGATCATCCCCAGGGCCAGGACCGCGGCCACGCCCGTGCGCCGACGCAGCAGCGGCAGGGCCAGACCGAGGCCCACGGCCAGCGACCACCCCGCCACCGGGTCGAGCATTGGCGCGTCGGGCATGTGGTGACGGCCGTTGAAATCGCCGCGAACGTGAAACATCAGCAGGTAGCGCTCCAGATTGCCAAGGATCAGCCCGGCGGGCGCGCGGGTGGTCAGATTGGCGCTATCGAGGATCGAAACCCGGCCCACCCGCCGGTTGTAGCCCTGCTGGTCGTTCAGGATGTACAGCGCCAGTGGGGCGATGGTCAATGCACCCGCGACAGCCGCAACGGCCAGCCCGGGCAGGGCGCGCCGCCAGGCTATTGCCGAGGCGCCCAGGCGAATTGCCGCCACTGCCGCCAGGGCCAGGGGCGCGACGCGCCCGGTATGGTAGGTGTACACCGCAAGGCCGCCAAGGACGCCCGCCGCCGCCAGAAACGCCACCCGGCGCGCCGTGCCGGGCGCTTCCTCCGGCGGGGCCAGGCCGCGCCAGAGGAACCCTATCGCCGCCAGCACCAGCAGATGGTCGAGGGTGGCGGGAAAAGCCCAGCGGCTCATGCTCAGGCTCCAGGAGGACCAGGCGACCAGCGCGGCGGCGAAAAGCGCCGCGCGCCGGCCAATGAGCGGGCTGGCGGCCCAGAAGAGCGCCAGCGGGGTAAGGGCGCCGGCCAGGGCGCTCACCAGGCGCGCGCTCCAGGCGTGCGGGCCGAACAGACCCACCGCCGGCGCCATCAGGTAGAACAGTAGTGCCGGCAGGTCGGCCCCAACCACCACGTAGATCGGGCGGTAGCCGGGATCGTTCCAGATCCGCAGCGCCTGCAGCCCGTGGCGCGACTCATCGCGCCAGAGGCCCGCGGGTTGTGCATCGAGGTTCACAAAGCGCAGTCCGATGGCCAGCAGAACAATCAGCGCAAGAGCAAGGGGCCAGCGGGCGGTGAGCCGCTGCCCGGCGAGGGTCGCGTCACGCTGTGCGGGCGACGGAAGCCCCACCCACACCCCGACAACGAACATGGCCATCCCCGGAAACGGCGGCAGACCAAGGCGCATCAGGCCAAGGGCGACCAGGGCTGCTCCCAGGCCGATCCAGCCGATGGCGGGGCGGCGCGCCAGACGCGCGCGGGTGGCGGCCAGGCCAGAGCCGAGCCAGGGCCAGGTCGCCAGGAGGGCGAGGGGCAGCGCCGGCCACCACGGCCAGCCAAGGGTAGGCAGCCAGTAGCCCGCGGCGGTTGGAAAGGCCATCGCCCAGCCGGCCAGCATTGCCAGCAGCGCACCGCATCCCAGCGCAAGGGGCGCAGGCGTTCCCAGGCGCGTGAGCAGCAACCAGCCGATGAGCGGCAGCGCCAGGAGGTACAGCGCCCGCGCGGGCGGCAACCACGGCCCGGCCGTGGCAGCCGTGGCGCGCACGTGGCTCAGGGCCAGGCCAAGCTCGCGGGGATCGCCAGGGGGCGTAAAGGGGCTGGTTTGCAGCACCAGGGCGCTCTCGCCAATCGGACCGGTTGGAGTAAGGACGTGGTAGCGCCGCCAGTCGCCGGCAGCCGCGAAGACGCCGGAGAATTGATTATCGCGGCGCACCTGCACGACCACAGGGGCAGCGCCGGGGGGACGGGGCGCCGCGAGGCGCAGGCTGACAATCGCCGGGCGCCCGTCGAAGCCGAAGAGCACGAGGGCGGCGAGGGGCTCACTCCAGCGGTAGGCATCGGTTGCATTCCGCTCGAGGCCGTGAAAACGGACCAGCACCCGGCGCGCAGCTGGATCAGCGGCGCTCAGGTCAACGCCGGGATTAGCGATCAGCGCGCCGGCCAGCAGCAGGCCAAGGGTCAGCAAGGCCAGCAGCGCGGGCGGGGCCAGCGGAGCCAGGATCGGGCGATGCGTCGTGGCGCGGCGGGCGCCAACCCCGCCCGTAGCGAGCAACCTCATACGCGGTCCGGGGTCGGTGATTGGCATTGCCGGACCATTATATCCCGGAGATAAGACGGCCCGGCGGGCCGTCTCTGCCGTGCGGCCCGGCGGGCCGTCTCTGCCGTGCGGCCCGGCGGGCCGTCTCTGCCGTGCGGCCCGGCGGGCCGTCTCTGCCCGGCGGGCCGTCTCGGCCCTGCCGGTTGGGGAAAAGGCGTCAATCGAGGTAACCGCGCAACTTCTTGCCCAGATGGGGATGGCGCAGCTTGCGCAGCGCGACGGCCTCGATCTGGCGAATGCGTTCGCGAGTGATGCCGAACTCAACGCCGACCTCTTCGAGGGTGCGGTAGCGCCCATCTTTGAGGCCATAGCGCAACTGAATGATCTTGCGCTCGCGTTCGGGGAGCTTCTGGAGCACTTCCTCGATCTGCTCGCGGAGCATCGAAGCGGCTGCGGCATCGGCGGGGGTTGAGATACGCTCGTCTTCGATAAAATCGCCCATGCGCCCTTCGCCCTCCTGGCCCACCGGCATCTCGAGCGAGAGGGGATGCATACTTGCTTCGAGGGTGCGCCGCACCTTGCCGGCGCTGATGCCCATGGCCTCGGCGATCTCCTCGGGCGTCGGCTCGCGCTGCATAGACTGCTGGAGCTTGTGGCTGGTGCGCTTCACCTGGCTGATCGCCTCACCCATATGCACGGGGAGGCGAATGGTGCGGCTCTGGTCGGCGATGGCGCGGGTAATGGCCTGGCGGATCCACCAGGTGGCATAGGTGCTGAACTTGTGGCCCTTCTTGTAATCAAACTTCTCAACCGCGCGCATCAGGCCGATATTCCCTTCCTGGACCAGATCCATCATGGTCAGGCCGTAGGAAGTGTATTTTTTCGCGATCGAGACCACCAGGCGCAGATTGGCCTGGATCAGATGCTGGCGAGCCTCCTGGCCCCTGGCGAAGGCCCGTTCAAGGGCGGCCTTCTCGGTACCGCTCTCATACTCCTCGCGTTCGAGCCGCTGGCGGGCCAGGTCGCCCGCTTCCATCGCCTGAGCCAGTTCAACCTCCTGCTCTGCGGTCAGCAGGGGCACCTGACCGATCTCCTGGAGATACATCCGTACCGGATCATCGAAGGCGATCTCAGCGAGATCAGGCAGTTCGCCCAGTGATTCCTCTTCGCCGTGGCCGGAGTTCTGCTCAACATCGGCGGCCGACTCAACCACCTTGATGCCCTCCGCCTGGAGGCGGGCATAGAGTTGATCGACTTCGGCGACGTGCAACTCTGGTTGCGGAAAGGCTTCAAGGATATCGCCGTAGGTCACAAAGCCACGCTGCCGCGCCAGCTCAAGCAAGTGCTCACTCATCGGCCCCGACTCCTGTGTGGATGCATTATGCTGCGGTACCATCCTCGTCCTCAGGCACGCCTGACGGCCCTGCGCCGCGCCCCGGTGTAATTAACATAATACACCCATTGTCAAGCGTTTCCTGCCTTTTCCATTGAATACAATCGCCTGCTGTTTGACAAAACTCGCTACTTTGTCCTTCAGGATACGAATATCCTGCGTAGCGAATCAAGGGAATGTAATAGGGCCGGAGCGGGTATCTGGTCCGCTCAGGCCCTTCGCGCCGACCGGGTGTGTGATTGCTGGCAAGAAGATGGGGTCGAGCCTGAGAACTCAAACCCCATTTCGCTTCACACCTTGGAGGGACGCGAACATGGCACCCCGCTCACTTTGCCGGTGTTACTATAGCATTATGCAACGGTTAAAGTCAACCCCTCTCTGGTGAAGAATCAGCGAATATACCGCACTGTGGTGCGGTAGTACGTGTGTTCACAATTCGGAGCCTCCTGTTCCCCGCGTTCCTGCCAGATGATGGCGTTCCTCCGGTCTGGACTCAGAGAAATGAGGAAACCAGGGTTCCCCATTCCCCTCCGCGGTTTCGGGGTACAATACAGCGCGTCCATCGCTCACGACCAGGCGGAGGTGGCAGTGATGCTTCTCACAGAGGGTCAACGGCAGTTTCTTGAGGGACGGCACTACGCGGTCGTTGGCACGCTGAACGCCGATGGCAGCATTCACCAGACGGTCGTCTGGTACTTGCTGGAGGGCGAGCAGATCCGTTTTAACGTTGGCGCCGAGAGCGTCAAGGCCCGCAATCTGCGCCGCAACCCGACCATCGCGGTGACGATTGAGGACGGCGTGCGCTACCTTTCGTTGAGCGGGGTTGCCGTGGTTGAACCGCTGGACCCGGAGTTGCGCCGCCGGCTGGCGCTCCGCTACCTTGGACCGGAACGGGTCGAGGAGTGGCTGGCGCGGCGCCCCGATGTCCCGCGCGCCTCGGTGCGCGTGACAGTGCGACGGGTGCACGGCCAGGGAGTGACCTAGGGCGATTGTGGATTTTGGATTTTGGATTGTGGATTTTGGATTGAGCGCGGGGGGCGTTCACATCTCCCGAACACGTATTTACCGCGGAGGCCGCGGAGGGAGCCGCGTAGTCTGTGAACGAAGTTGTTCGCTAACTCCACCCCCTCCTCAATCCTCCCCCTCTGGGGAGGGGGGCGCCCGGTTCCTCCCCCCGGCGGGGGGAGGTTGGGAGGGGAGCGAAAATGTCAGGAAACGTCGTTCACAGACTACTGACTACTGAGGGACAAGCATCCATCCTCGCTCCCCGGCGTGCCCTGTGCCGAGTCTGAACAACTCGTCGAGGCAAGCTGCTGTTGGCGTATCGGCCCCTCAAGGCAGAGCGGAGCGATGATAAGGATCGAAGACATGCGACGGGCCTATCAGCGCCCGGTGGCCGAAGTGCTCGCGGCGCTGGGGGTTGACCCTGCGCGCGGATTGGACCCCGCTGAAGCCCGGGCGCGTTTCGAGCGCTACGGGCGCAACGAGTTGCCCGAGGCCCCGCCGCCGCCCCTCTGGCTGCGTTTTCTGGCCCAGTTTCGCGATCCGTTGACCGGGTTGCTGCTGGCGGCCACGCTGATTTCATTCGCGGTCTGGCTGATCGAGCGTGCCGATCCGCTCCCCTTCGAAGCCCTGACCATCCTGGCCATCGTGCTGCTGAACGGTGTGCTGGGATTCGTGCAGGAGAGCCGCGCCGAGCAGGCCGTGGCGGCCCTGCGTGTTCTGGCCGCGCCTCAGGCCCGCGTGCTGCGCGGCGGGCGCCCACAGACGATTCCTGCCGCCGAGGTTGTGCCTGGCGATATTTTGCTGATCGAAGAGGGCGATACCGTGCCTGCGGATGCCCGCATTATCGAGTCGATCGCCCTGCGGGTTGCCGAGGCGGTGCTGACCGGCGAAAGCGCCAGCGTCAGTAAGGACAGCGACCCGATCAAGGCTGAGGTGACCCTCCCTGACCGCCACAATATGCTCTTTAGCGGCACGGCGGTGGCTTCGGGCCGGGGGCGCGCCGTGGTGACCGCCACCGGCCAGCACACTGAAATTGGCAAGATCGCCGGCACGCTGCAACACACCGAGAGTGAACCAACGCCGTTGCAGAACGAACTGGCGCGGGTGGGCCGCTTTCTCGGCGCCGCAGTGATCGCCATTGCCGTGGTGATGAGCGTAACGCTGATCCTGGTCAGTGGCGCCCGACGCCTGGGTGATCTGGTGGACGTGCTGATCCTGGGAGTCAGCCTGGCGGTCGCAGCCGTGCCTGAGGGGCTGACCGCGATCACCACGATTGTGCTCTCCCTGGGCATGCAGCGCATGGCCGGGCGCAACGTGATCGTCCGCAGGCTCGCGTCGGTCGAAACGCTCGGCTCGACCACGGTGATTTGCACGGACAAGACTGGCACGCTCACCCGCAATGAGATGACCGTGCGGGCTGTGGTAACCCCCAGCGGCCGGGTGAGTCTCGACGCGGAAGGCGAAGGGACGGGAGGGACGCTGAACATAGATGGCCGGCCCATGAGCGATCCGGCGCTGCGGGAGGAGGTGCGGAAGGCGCTGCGCGCGGCCCATATGGCCAACAATGCGCGGCTGGTTCAAGAGAACGGGCGCCTGGTCATTCGCGGCGACCCGACTGAGGGCGCCTTGCTGCTGGCGGCGCGCCGGGTGGGCCTGACCGACGATGAGTTGGATGAGCGGTTTCCGCGGGTGGGCGAGGTGCCCTTCACCTCGGAGCGTAAGCTGATGAGCACCGCCCACGTTGACCAGGAGAAGGAGCGCCTGATCGTCTTCACCAAAGGCGCGCCTGATATTCTACTGGCCCGCTGCGACTATGAACGTGTCGGGCTGGAGGGAGAGGTGCGTTCATTAACTGCGGAACGCCGGCGCGAGATCCTGGCCTGCATCGAGGAACTGGCCGACCAGGCCCTGCGCACCCTCGGAGTGGCCTACCGCACGCTGGCGCGCGACGCGGCCAGCGGCCAGTTCAGTGAGGACGTCGAACGGTCGCTGGTCTTCCTGGGGGTGCTGGGGCTGATTGACCCGCTGCGCCCCGAGGCGCGCCAATCGGTAGCGCAGGCGAAACGGGCGGGCATCCGCCCGATTATGATCACCGGCGACCATCCGCGCACCGCCGCCGCCATCGCCGCCGAGGCTGGCATCGGCGCGCCTGGCCAGTCGGCGATGACCGGCAGCGCCTTGCAGCAGATGGACGACGCTGAACTTCGGCGCGTTCTGGGCGCGTGTTCGGTCTTTGCGCGGGTGGCCCCGGAACACAAGTTGCGCCTGGTGCGGGCGCTCAAAGCTGACGGCGCGATCGTGGCCATGACCGGTGACGGGGTCAATGATGCCCCGGCGCTCAAGGCGGCAGACATCGGTGTGGCCATGGGCATTACCGGCACCGATGTGAGCAAGGGCGCCGCCGATATGATCCTGACCGACGACAATTTCGCCTCCATCGTCGCAGCGGTGGAGGAGGGCCGTTCGATCTTTGCCAACATTCAGAAGTTTCTGCGCTACCTGCTTTCCTCAAACATCGGCGAAGTGCTGACGATGTTCGGCGGAGTGACGCTGGCGTCCGTGATCGGGTTGACGCACGGCGAGGGCACGCTACTGGTGGCGCCCCTGCTGGCCACGCAGATCCTCTGGATCAACCTGCTGACCGACGCCGCGCCCGCTCTGGCCCTGGGTCTCGAACCGGCCGACCCGCAGGTGATGGAGCGTCCGCCCCGCGACCCCCGCACGCCGGTGATCACCAGGCAGATGTGGTTCAACATTTTTTTTGCGGGCTTGATTATGGCCGTCGGCACCCTGGCGGTGATGGATGCGGCCCTTCCCGGCGGCCTGATTGCCGGGACAGGGGATCTGGCCTATGCCCAGACGATGAGCTTCACCACCCTGGTGTTGTTCCAGTTGTTTAACGTCCTGAATGCCCGTTCAGATGAGCGGAGCGCCTTTTACCGCTTTTTCGGCAACCCCTGGTTGTGGGGCGCGGTGGGGCTGTCGTTCGTGTTGCAGGCGCTGGTGGTGTACCTGCCCGCCCTGCAGCGGCCGTTCAATACCGTGCCGCTGAGCCTGAACGACTGGGTGGTCTGTGTGGGAGTCGCCAGCAGCGTGCTCTGGCTGGGAGAGGCGCGCAAGCTCATCGCGCGGCTGCGGCGACAAGGGTAGCGCGCTCGACGCCGGCAAGGAAACCCAGCAGCAGGCCATGGAAGGCGCGCGCCGCCTCGATCTGGGGGAAGTGGCCGCAGCGCGGGAATACGACCAGGCGCGCGCCGGGAATGGCCAGCGCCCGCTGACTGGTCTCCAGGGGAAAGACCTGATCGGCTTCGCCCCAGACCAACAGGGTAGGCGCGCGCAGTTCGCCAAGGCGGTCGCGGAGGCCGGTGCGCCCCAGGTCGGTGGCGTCGTAGCGACGGCTGAGGGCGGTTAGAGCGCGGCGGTTATCGGCGCCGATGAGGGCCGCCCGGCCCCGTTCGAGGATCTCGGCGGTGAGGTGGCGTTCAGGGGCGTAGAAAGCGGCGCTGAGCATGGCCCGCACCACTGCCGGCCGGGCGGAGAGCCAGAGCAACGCCGGGCCGACGAGCGGCCAGCCGCCGGCCCGTGTCAGGGGCGAGGGTTCGCTGAAGCCGTCGCTATCCACCAGGGTGAGGCTGCGCACGGCGGAGGGGTGCAGCAGGGCCGTGGCGATGGCGTATTTGCCTCCCATCGAGTGGGCCACTATGTGCGCTGCTCCCATACCGAGGCGCTCGATCAGCCGGGCATAGAGCCGGGCCGACAGTTCCAGCGAGTAGGGCGCGTCGGCGGGTTTATCGGAGCGCCCGAAGCCCAACCCGTCAACGGCGATGGCGCGATACCCTGCCCGCGCCAGCAGCCGGCCCGTCGGGCGCCACTCTTCAGATGAGCCGGCAAAGCCGTGCAGCAATAGCACGGCGGGGCCGTGACCGGCTTCGAGCAGGTGCAGCCGGTAGCCGTCAATGGTGATAAACTGGCTGTGCATGGGTGGAGGATTCGCTCTCGGGGGGTTGGTTTCATCTCGTTCTATTAGATTGTACCAGATGCCTATAGGCGTTCGCCTCCCAACACGGGACGAAACGAGGCGTTCCTGGGAGGCCATGCCCTACCAGATCCTCCCCTCAGGCAGGGGCGTGGGGAAACCCGGTTTCCCCATCCCCCTCTGATCGGCGTTGGGACGCCGCTCCTCACCCTCTCCCGCCTCGCTGCGCTTGGTGTCCCCTCCCTCTCTACCGCAGGGGGAGAGGCAGGAGGCCGGGGGGGTGAGGACCAACTATGTTACAATGGTTGTCATAACGCGCGCGAATGCACCGACGTTTGTTATGGACGACCTGATCGAAGTGCTCCACACCCTTGCCCGGCAACGGGGCCGCGAGGCTGCCCCGCTGATCGCCGTGCGCCGCTTTCCGGCCCGCGACGGCGCGCGGGTCAGCCATCTGCCGGTAGACGCGCGGCTGGAGCAGGCCTGGGTGGTGGCTACCGGCGCGCCATTTCGCCCGCACCAGGCCCCGGCTCTCTCGGCGTTGCGCCGCGGCGAACCGGTGGCGTTGCAGGGCGGTCCCTCGGCCCGGCGCACATTGCCCCTTCTGGTTGCCGACTGGCTGCGCGAGGCCGGGCCGGGCACGGTGCTGGCGCTCGCGCCCGATGAGGCGGCGGGCGAGGAACTGCGCGACAACCTTGAGAAGTTGCTCCGTCAGGCGCATCCCTCGCTGCGAGTAGGGGTGGCCTGGGGCAGCGCGTCGCGGGCGGCGGCGAGCGCCCAGGTGGTCATCGCCACGCCCGCCACTCTCCACGAGCGCCTGTTGCGCTTCCACGGGCGGGCCTGGACGGCCTTCTGGTCCAGACTGGGACTGATCGCCCTCGCCGATGCGCAGCGGTATGCCGGCCTTGCCGCCATCCATCTGGCGGGGTTGCTCAGGCGCGCGCGGCGGCTGGCCGGCGGACCGCAGCCGCCGCGCCTGGTGGCCACGCTCGCTCCGGTGCTGGGGGCCGCCGAGGCCCTGGCAGCGATCAGCGGCGATGCCTGGCGGGTGATCGCCGCCGATGACATGCCTCGTCCCGCGTCCGCGCTGGCTCTCTGGCGCGCTCCGGCTGAGCGCGCGCGCGAGGCGGCGATGCTGGCCCTGGGACTGGCGCAGGCCCGTGCCCGTGTGCACCTGATCGCCGCGCCGTTCGAGGCGCCTCTGCTGCGCGGAATGATCGGCCTCGATCTGCCTGAGGTGAGTGTCGGCGCCGCGCCCCGGCCAGCGGACGCGCAGATCATCTGCGGCGTTGATTGCGCTGCCGCCAGTCTGCGGCTATGTCTGGAGAGCGCGGCCCTGACCGTCCTGCTGCTTGGGGATGAGCCTGCCGAGCGTGCTCTGACCCGTTTCGGCGAGCACGGCGACCACGCCGGGGCCGGTGTTGCCGAAAAACCTGTGCCGCTTATCGAAACGCTGCCCCACTGGATCGCCGCTCCGGTTAATGCCTATGTGGAGGCCCAGCACCTGGTCTGCGCGGCCTCGGAGTACCCGCTAGGCGCGGCGGAAGTGGCCGCCTGGGGAGCGGAGTCGCTCGTGGCGCGTCTCGAACGCAACGGGATGCTGGTGCAACTCCCTGATGCCGAGCCACTCTGGCAGCCCGGCCCGGCTGCTCAGGACCCCTACGCCGACTTTGATCTCCAGGCTGCGGCGACTGCGCCGGTCAGCATCCGCGATGAGCGGGGCGCTGCACTGGGAACGCTGAGTCTGGACGCCTTCGACCGCTGGGGCTTTCCCGGCGCCGCTCTGCCGCCCCTGCGCGGCGGTTACCGGGTACGCGAGCGCGATGAGGCCCGCCTGACCCTCACCCTGCATAGCGTACCCGAAGCGCGCCGCACGCTCCCGCTGCGCCGCTGCACAGTGCAGGTGCGCGATCGTCTCGACCAGCGCCTGATCCGCGGTCAGAGCGTGGCCTGGGGCCGGGTGGTGGTGGATGAAGAGGTCTATGGCTTTCAGCATATCAATCCCGGCGCCGCGGTGGAGGAGCAGCGCTTCGAGCCGCCCCTGGCGGCTCGCTGGAGCGCCCCGGCGCTGTGGATCGATCTGCCCATGGCGCTCAACGCCGAACGGCAACAGCCGGGCTGGTCGCTGGTGGCCGCGCTGCCCCTGCTGACCCTCGCCAGTGCGAACGATCTTGTGCCCGCCTACGATGCCGAGGCGCAGCGGCTCTACTTCGTAGACGCCCAGCCGGGAGGCAACGGCCTCGCCGCCTGGCTCTTCGAGGTCCTCGAAGCTGTTTTGCCAACCGCCTACGAAGTGGCGCTGAACGGACGCGTCGATCCGTTGCTAAAAACGGCCGCCCGGGCCGATATGGACTGGATGCTGGCGCTGCTGGGTGGAGTGACGCCGGCGCCGGTCGAACGATCTCGCGAACCGGTCACGCCCGAGTTGCCCCTGCGACACGAAGCGCCCCGCCACGAGGCCCCGTTCGCCGCGACGACCCCGGTGGAGGCGTCACTGATCTGGTCCGAGCCGCAGGCGCCGGATAAGCCTCCCCCGCGGCGCAAGGCGACCCGCGCGGGCGCCGCCGCCTCGGAGAGAGCGACGCCGGAAGGACCGGATCAACGGCCCGCGCCGCGGCGGCGCGAGTCGTCGGCCTCCGCCGCGCGGGAGGAGCGTCCGGCGCGGCGCAAAGCCCCATCTGCGCCGCCGGAGGCGTCCACGGATCGACGCCAGCCGCCTCCGCCGGCGCCCTCTGCCAGCGAGGAGGCTGTGCCACCCGTCACGGCCGATCCCGCCGAACTGGCGGCGCGGTTGCGCGCGATGCGCGCCCAACGCCAGCAAGGGGGCGCTCCGCGGGCGCCAGGACCGGTGTCGGGTGGCGAGCCACGCTTCCGCCCCGGGGATAGCATTGTCTGCGTCCCCCATGGGCCTGGCACGGTGGTGGCGAGCCGGGTTGAAGACGGGCGCGAGATTCTGCGGGTTCGGTTCGCTGGCCTTGGCGAGTTGATGGTTGACGCCTCGGTGAACCTGGTGCGCCTGGCCGAGGACAATGCGCCGGGCGAAGCGTAGCGAGAGGTGGGTATGGCGGAGGATCATCTGAAGCGCCTGCGCGCCCTGCGAGAAGCAGCTTTGCTCGGAGGCGGTCCGGAGCGGATGGCGCAGCAGCACGCCCGCGGAAAGGGGACTGCGCGCGAGCGCCTCGCCCACTTGCTGGATCCTGGCTCGTTTCAGGAACTCGGCACGCTGGCACGGCACCAGATCAGCGACTACGGGTTGGCAACCCAGCGTTATCCTGGCGACGGCGTGGTGACCGGCTTTGGCAGCATCAACGGCCGGCGGGTGGCTGTCTACGCGCAGGATTTCACCGTCCTGGGCGGCTCATTCTCCGAGGTGCAGGCGCGCAAGATCACCCGCCTGATGGATCTGGCGACCGAGAGCGGCATTCCGATCATCGGGTTGAACGACTCGGGCGGGGCGCGCATTCAGGAGGGGGTGCGGTCGCTGGCGGCCTACGGCGAAGTCTTTCTGCGCAATGTGCTCTCCTCAGGCGTGGTGCCGCAGATCTCGCTCATCCTCGGCCCCTGCGCGGGCGGGGCGGTCTATTCCCCCGCGCTTACCGATTTCGTGATCATGGCTCGCGATGTCGGGTACATGTTTCTCACCGGCCCGGAGGTGATCCGCGCCATTTCGGGCCGCGAGGTGACGGTGCAGCAGCTCGGCGGGGCCGATGTGCACCACGAGCGCAGCGGGGTGGCTCATCTGGTGGCCGAGAACGAGCGCGCGGCCCTGGATCTGGTCAAAACGTTGTTGAGCTACCTGCCGCAGAACAATGCGGAGGATCCGCCCCGCCAGCCCTCCGGCGATCCGCCGGAGCGTATGGACGCGGCGCTTGACACCCTGGTTCCCGCAGATGAACGGAGCAGCTACGATATGCACCTGGTGATCGAGCGCATCGTTGACCAGGGGAGCTTTCTGGAATTGCAGCCCGCCTACGCCGCCAATGCCATCATCGGCTTCGCCCGCCTGAACGGCTACGCTGTAGGCGTTGTCGCCAATAATCCGGCGGTGCTGGCGGGGGTGCTCGACATTAACTCCTCGGACAAGATCGCCCGCTTTGTGCGGATCTGCGACGCCTACAACCTGCCGGTGATCACCCTGGTGGACTGTCCGGGCTACCTGCCGGGGATCGAGCAGGAGTACGGCGGCGTGATCCGGCACGGGGCGAAGATCATCTATGCGTATGCCGGGGCGACTGTGCCGAAACTCTCAGTGATTGTGCGGAAGGCAATCGGCGGGGCCTACATTGCCCTGAGCAGCAAGCAGATGCGTTCGGACATGAATTTCGCCTGGCCTACGGCCCAGATTGCGGTGATGGGCGCTGAAGGAGCGGCGCGGATACTCTGGCGCGAGGAGTTGCGGCGCGCCGCCGATCCGGCGGCGCTGGAGCAGCAGTTCATCGCCGAGTACCGCGAACGCTTCTTCAATCCCTACCACGCCGCCGATCTGGGACAGATTGACGAAATTATTGAACCGCGCGAAACGCGCCCGCGCCTCATTCGCGCCCTGGAGATCCTGCGCACCAAGGTGCAGCAGAATCCGGCGCGGAAGCATGGCCTGTATCCGTCGTGAAACGCTGGCGCCAGTCCTGACAAGGTTGACGCAAAGGCGCGAAGTCGCAGAGTGTTGTGGTGTTGCTGTCAAGGCTTTGCGCCTCTGCGTCATTGCGTCAGGCGTATATCTTTCGGGCCGGCGTGATACCTTCACGTCCCTTCCAGCAGAGCGCGGGGAAACCTGGTTTCCCCGCCTTCCTGCGCCTGCCTATCAAGCCGTTTTGAGATGGGTTCGCAGACCGATGACAGATCTGTGGTTCGGAATCCAGATAACCATCTACGGCATGGGTCTGGTATTCGCCTTGCTGGCGCTCCTCTGGGGCTTGCTCGCGCTGCTGGTGTGGCTGGACGAGCGATGGCGCGCGCCCGCCGCGGCGCCCGAAGGGATAACCGTGGCGCTCGAAGAGGTTGCCGAGACACGTGGAGCGCAGGTGCGCGGCGCCGGCGTTGAGGAACTCGCCCCCGAAACGCTTGCGGCCATCGCGGCGGCGGTGCTGGCGCACGCCGCTCGGGAACAGCCGGGGGAGATCACTGCCGCGCCGCCCGAAAGCCCGGCAGAGGCCAGTCGCTGGGTGGCCGCCGGACGCATCAGACAGACGACACGCGCGGTGCAGCGACGAAGGGGGTGACATGCGACGCTACCGGCTAACCGTCGGCGGGCGGCAGTTTGAGATTGCGGTAGAAACGCTGGGACCGGATCGCTACCAGGTGGAGTTAGAAGGGAAGCAGTACGAAGTAACCCTGGAATCTCTCGCTGCGGGCGCGCTGGATGGCGCTGCTCTCCCCTTGCCGCGCGCGGAGGAGGTTGCGCCGACTGTATCTCCGGCGCCGGCAGCATCAGAGGGCGCACTGCTGACCGCTCCCATGCCTGGCACGGTGTTACGCATCGAAGTGTCGGTTGGCCAGACGGTGCGGCGTGGTGATCCGGTGCTCGTCCTTGAGGCGATGAAGATGCAGAACCTTATCCGTGCGCCGGGCGACGGTGCGGTGTCCGAGGTGCTGGTAACGCCGGGCCAGACGGTGGGCCACGGCGAGCCGCTGGTCCGCTTTGTCGCGGAGGGCCGATGAGCGCCGAGTTCTTCCTCCGCCTCGCGCAGGGTCCCTTGAATCTGAGTTGGCAGAGCCTGGTGATGCTGGGGATCGCGGCGCTGCTCTTCTACCTGGCGATGGTGCGGGGCTATGAGCCGCTGTTGCTGCTGCCCATCGGCGCCGGCGCGATGCTGGCCAACCTGCCCCGCTCGCCGATGCTGGGCGAAGAGGGCCTGCTGACCGTGCTCTACCGCGCCGGGATCGAGAACGAGGTGTTCCCGCTGCTGATCTTTATTGGCGTTGGCGCCCTGACCGACTTTGGACCCTTGCTCGAAAATCCGCGGGTGGTGTTGCTGGGAGCGGCGGGACAGTTTGGCATTTTCGCCACTTTGATGCTGGCCCTGGTGCTGGGCTTCACACCCAACGAGGCGGCCTCGATCGGCATCATTGGAGCGATTGACGGCCCGACTTCGATCTATGTATCAAGCCTGCTGGCGCCCCATCTCCTGGGTCCGATCACCGTGGCCGCCTACAGCTACATGGCCCTCGTGCCGCTGATCATGCCGCCGGTGATCCGCCTGCTCACCAGCCGGCGCGAGCGGATGATCCGCATGCCCTACAGCCAGCGCGCGATCAGCAAGCGCACACGCATCATCTTCCCGATTGTCGTAACCATCGTGGTCGGCACGCTGGTGCCGTTCGCCATCCCCCTGGTCGGCTCGCTCATGCTCGGCAACCTGATGCGGGAGTCGGGGGTGGTCGAGCGCCTGACCGGGGCCGCCGCGAACGAACTGACCAACATCGTGACGTTGTTTCTTGGTCTCGCGATTGGCTCGACGATGGTCGGCGCCGAGTTTCTTCGCCTGACGACGCTGATGATCCTTGTCCTGGGCATTCTGGCCTTTGCCGTTGACACTGCTGCCGGCTTGCTGTTCGGCAAACTGCTCAGCCTGCTCAGCCGGAGGCAGATCAACCCGATCATCGGCGCGGCGGGGATCAGCGCTTTTCCTATGGCGGCGCGGGTAGTGCAGCGTGTCGCCACGGAGGAAGATTTCGAGAACTTTCTGCTCTTTCACGCCATGGGCGCCAACGCCGCCGGGCAGATCGCCAGCGTGGTCGCCGGCGGGGTGCTGCTGGCGCTGATGGGAGGGGGATGAGCAGGGAACCTGGTATTGACGCCATCGAAACCATTACCCGGCTCTACAGCGCCCGCGAGCCGGTTCCCACTCTTGGAGCGTGCTGCTTCCCTGGATGTTGGCCGATTGCCCGCAATTCACCCTGGAATCGCGCCCGCGCCGCCGCCAAGATTACGCTGGTCGCCGTCGGTCCCGCCCGCCACAATCGTTGGGGCGGCTACAAGGATCTACCGTACACGTCGCCGGACGCAGCCTGCTCGATATGACCGTTGATGCGATGGTTCGGGCCGTCGAGATGACCGCGCGGCAACCTCGCGTAACACCTCCTGAGAGACTGCGCTGCATAGGAGTTAATACGTTCAAATGAGCGATCAATCGCAACAGGTCCGGCGCTATCGAACGAACTGGCAGGATGAGATCGAGAGCGCCGCGCTCTACTGGGCGCTCGCCGAGGTCGAACGCCAGCCGAATCTTGCCGAGGTCTATCGCAGGCTCGCTGCCGTGGAGTCTGAGCATGCCCGGTTCTGGGAGGAGCAACTTCAGGCGGCCGGCGCGCCGGTACCGGCCAGGCGCCTCGGCTGGCGCACCAGGGCGCTGATCTGGCTTGCGCGCCGTTTTGGACCGGCCTTCGTATTGCCCACGATTGGCGACCTGGAACGGATGGACAGCCGCAACTACGCGGCCCAGCCGGAATCGCGCACGACGTTGCTCCCCGCGCAGGAGCGCAGTCATGCCCGCGTGTTGCAGAGCATCATCGGCGGCGCGCCGGGCGGGCTGGAGGGCGGCGTGATCGCGCAACTCGAGGGTCGGCACCGTGCCGGCAGCGGCAACGCCCTGCGCGCAGCCGTGCTCGGCGCGAGCGACGGCTTGCTCTCGAATTTTAGTCTGGTTATGGGCGTGGCCGGGGCCGACACCAGCGGGCGTAGTGTGCTGATAGCCGGGCTTGCTGGTCTGCTGGCCGGCGCATTCTCGATGGCGCTCGGCGAGTGGATTTCGGTGCAGAGCTCACGCGAGTTGTACGAGCGCCAGATCGCCATCGAGCGCGCTGAACTGGAGCAACACCCCGATGAGGAACGGGTGGAACTGGCGCTGATCTATCAGGCGAAAGGGCTGCCTGAGGATCAGGCGCAGGCTCTGGCCGCGCGCCTGATCGCCGACCGGCCCGCGGCGCTCGACACGCTGGCTCGCGAGGAGCTCGGCGTTGACCCGTCGGAGCTTGGAGGCTCGGCCTGGGAGGCGGCGATCTCGTCGTTTTTGCTCTTCGCCCTTGGCGCGATCGTTCCTGTCGCTCCCTTCTTCTTCATCGGCGGCCCCGAGGCGGCGGCGGCGAGCGTGGCCCTCAGCGCCCTGGGGTTGTTTGGCATCGGCGCCGCGATCACCCTCCTGACCGGTCGAAGCGTCTGGTATTCAGGTGCGCGGCAGGTGCTGGTAGGCCTGCTCGCAGCCGGGATCACCTTCGGCATTGGCCGGTTGATCGGTGTATCCATAGGTGGCTAGCGATTTCATCTCGGGTTCATGGTTCTGCGCTACCCTTGCTTTGTCAGAATGAAGTCCAGGAGAGCAGACACGCTTCAGCGGAATATCGCCACATACAGGCGCTGCTGGCGCTCAGGCTTCGCTTGCAGCAGCGGCCGCGGGAGCGACAGGTAAGGCGCTGCTATGCGGGTTCTGATTGTTGAAGACGAGCGGATTATCGCCGCGTATGTCAGGCGCGGCCTCGAGGAGCAAGGTTATGCCGTCGATGGATAAACCACCGGTGAGCAGGCGCACACGCGCTCACCGGATAGTAGGTGGTGGCTGCATTCCAAGAGTTCTCTGATGATGGAAAAGCTACGAGAACGCCGCCAGGACGCACGTCGGATATGGCTCCAATACGCGCTCGCTGCGCTGAGTCTGGGGCTGGTGCTCCGGTTGGCGCTGCGAGCCATTGACACCAGAGAGCTATGGCAGGTATTGACTACCGCCAATCCGTGGTGGCTGCTTGCGGCATTAACGTTCAAATTGCCGACCCCCCCGGCACTGCGGCGCTCTATGCCAGGGTGCTCTGGCTTCCGGGTCATCACGTGCGTACCGCCGGTTTCTGGTTGATCGCGCAGATGGCCATTGTCATCAACGTCGCCTTCCCGGCCGGCCTGGTAGCGATGGGCGCGTTTCTGCTCCACGTCTTTCGCCGCACTGATGGTTGGGCAGAATCTCCAGGGTTGCCATGCGGAGCTGCACGCGCAGAGCGACTACGAAATCAATGTGCGCGCCGAACGTGAGATTGATGCCATTCTCCAGCATCTCGAGTACCAGAATGCGCTCCTTCATAAGCTCCTTGCCCATGCCGGAATACAGGTTGAGCCGTCAGACATCCAACCGCGAAGGCATGACACTTCGGAGCGAACCGGGGCGTAATTCACGGCGAAGAGCAACAAGGCCAGGCGCTTGCATGCCTGACCTCGCGGGTTCCTATGGCTGGCGTGAGACGGTCCAGGCGCTACGGCTCGACGGCGGCTGCGGGAAGTGTGGCGCGCTCGCCCTCAACTTCTTCGTGTTCGACCTCGTTGGCCTCCTCGTGCTCGTCCGACTGGTCGGTGCTGGCGCGGCACGTTCGAAGGAGGCATGATGCTACTCGCGCTACATGTCGCGGTGCTGTGATCGCGGAAACGTCAGCCCCGGGAGACTACCTACTCCGTGCACGAAGTTGGAAGAGGCCCTATAATGCCTATGACACCCCCGCGTGATCGTTGCCGGGCATTGGTGGCTTGCGGGCTCGTGGCAATCGCTTCGCCGGCTTCGAAAGCTGTGTCGAACATGAGGAGATGACGATGGACCGCCAGCAACTCCTGGTGCAGGATTGGATGACCAGAGATCCGTTGACGGTTGGACCGGACACTTCCGCGGTCGAGGCGTATGAGCGGATGCGTCAGCACAAGATCCATCGCCTGCCCGTGGTAGCGGATGGGCAACTGGTCGGAATTGTGACACGCAGCGATATTGAAGGCACCGGATCGTTCCAGCGCACTGAAGCCGGCTGGCACGAGGCGCGCTTTGCTCTGGCCGGCACGGTGGTGGAAGAGGTGATGACGCGCAACCCGATCTCGGTCGCTATGACGGCGCCGGTGCGCGAAGCAGCGGCGCTGATGCTGAAGCACCACCTCAGCGGCCTGCCAGTGGTGGACAACGACCGGCTGGTGGGAATCATCACCGAGACCGATATTCTCCGGCTGGTGCTGGAGCGGTGCCTCCCCGAGGAGTGAGGCGTTTCTGGGTCCTGAAAAGGTTGGTATGAGGGCCTGGCACGCTTAGACTGTTCCCGTCGGGCGATGGTCCTCACCCTCCCCCGCCTCGCTGCGCTCGGAGCCCCCTCCCTCTCCATCACAGGTGGAGAGGGAGGGGGCTGGGGGGAGGATGAGGACCATACCCCGGCGGTCAACTGATCTCCACCAGTAACTCATGGAGCTTGACCGCCTGCCCCGGGCTAACGTGCAGATCGCTGACGATGCCCGCACGCGGCGCCTGGATCTCGTTCTCCATCTTCATCGCTTCCAGCACCACTACCGGCTGGCCAACCTGGACGGTCTGGCCGGGTTCCACCAGGACGCGCACGATGCGTCCGGGAATGGGGGCCTTGACGCGCCCGTCACCACTGCGGGGTCGGGTGACTGTGGCTTCAAGGTCGCGCACCTGGATCTGGTAGCGCCCCTGGGGTGTGTCAATCCAGCGCAGATCTGGATCTACGCTAAGTTCGTAGGGATGGGTGCCGACCACGGCCCACTCGATTGCTTCCGGCCCATCCAGCGATGAGACGCTGGCCGTCAACGGGGTTCCGTTGATGGTCAGCGTGACCGGTTCATCGCTTCTGGGCAGCGCGCCCACCTCGACCACGAATTCGTGGCCCTCAATAGTTACATGCAGCTTGCTCATTGGGGGAGCCTCCTGCTATCGCGGTGCCAGCCGCTGGTGAAGGCGGGCGGAGTGACGGGGCGGGCGGCCTGGGCGCGGGCCAGGAAGGCCAGCGCCGCTACGGCGGCCAGGTCGCGCAGGCTCTCCGGGTCAGGGCGGGCCGCCGGTTCCAGGCGCCGGTGGCTGAACTCGGAGTCGTAGACGCCCGCGATGAAATCCGGCTCGCTTACCATCTGCCGCAGCATGCTGATGTTGGTGTTGATCCCCGTAATGGCGAACTCGGTGAGAGCGCGGCGCAGGCGATGCAGGGCTTCCTCGCGGTTGGCCCCCCAGACGGTGAGCTTGGCGAAGAGCGACTCGTAGCGCACCGAGACCTCGGCCCCACTGAAGGCGTAGGTGTCCACGCGCACATTGGGGCCGCCTGGCACGCGAAACACGCCGATGCGCCCGGGACTGGGCAGGTAGTCGCGCCACGGGTCCTCGGCATTGATCCGGCAGAGGAAGCCCGTTCCCGCGATGCGCACGTCATCCTGGCCGAAGCCCAGCGGCTGGCCGGCGGCCAGGCGGATCTGCTCGCGCACCGCGTCAATGCGAGTGACCATCTCGGTGGCGGGATGCTCGACCTGGAGGCGCGGCTTGACCTCGGTAAAGTAGTACTGGCCGTCGGTATCAACAACGAACTCCACTGTACAGGCCCCCCGGCAACCGAAGAGACGCCCGATCTCCACCGCCGCGCTGCGGACGGCAGCACGCTGCGCCGGGGTCAGGCCGGGGGCGGGGGACTCGACGATCACCTTGCGCTTGTTGCGCTGGATGGTGCTGTCCCGCTCGCCCATATGCACAAGCGCGCCATAGTTGTCGCCCAGGAGCGGCACCTCGACGTACCGCGAAGGGAGCACGGCGGCTTCGAGGTAGACGCGTGGATTGCCAAAGACGGCCTGGGCGGCGGAGGAGGCCTCGCGCACGACATCGAGCAGGCGCGCCGGTTCGCGCACGACCTGGGTGCCGCGTCCCCGGCCTCCCGACCAGGGCTTGACGATCACCGGGTAGCCCAGACGCTCGGCCTCGGCGCGGAGCGCATCGGCCTCGTCGGGTGTGAAACTCCGACTTGAAGCGGTGACTGTGGAAAAGCCGGCCTGGCGCACCCGCTCGATGGCGGCGATCTTATTGGTGGTCAGTTCCAGGCACGCGCTGCCCGGTCCGATCACCACGATCCCCTCGGCCTCGCAGGCGCGCGTAAAATCGAGATGTTCGGCCAGGTAGCCATAGCCCGGATGGACGGCGTCGGCGCCGGATTGCCGGGCCAGGGAGATGACCAGGTCCGGGTCGCGGTAACTGGCCGGCGGTTCGACCAGATAGGCCTCGTCGGCCAGGTGCACGTAGAGCGCGCCGCGGTCGTCCGGCTCATAGAGGGCCACCACGGGGATCCCGAGGTCGCGGCAGGCGCGCACGACGCGCACCGCAGGCTCGCCCCGGTTGGCGATTAGCACTTTTTTGAACATGGGTTCACCTTCTCTGACGCCGGGCCATTGGCCCGGCGCATCGGCGGTTGCGCGTCACATCGGCGAGATCCCGTGTTTCTTGGGCACATGCCGTTCGCGCTTGGAGAGCGTCACGTGCAGGGCGCGGATGAGCACCCGGCGACTGTCGCGCGGTTCGATCACATCGTCAATCAGGCCGCGCGCGGCAGCGACGTAGGGGTTGTTGAACTTTTCCTGATACTCCTCGATCAGTTCCTTGCGCCGGGCCTCGGGATCGGCGGCCGCCTTGACCTCGTTTCGGAAGAGGATGTTGACCGCCCCTGCTGCGCCCATTACCGCCAGTTCAGCGTTCGGCCAGGCGTAGAGGAGATCGCCACGCAGACCCTTGCTGCTCATTACGCAGTAGGCCCCGCCGTAGCTCTTGCGCAGAATGATCATCAGCTTGGGCACGGTCGCCTCGGAGTAGGCGTAGATCAGCCGCGCGCCGTTGCGGATGATCCCGCCGTACTCCTGACTGGTGCCCGGCAGGAAGCCCGGCACATCCTGGAGGGTGATGATCGGCACGTTGTACGTGTCGCAGATGCGGATAAAGTGCGCCGCCTTGATACTCGCCTTGATGTCAATCGTGCCTGCCAGCACCTGGGGCTGGTTGGCCACTATGCCCACCACATAGCCATCGAGGCGCGCGAAACCCACGACCATGTTCTGCGCCCAGAGTTCGTGGACCTCGAGGAAGCGCCCGTCGTCCACGATGCTGGCGATAACCTTGCGCACGTCGTAGGGCTTCTGCGGATCCAGGGGGACGATATGCTCCAGTTCGGGGCAGCGACGGTCTGGGTCATCACGGGGCGGAACATAGGGCGGGTCGTTGACGTTGTTCGAGGGCAGGTAACTGAGCAGGTCACGCACCTTCTGGAGGCACTCGCGGTCGTCGGTGGCCAGGAAGTGGGCCACGCCGCTCTCGGTGGCATGGACGCGCCCGCCGCCGAGCTCCTCCTGGCTGACGTTCTCCTGCATCACCGACTTGACCACCTCCGGACCGGTGATGAACATGTAGCTGTTCTCGGTCATGAAGATAAAATCGGTGAGGCCGGGCGAGTAGACCGCACCGCCCGCGCAGGGGCCGAGGATCACCGAGATCTGCGGAATGACGCCGGAGGCTTCGCAGTTGGTGTCGAAGATCCGCGCATAGCCAGCCAGGCTATCCACCCCTTCCTGGATGCGAGCGCCGCCCGAGTCATTGAGCGCAATGAACGGGCAGCCATAGGTCAGGGCCATGCGCATGGCTTTGACGATCTTGTTGGCGTGCATCTCGCCGAGAGAGCCGCCCATTACGCTGGCGTCCTGGGCCGCAACGAAGGCCTGCCGGCCGTTAATTTTTCCAAAGCCGGTGACTACGCCATCGCCATAGCGCGAGCCTTTGCCGCCCATGTAGCTCTCATAACGCGGCAAGACCAGCGTGTCAATCTCGTTAAAGGTGTCAGGATCAAACAGCAGGGCGATACGCTCGCGAGCGGTGAGCCGGCCCTTCTGGTGTTGCGCTTCAGCATCCTTTGGCGTACCGGCGGCGATGGCCTTCCGTTCGCGGAGTTTCCGAATGTAGTCTTCCATCTCCATCAGGTTTTTCCCCTTTGCTAAGCGCTACGCGGCGCCCACAGCCAGCGTGAGCACATAGCCTTCAGACACGCGCCACCAGCCGCAGAGCGGCGGGGCCTCCAGGATCGGATCGCAGGACATGGTAACCGCGGCCCAGGCGCCACTGCTCGCGGGCGCCACGTGGCACTCAACGCGCCGTGTATCAATGCTCAGGCCCAGGCGCAGGGCCTTGAGCGCGGCCTCTTTGGCGCTCCAGATGGCCGTAATCAGCAATTCGCGTTGGTCGGGCAGGGCCGCCGCGACCGCCGCCCGCTCGGCGGGGGTGAAGTAGTCGCCGACGAAGGCAGGATGGCGCGGGGCCACCTGTTCGATATCGGCCCCGATGGCCGGGGTGCGCGCCAGCGCGCACAGCGCGCGGCCCTGACTGTGGCTGATGGTCAGGTGCCAGCCCTCCAGGGCCGCGCGCAATGCCGGCTGGCGCACGTGGACAATGGGCGCGCCGCTGGGCGCGGCGATGATCTCCAGGTCGCGCGGGTCGCAGGCCAGCCCGGCTTCGGCCAGATGGCGCTGAATGAGACGCCGGGCCGTCCAGCGGCCCAGCAGCCACTCGCGGCGGCGCTTTTCCACCCGCAGCGCCGCCAGACGCTCGCGCTCCGGCAGGCTCAGCCATGTTGCCGGAGCGAGCGCCGGAAGATCGCGTTCGGTCTGGGTGAGCCAGGTAATCATCGGCTGGTGCGTGGGCCGCGCCAGGCGGCCCGGTGCAAACTCGTCTGGCAGAGTGGCGGATTGATTTCATTGGGCCGCAGCACCGGCTGTACCGATGCTACGGCCCAACAGGCTGGCGCCGATCCGCCGGATGGGCGTGAACGGAAGGCTAGAACTTCGCCACGCCGGGGAGCTTCGATGTGCGATAGCCGGTCAGGTCAAGGTAGACGTTGCCCTCGTCGTCAATAACCCGGGCGTCGAAGCTGGCCCCTTCGTCCTGAGCGGTAACGACAGCGTAGATCGCTTTCCCGTTGCCCACCTCGGGATGCTGGTAAACCTCCAGGGTTTCCAGCGACGATGGCAGGGCCATCGTCTCGGTGTTGGCAATCTCCCAGACCCCGGCGGTCTGGAAGCAGAGCTCAAGCAGGCGCGGGTCCACCAGGTGCTCGGCCTCGGCAGGGGCGCTGTCGGGGGGCAGATCGCTGGCGAGCATACCGAAGGCCATATTGCCGGCGATCAGCACCTTCTCCAGCACCTGGTAGGCCGGGCCGTGGAAGTAGACCCGGTAGATGTCCGACCGTTCCACCACCCGCGCGTCTTCGGCCATCTGCGGCCGCTCGGCGTGGGCCTCCGTAGCGGGGGTGCTGGTCAGCCGCACCGTGGCGTGGAAGTGCACCGTCTCCTGAGGCGGAGGCGGCGTGTGCCCCGGCGCCACCGCCGGCTGGAAGACCGAGCGCAGTTCGGTGTGCGCCAGCAGTTCACCCTCACCCGCCGGATGCACCGTAGCCTTGAGCACCAGGGTGCGCGGCTGGCTGCGATGGAACTTCACCGGGCTGTCGAGCCGCTCGTGCTCGATGCGCGCCACGCGGTAGCCGGGGACCAGCAGGCTGGCCAGTTCGGCGAAGCCCTCAGTGCCCATCACTCCGGGCAGCACCGGCGTGCCGTCAATCTTGTGGTCATAGAGGAACGGCTGCACCGCCGGGTCGAGCGCCGTCTCGGCGATAATGCCGCTGTAGAGACCGGCCTTGCGCACTGCGCCGACCATCAGGAGCGGCCGCTCGCGGGCGGCCAGGGCCGCCGCGACCTTCTCCGGGTCAAGGCCGCCGTGCTCATCGAACTCCTCGGTGAGGATGCCCAGACGCATCCCGACGACGATCTCGCCGCGGGTGCCGCCGGCAGTCAGTTCGCGGCGAATAGTGGGGATGCCCACCTCGGGCGGAAGCATATCAATGCCCGCCATCTCCATAATCTTGGGGATGGAGCCGCGGGTGGCCATGCCGATGCCGCCCCAGGCCGTCCAGTCAATGGCGATGCCACGGGTCTCCGGACGGGTATGCCGCATGCTGCTGGTGATCTTGCAGAGCAGATCGTTGGCGGCGCTGTAGTCGGTCTGGCCGCTGTTGCCGAAGCGCCCGGCCACGGAGCTGAAGGCCACCGTGGCGCCGATCGGCATGCCCTTCGCCGCCCGCAGCAGACTGAAGAAGCCGTCGGCCTTGATGTCGAAGACGCGGTAGAACTCGTCCGGCTGCTTATCGGCCAGGCCGCGACTGATCTCGATGCCGCCAGCGTGCAGCAGCACGTCAATTCGCCCGAAGCGCTCGCGGATCTCCTCGACCACAGCGCTGACCGCAGGGCCGTCGCGCAGGTCCAGGCTGCGGTAGAAGGCCGTGCCACCGGCGGCCTCCACCGTCTCGATGGCGCGCAGGGCGGCCTCCGAGCGCTCGACAGCCATGATGGTCCGGTCAATCTGCACCGGGGTGACTTTCTCGCCCTTCGCCTGCGCTTCGGCAATCAGCGCCGCCTTGAGCGCGTCGCGGCCCTGGCGGAAGAGGGCGATGCGCTCATCGGCGGGATCGGGCGTCGGGGTCAGGTCGAGCAGGAAGAACTGACCGCCGCCGCCCGCGCGGGCCAGGTCGGCCACAATCGCGCTGGTGATGCCGCCGGCTGCGCCGGTCACCAGGTAGACCGTTTCGGGGCCAAGCTGCATCCCCGGCTGCCCATCGGCGGCGGGGCGCTCCTCAAAGCCAATGCTGAAGCGCAGGCCATTGTGGTATCCCACCTCGACTACGCCGGGGTCAGAGAGGGTCTCGGCGATCAACGCCTCAGCCGGCTCGGCGCTCTTGCGGCTGGCCTCGAAGTCCACCGCCTTCACCACCGCCGCCGGGCGCTCGCGCTTGTAGGCCTTGGCGAAGCCGGTGACGGCGCCGCCGAGGGGCGCGGTCGCGCCGTGCTCGTCGTAGCCGTGCAGGCCGCCCATCCGCGTCGCGACCACCAGGAAGGGGTTGGCCTCAGGCTGCCCGACCACCAGGGCGCGCACCGCGCGGTAGAGGTTCTTCACCCGCACGCGGTTCAGTTCACGCCACTGCTCCAGGTCAAGCTCCTCCAGGTCAGGCTCAACGTCCAGCGCCGTCAGCCAGTAGACGCCGGCGATCGGCCCCTCGGCCAGGAAGCCCTGGATGATGCCGTCAATCTCCTCGTCGGACGGCGGGGCCTCGATGCCGAGCACCTGCGCGCCGCGCTTCTCCAGGCGCGAGGCCAGGGAGCGCCCGACGCCGCCGCGGTCGAACATCACCACCACCCGGCTGCCGTCGAGTGTCACGCCGGTAGCCTTGCAAAGCTCCAGTGGCGGCCGCAGCACCGGTGTGGGCACGCGGCGCGGCGCGCGGTCGGCCTCGCTGATGTCGTAGATCACCGGCTCACTGCTGGCGACCGTTGCAGCGGCGCTCTCCGCTGTCGGCGCCTCGGCTGCCGGCACAGCGCCCACGGCGCCACCCGCGGCCAGGTCGGGCCGGTGCTGGCGCACGAAGCCGATCACGTGCCGCAGGGTGGGGTGGTCGCGCAGCTTGAGGTCCTCGATACGGGGGATGCCGAAGGCTTCGCGCACGGCGGCGAAGGTCTCGGCCTGCTTGACGGTGTCCACGCCCAGGTCGGCCTCCAGGTCGAGGTCGAGGTCGAGCATCTCGGTGGGATAGCCGGTGCGCTCGGCGACAATCGCCAGCACCTTCTCGGCGATGGGGTCAGCCGCCGGAGCGGCCTCGACCGCGGGAGCCGGCGCCGCCGGCGCCGGTTCGGGCGCCGGGGCGGCCAGGTCGGGCCGGTGCTGGCGCACGAAGCCGATCACGTGCCGCAGGGTGGGGTAGTCGCGCAGCTTGAGGTCCTCGATACGGGGGATGCCGAAGGCTTC
>JANWYD010000006.1 GCA_025057155.1 Chloroflexaceae bacterium
CGGGGGCCGCGGGCCCCCGCTACCCCCGCCGAGACGAAGTCTCGTTGTAGTAATAGACGACCGTTTATCCTAGGAGAAATGAAAAACCAGCGTTAGCACTCCTATAAAACGTCATATACGCCCTGAAATACTAAGTATTGTATTTCAGGGCTTTTTCTTTGCAATCATGCTGTAATCTTCATGGTATTGTTAGTATTTTCCGGCAGATATTAAAATGAGAGCGCTCGCAAACCAATTACTCATCTGACACTCGCAATGCCCGTCTTGCTGTTCTTATTCATATACCACACAAGAGCAGGAGGGTTATGATGGATAATTGCAAACATATTGAGAAGAATTTTGACGGACAGGATTTATCGGGAAAGAAGATCGCTGGCAATTTTATCGAGTGCACCTTTAATCATGCAATTTTGCGCAATTCAGACCTTCGGGGGAGTGTGTTTCAAGACGTTAAGTTCCGTCACGCAGATTTATCTGGGGCCAACCTACGTGGGTGTACGCTAATCAACGTTGACTTCACCGGCGCCACAATTACTCACGAACAGATTCGGAGTGCAGGCGCCCTACAGAACGTTATAGGTCCCGACGGCAGACCTGTTGATCCGTGATCCAGCCAGACGCCGCGGAACAGTGCAGGCTTCGAGTCCTTTAAGAGTCGAATGATCTTTAAGAACTGCATCCGGCATCGCCGAACGCTGCGGGCTAATGAAGATTAAGAACATAAACCGGTATTCGTCGTATAGCCCTGCGGCTGAAGCCGCGGGCTGCCGATGCAAAGCCCGCCTTCGCGGGCTATACCGGATTAAATTCTTAATCTTCATAAGCCCTGGCTGAGTTCTTGAAAGCCCCTGCGGGGCTTCCGCGTTCTGAGCGAGGGCTTTAGCCCGCAGGCGCTGCCGCCGCAAAGATCAGAGTGGTATACCGGATTCATTTCCTAATCCTCATTAGACCTTCGTTCTTACATTCTGCGCCCGGCAAGTCCCGTTACCTGCACAGTCGAGGGCGCGGGTATCAGTAAGGGCGAAAACCGCCCGTTCGTGGATGTAATGGCCTTGTATTTTCGATCAACGAAAGGCACGCGCTATGAAGCTTGATGGCACCTATGTCAATGTAAGCTTCGCCGATCAGAACCTGGCGGGCGTCGAGTTATCCGGGAAGTTCGTAGATGTCGACTTCAGGGGGGCGAACCTGGTGGGCGCCTGTCTCAACGGCACGTTTGTTGATGTTGACTTCACCGGGGCCGACCTGAGCAACGCGGATCTCCGCGATGGGTGCTTTGTTAATGTGAAGGATGGCGCTGAGGGGTCCAGGTGATACGATTTTGGATTATGGATTTTGGATTTTGGATTGATGGATATGGGGTTCTGAGGGGACGGGGTGATGGCACGACGGGAACGACGAATGATCATTAAGAAATAAATCCGGCATAGCCCGCGCAGGCGGGCTTTGCATCGGTAGCCCGCGGCTGCAGCCGCCGGGCTACCGGGCGAATACCGGATGATCTTCTTAATCTCCATAAGGCTTACAACGGCGGATCGCAGGGGGGTGGGGAAACCTGGTTTCCCCACCCCCCTGCCTGTCGCGGCAGAACCCGGCGGGCTGCGCGCCGAACGCGGTTTCAGCAGGGCTATGAACCCGCCTCCCGGTGGTAACACCCAGGCTGTACACTATGCTTGCCTCCTGTGCTGCGAACACGGGAGGTGATCGTCCATCACGCTGTCCACATCACGCCTCATAGCAGCACGGAGAGCTTATGTGTGTCACAACCGTGGTCGTTGCGTTGCTGATCGCGCCGGTGTTCGCGGCGATGCTCATCGGGAGCATCTGATCCTCCATAATCGCCGGGACGCAACGGCGCAAACGCCTGACATCACTCCTATGAACACCTGGCGCCGTCGCGTCTTTGCGTCAAAATTTCCGAGAAACGCTCCAGACCTGCCAGTTCGCGATCTCCAGCGGATATCCAGGCGCTTTCACCCGCTCGTAGTGTGCCATATTGCCCGTAACCAGCCGCAGCCTATAAGGAGCGCAGGCTCATCGGCAAACAACCCAGGCAGCGGGTCTTGCACGGACTCGCCGCGGTCGAGCTTGGCGATCAGGCGCTATGCCAGCGCCGTTAGCGTGATGCCGCGCGCCTCGGCAAGCTGACGAGCCTATTCGCCAGTCTCCGGGTCAGGTTCAACCACGAGCGTATCCGTCGCACACCTCCCCGCTGCACTTCTCGATGGTCATATCCAGGCGCGTTGCCTCATTGCGTCGCTCTCTGGAACATTGCAGCATACGAACGCTTGTACGGGCGCAGGGATCTTTCCGTGGTGTAGCGGCTTCTTTTCGCCCCGGCACGGGGTCTGGGGGTAGTGTGGGTCCAGGTGCGCATGGGGTGTTGCCGCAGAGGGCGCGCAGGGCGGGTATGTTGACCCTCTCGCCGGCGTATGCAGAGAGGCGCCTATCACCTTCAGCGGCCATATGAAGGAACGCATGCCGGTAACGCCGTCTCGTTACGCCCAACATGGGCTGCTGGCGTTACCGCTGGCGCTGGCGCCGGTGATGGCCGGCGTCTTTGCCCTGGGCGCCCGCTGGCTGGGCGCGGAGGCGGGCTACCTGCTCGGCTTCGGCCTGTACTGGCTGGTCTGGTGCCTGCTCGTTCCGCGCGCTCTGCTGGGTAAGGCGGGTTTCGCCACCCTCCTGCGCGACCGCGCCCCGCTCTTCAGCCGAAACAACTGGCTTGCGGCCTGCCTGTGGCTGCTCGTCACACTGAGTGCCGTTTTCATGTACGCCGGAGCATTCCTGAGCGCCCCGCCGGCCCTGATCCTGCTCGCCGCGCCGCTAGCTACGGTCAACGGCGTGTGCGAAGAACTGCTCTGGCGCAGCCTGTACGCGCGTTGTTTTCCGCGCAACCCCTGGCTGGCGATTGTGTACCCGGCGATTGGCTTTGCCCTCTGGCACCTGGCCCCGCAGATGGTCTTTCCCGCCGGCAACGTGGCCGGCTTCGTGCTCGCGACCTTCTTCCTCGGCCTGAGCTATGGCTTCATCGCCTACCGCACCGGCTCGGCCCGCTGGACGGCGGTGTCCCACAGCCTCAGCGGGGCTCTGGCCCTGAGCGGCTATCTGGCAACGAGTCTGCTGGCGCTGATCGAGGCTTGAAGCTGATCACCGGCCACCTTGACCGAGAATGGATTGAGTTGTTCAAGCCCGGAGGATCACCGTGACCCTACCCGTCGCGCTGTTTCTGATCCTGACGGCCGTCGCCGCGCTCTTCCAACTGGCCCTGGCCCTGGGGGCGCCCTGGGGCGCCTACACGCTGGGGGGACGCTTTCCGGGCCAACTGCCGCCGCGGATGCGCCTGGCCGCGCTGGCGCAGATGCTGGCGCTGCTGCTGTTCGCGGCAATTGTCCTGGCCCGATCCGGCCTGGCCTTCGAGGTTCTCTACCCCTTCAGTCGCGTGGCCATCTGGTTCGTGGCGGGCTTTTTTGTGCTGGGCGCCCTCGCTAACCTGGCCACCCCGAGCCGCGGAGAGCGGCTGCTCTGGGGGCCGGTGAATGTGCTCCTGCTGATTGCGGCGATCCTGATTGCAATTGGACCGTAGCTGAGCAAGGGTGGCCAGCCGCGTCCCGCTGCCCTGCCGGTCGCGGCGATGCGTGGCGCGCCCTCCGCACCCGGCCTCACGGCGTCGCCCGGCCCGGCGCATCAAGGGAACCTCTCCGCAGCACGGCGCCGCCATAGGCCGGCAGCCACAGGGCGCCGCCATGCGCCTCAGCGTCACCGGTTGCCAGGGCCACGTGCCAGCGCCCCGGCGGCAGGGCGATGCGTCCCGCGAGCGGGCCGTTGTTCAACGCCACCAGCCAGGCTTCATCATCACCGCACAGGCAGGCGTAGTGTCCCAGGGCATCGTCGAGAGCGACGGTGCGTCGCGGGCCGCGCCACACCCGGGCCGTGGTGCGCCGCAGCGCGCCGAGCCGCCGGTAGAACGCCAGCAGGTCGGCGTCCTGGGCATCATCCCAGAGCATCGGCAGCCGCGACTCCTCGGGGTGGGCGCTGCCGTCGGGGTGGCGCACGTCGCGCTCCTGGCTCAGGCCCACCTCGGTGCCATAATAGATGATCGGCGGATGCGGCAACGTGTACTGGCAGAGGGCCGCCAGCTTCAACCGGCGCGTATCGCCCCGCACCACCCAGAGGAAGCGGTTCATATCGTGGTTGTCCAGAAAGCTGGGCATCGCGAAATCGGGCGGGAAGGCTTCAAAATGCCGGCGCAGGAAACTTGCGAACTGGCTGGCCTTCAGGTCGCCGAAGGCAAAGAAGCGGCGCAGCGCCTGGAGCAGCAAGAAATCCAGGCAGCCGTCCAGCCGCCCGTAGTAGGAACGCACCATCTCGGCGGTATCCACTGCCTCGCCTAGGCTGATCGCATCGGCGCGAACGGCCCGCGTGGCGGCGCGGAAGGCCGTCCAGAAGGCGTGGGAGGGGCCAATAGTATAGTCGAGCCGAAAGCCGTCAATGCCCTGTTGCAGCCAGTAGACCGCGGGGTCAATCATCATGCGCCGCGCCACGGGGTGATCGGTGTTCACCTGCGGCATGCCTGGCACCCCAAAGAAGGCGACGTACCGGCCGGGGTGCTCGGTGAAGATGAACCAGTCGCGGGCCGGGCTGTGGGGGTCGCGCAGCGCCTCCTGGAAGGCAGGATGCTGGTCGGAGACGTGGTTGGCGATGTAGTCGAGGAGCACGCGCATCCCCCGCGCATGGGCCCCGGCTACCAGGGCGCGTAGCTCCTCCAGGCTGCCCAGGCGCGGCTCGACGCGGTAGTAGTCGGTGGCGTCGTACCCGTGGTGCGAGGGCGAGGGGAAGATCGGCGACAGCCAGATGATGCTGGCGCCGAGCGATTGGATGTAGTCGAGGCGCTCGATCACCCCGGCCAGGGTGCCGCCGTAGCGGCCCATCAGCGTCGCCGGGCGGGCGAACGGGCGCCCGCCGCCGGGGTTGAAGCGGTCCACGAACACCTGATAGATCAGCCCGTCGTGGAGCCAGGCCGGGGTCCGCTCTTCGTCCACGGCGTAGGCGAAGGTGCGGCTGCCGCGCACGAAGGTCAACTCGAACTCCTGGCCCACCTCGCGCAGAAAGACATCCCCTGGCCCTACTTCCCCCAGCACCGCGCCATCGCCGGCCGTGCTGCCGATAATCTCCCCGGCCCAGACGCTGCGCAGATGATGCTCGGACCAGGCTTCAATGCGGTACTGCACAATGACGCCCGCGGGCTGCGGCGGAAGGGTCGCGCGCCACTCTTCGAGGTACCCCCACAGGAAGGTGTTCCACTCGCTGCCCACTCGCTCGAAGGCCACTGCCTGCGAGCCGGGGGCGGGCGCGCCGCGCGACCCCCCTGGCTCGCTGCCGTCGGTGGTGAAGTAGCAGGTCACGTGGTCGGCCACCACCGCGGGGCCAAGACTGACCCGCAGGGTCACCGCCTGCCCCGGCGGGGGGTCGGCGGGTTCGATGCGGTAGCGATGGCTCACGCCCGACAACTCGGCCTTGAGGAAGGCGAGCCGCCGGGCGTCGGTGGCCATGGTGCCGAAGATAAAATCGGCGGAGACGTCGTCCATAGGGTCGCGTTCGTCTGGCTAAGGGTTGCGTCAGTCCGTGGAGGTGTGGAGATGTAGAGGTGTGGAGATGTGGAGTTGGGGGCTGTAGAACGCACTGTCAAGCCGATCTGACATCCACGTTTTCAGACGCGGCCATTAAACCTCACCTCCACACCTCCACACCTCCACACCTCCACACCTCCACCTCTCACCCCTTCACGCCGCCCAGGGTCAGGCCGCCGACGATGTAGCGTTGCAGCAGCAGGTAGACGATCGCCACCGGCAGCGAGACCAGGATGGAGAAGGCGGCGAAGCGCGACCAGGGCACCGAGCCGGCGTACTGGCCGGTCATATTGTAGAGCGCCATTGCCAGCGTAAAATCCCTGGGATTGGTGAGGAACTGCCAGGAGAGGAAGAACTCGGTCCAGCCCCCGGCGAAGCTGAGAAAGCCGGTGACGGCCAGGGCGGGCACGGCCAGGGGCAGGACGATCTGGAAGAAGATCTGGTTGGGGCTGGCCCCGTCAATGATCGCCGCCTCCTCAAGCTCTTTGGGGATGGTGTCGAGGTAGCCCTTGAGGTTCCAGATGGCGAAGGGCAGCGCGCCTGAGATCATGGCGACGCCCACGCCGAGCAGCGAATTGCGCAGCACGAAGACGTCATCGCGTTCCGGGGCGAAGGCCGTGTAGATCAGCGCCAGGCTGAGGAGCAGGGCCACGCCGCCAACGGCGTAGACGCTGGCGCTGGCGGTGCCGGCGCGCAGCGCGGGAACCACGATCATCAGCCCGAAGCCGATCACCAGCGCCGCGGCCACCAGCAGGGCGATGCTCAGCAGGTCACTGCTGATGCGGATGCCATTCAGCAGGGCGAAGAGCGGAGCGATTGTCGCCACTGCCGGCAGCACGGTTATTGCCAGCACGGCGATCATCATATACTGCCGCCCCGGAAACTTGAAGCGCGAGAAGGCGTAGGCCGCGCTCACGCCGATCAGCAGCGCGAAGATCGCCACGCCTCCGGCCAGTTTCAGGCTGTTCAGCGCCAGTTCGCTAAAGGTCACCGGGTTGGCCGTGGGCCGGTCGAGCACGGCGCGATAGGCGTCGAGCGAGGCGCCGGGAGGGATGAGCCGCAGTTCGGTGGGCCGGGCGATGTTGCGCGGGTCGAGCGACATGCTCACGATCCACAGGATCGGGAAGAGCACCGTCGCCGCGATGAACAGGCAGAGGGCCTGGAAGATCAGTTGCTGCCACCAGCGCAGACGGCGACCGGAGGCCGTGCTGCCCTTGCGCGTCCGTGTGGCGATGCTAGACATCGTAGCTCTCCGTTGCGCGCGAAATGCGGTTGGTGATCAGGAAGATCGGGATCAGCACCAGGGCGATGATAACCGAGAAAGCCGCGGCCACGCCAAAGAGTTGCTGGAGGTTTATCAGCTTGTAGGCCTGGGTGACCATGATCTCGGTCTGCCCAAGGGGGCCGCCGCCGCTCATGAAGTAGATGATATGGAACAGGTTGAAGGTGGTGACAATGCCGACCATCGCCGCCGGCACCATGGCCGGGCGCAGTAACGGCAGGGTGATGTTCCAGAACTGCTGTGGACCGGTGGCCCCGTCAATTGCGGCGGCCTCGTACATCTCCCTGGGGATGGATTGCAACGCCCCGGTGGCCACGATGGCCATAAACGGCCAGCCGAGCCAGATGTTGGCGATCAGCATGGCGTAGTAGCTCAGCGGCAGCGGCACGCCGGGGATGGGCGGCTCGATCTGGTTGAACCAGCGGATGTTCACCGGCACGCCCGCGAACATGCTCAGCAACTGGTTGACCGCGCCGTACTGGTCGTCGAACATGTTGCGCCAGACGGCGGCGACGACGATGTTCGGCAACACCATCGGCAGAATGTACAGCGCGCGGTAGATCCTGCGCCCCCAGAGTCCCTCCACGTTCAACAGCACTGCGATGAGGATGCCCAGGGCCACGTGGAAGGCCACGTTCGAGAAGGTCCACCAGAGATTGAACCCGAGCAGGCGCCAGAAGTTGAAGGTGCCGCCCAGTCTGGCCACAAACTGCGGCTCATTGGTGAGGATGTCGCTGTAATTCTTCAAGCCGACCCACCGGGCGGGGCGGTAGTTGGGCGGGGGTTGCCCGTCAGGGCCGAAGCGGTTGAGGGTCTGCTTGCCCTCTTCCTTGATGACCCCGTAGTCGGTGAAGGACATCCACACCTGGTAGGCCAGGGGATAGAAGGTGATCAGCGCCATGACCAGCGCAGCCGGGATCAGATAAACCAGGGGGATCCGCAACTGCCGCCAGGCCTCGCCGAGCGCCGAGCGGGCCGCCCCGGGCTTGAGCGTGGCCATCCCCGGTTTCGTCGCTGCCATAGGGCTTCCTCCATTGGAATGACGCTACGCGCAACCGTGACGCTATGCCGTTCTACGGCCATGGCAAGACGCCCCCGCTCCCGGCGACACTCCGGGCAACCAGGCTGACAGACAGCCGGGACACGGTTTCAGCGTGTTGCCGGCCTGCTCCCTCCCTGACCCTCCCCCGGCGGGGGAGAGAACCGGGCGCCTCCCTCGTTGGAGGGAGGTCGGGAGGGGGCGGAACGTGGAGCGTTGCACATGCAATTGGATTAACTATACCAGAATCCGGGGCGGCCGGCGTTGTTCGCGGAGCTAACCAGGTTATCCGAACCTCCTGAGGCAGAGCTATGGGGCAAACCCGCTTCCTCCGACTCAAGCAGGGGCGTGGGGGGAGCCCGGGGTGCACACCCCCCCCCCAACGCCCCCAGGCCAGGCGGACGGGGGGCGCGCCAGCCCCCCCCAACCCCCCCCCCCGGGGGGGCGGTTGTGGTGCGGGGTCCCACCCTGTTTACCCCACCCTCCTGCGGCCTTGTTTGGGCCCAACCCCTCTCCCCCCTAAAAACGCGGGGGGGGGGGTAACCGGGTTTCCCCCACACCCCTCCAGACGGCCCTGGACCAGGCGTTCCTGGGACGGCGCATCCCTCCCGGACCCTCCCCGGCGAGGCGGCCGGACAGGGGTCAGGTTTTGGCGCCCTCCAGGACTACTTGCCGTTAGCGGTGTTCATCGTCGCGCAAGCCTCGGCAACTGCTGCCGCCGGATCAGCGCCGCCATCCACAACCCTGGTGATCGCGTCGCCGAAGGGCGTCCAGAAGTTGCTCAACTCGGGGATCTGCGGGCGAGGCACGCCGGTCTGGGCGGCTTCCGCGAAGGCCGCGACCAGCGGGTCAGTGATCTCGATGTCGGTGCGGGCAGGCACGTGACCGGCCTTCTCGACATACAGTTTCATCGAGTCTTTGCTGGTGAGGAACATAGCCAGGGCCACCGCGCCGGCCTGGTTAGGGCTGTTGATGTTCACATAGAACCCGTCAACCCCGGTAAGGGGGCCGGCCGGCTTGGTCGCTCCGGGCATAGGGGCCACGCCCAGGTTCTCGCCCAGCGTCTCGCGGTAGTCGCCGAGTTGCCACGGGCCATTGATGATCATATCGGCCTTGCCCTCCTTGAAGAGCGAGTCGGCCTTGCCGGTATCGAGCGAGAAGGTCACGTTCGGTTCGGCCTTCAGCGTCTTGAGGAAGGTGAACCACTCCACGCCGCCGGCCTGGTCGGCGACGCACCGGCCGTTCTCGTCCATCAGCTTGCCGCCGAAGGCCTGCAACCAGCCGAAGTTGTGGTAAACGATCTGGTTGAGCACCAGGGTGTTGCCGCCCCGCACGGCCGCAAGCAGTTCGTCGGTGGTGGCGGGCGGGGTGGCGACCTTCGCCTTGTTGTAGTAGAGCGCCACGGCCTTGAACGACTCGGGGATGGCGTAGAGCTTGCCGTCGAGGCTCATGCCATCAATCGCCACCGGCGAGACATTCTCGGCCTGCAGGGCCGGAATGTAGGCGCTCAGGTCGGCCAGCAGGCCAGCGCGCACCTGGTCGCCGAGGCTGTCGTTGGGCGCAACGAACATATCGGGGCCGCCGCCCGCGGTGACCTCGTTCTGGAACTTGGTGAAGATCTGGTCGAAGGGGATCTGCAAGACGTTGATCGTCGCGTTGGGGTAGGCCGCGCGGGCGCGCTCGATCAACTCGTTGATCGTTTCTTCCTCGTTGCTGCCCGTTCCGTAGGCGTGCCACAGGGTGACGGTTCCCTCGATCGCCATGCCGCCGGCGGGCGGGGCTGTCGTGGCGCCGGTGGGCGGGGCCGCGGTCGGGGCGGGGGCCGTGGTCGGGGCGGGGGCCGCGGTCGGCTGAGCGGCGCCGCCGCCGCATGCGGCCAGGATCAGCGCGAACAGCGCGCTGAGGGCAACCAGCAAACTGATGCGTTTCATGCTTCTATGCTCCTTCGCTGAATAGTCTGTAAAGTACGTTTCCGGCATTTCCGCCCCCCTCCCGGCCTCCCCTCGTTGGGAGGAGGAGCGAGGCGCCCTCCCCCAGTGGAGGAGGGGTGGGGAGGGGGCAGAGGTTTAGCGGAAAACGTTGTTTACAGACCAGCAAGAGACCAATCTCAAAACCATTGACGGCCAGGCGGTTAGGGGCAGGGAAATCCGATCTCCTCTCCAGGAGGACCGCGCCCTGCCAGGGACAAGCCTGAACGCCTGTCGCGCGCGGCCTCGCAGCGTTTTGGGATCGTCTCTAAAGATGGCCAGCACCGGCCAGATGTCAGGAATCTGTTCCCAGGGAGAACCCGTGCATGCAGGGGAATTGCTGAGGTAGGGCGAACAAACCGGCGATTCTTCGTGGCGCCCTCGCCACAGCCTTCGATGTTCCCGACGCGCTTCATTCCGCGCCCCTCGCGGGGGAGGAATGCCAGGCAAACCACTGTATCCCTTCAAGGATGCTGCTTGGATCCTATGGCCTCACCCCCTTTCCATGGGCGAAGCGGGCGCCGGATCCGCCGTAGCGACGAGATCGGCCTGCAAGCCGTCTCGCAGCCTGGTGAGCAGGGCAAGCAACTGGCGCTGCTCGTCGGCGTCGAGGGCGGCCATGCGCCGTTCGATTGAGCGCTCGTGGGCCGCGCGCGCCTGATCGCGCCTCTCTCGCCCCTGGGCGGTCAGCACCACCCGTTGCACGCGGCGGTCATCGGCGTCGGCCTCGCGGCGCACCAGCCCGGCGCTTTCGAGGCGGTCCACAATGCGCGTGATCGTGCTTTTGTCCACCAGCAGCCGCTCACTGAGGTCGGTCAGGCGCCAGCCCGCCTCAGTGTCCAGCAGCAGCAGCACCGCAAACTGCGAGGGATTGAGGTTGAAGGCCCGGAGCACCCGGCGGTCGCCGTCGTCCAGTAACACATAGATGTCGTGAAACATACGGTACTGCTGGTGGGACTGCGAGGACATAGATGAGTGTAAAGACTTTGATGCGGTGCAACCCTCCGGCTTGCACCAGTTGCCAATCGTTGTTCCAGCAATTGTTGGAGACCCCTGGGAGTGTACAACCAGGGCGATCGTTCGTCAAGGCCGGGAGGCCGGATGGGTGTGACGTAAAGTTCTGCACGCGCCGCGGCCTACCGGCCCGCCGGGAGCCTGATGATCATTAAGAAACAAATCCGGTATAGCCCGCGCAGGCGGGCTTCGCATCGGCAGCCCGCGGCTTCAGCCGCCGGGCTACAGGGCGAATGCCGGTTTACATTCTTAATCTTCATCAGCCGCCGGGCGAAGGGAAGCGGGCACGATGTTTCGTCACACCCAGGCCGGATCCAGGTTCAGATGTAGCGCCGAGCACGCGGAGGAACGTAGCCCTGGCGCAGACCTACCGCCGCCTCGCCGATCAGGGTTCAGATGTAGCGCCGAGCACGCGGAGGAACGTAGCGGATGAGCTATTTGAAGCTCCCCCCGGCCCTCCGCGTCCTCTGCGGCAACCAGAAGAAAACGCCGTTCACCGAATCTCTCATCCTGGCAGCGGCAGCGCAAAGCTGAACGTGCTTCCGCGGCCCTCCTCGCTCTCAACCCAGACAACGCCCCCCTGCAGGGTGGCCAGATCAGAGACAATCGCCAGGCCCAGCCCGGCGCCGCCATGTTCGCGGGTCAGCGAGTTGGCCACCTGGTAGAAGCGTTCAAAGATGCGGCCCTGCTGCTCCCGCGGAATGCCGATCCCGGTATCCTCGACGCGCACCAGCGCCCACGCGGCGGGCGCCGCCTCGCCGAGGCGACGCATAGTGGGGTTGGCGACGGCGCGGGCGATCGCCGCGGCCAGGTCTTCGTGGGGCCAGCAGACCACCTCGACCTGAATCCGTCCCCCCGCAGGCGTAAACTTGATGGCGTTATCAATCAGGTTGCCGATCACCAGCAGGACCTTCTCCCGGTCGAGTTCGAGGATCACCGGCTGGTTGGGCGGGATCAGGCTCAGCTCCTGGCCCTTCTGCTGCGCAGCGGGGACGAGCCGTTCGACCGCCTGGCGCGCCAGGGCGTCGAGCGCCGAACGCTGCAGGTTCAGGGTGGTCTGTTTGCGGTCGAAGTCGCGCAGTTGCAGCAGATCGTTCACAATGGTCTTGATCCGTTCGGCTCCGGTGAGCAGGCGCTGGGCATACTCGCGCAGATCGCCGCTGCTGCGATCGTGCACCATCCGGGCGTAGCCCAGCACGATTGACAGCGGGCTGCGCAGTTCGTGGGAGGCGATGGCAATAAACTCGCTCTTGAGCCGATCAAGTTCGCGCAGGCTCCGGTAGGCCGCGTCAAGCTGGCTGTACAGTTGGGCGTTGCGGAGGGCATTGCCGGCCTGGTTGGCTAGCAGGGCCAGGAACTCGCTGGCGCCGGGGGCGATAAACTCGTCCTGGGCGCCGCAGAGCAGCAGTGCGCCAACGGCTTCGCCGCCGGCGCGGAGGGGCACGGCCAGGCCGTAGGTGAGAGGAGCGGCCTGGAAGAGCGCCAGCGGCTCGGCGCCGGCAATGGGCAGCGGGCGGCCGGCGCGAATGCTCTGGGCGACGGCCTCGCGCCCCGCGGGCTGGATCGCCGCTCCGGCCGGTTCGGCGAAGACCTGGGGCGGCAGATGGTCCGATCCGGCGACGAAGAGAAAGCCGGCCTCGGCGGGGGCGTGGGCGCGGGCGCGGGCGATAATCTCCAGCGCGAGCTGGTTGCGGTCGAGAATGGCGTTAATCGCCTCGCTGCTGTGGAGCAGTTCTTCGAGCGTCCGCAGGCGCAGGCTCTGCTGCAGCAGGCTGCGTTTGTGCAGCGCCTGCTCGACGGCCAGGCGCAGTTCGTCAAGCTCGAAGGGCTTGGTCAGGTAATCGGCGACGCCGCGACGCACCGACGCATGCAGCGTATCAACGGTGCTATGGCCGGTCATAATCACCACGGCGACGGCCGGATCAATCTCGCGCGCGATCTGGGCCAGTTCCAGACCGCTGCGCCCGGGCATTTTGATATCGGCCAGCAGCAGATCGAACGGCCCCTGCGTCTGCAGAGCGGTGATGGCCGCCTCGGCTTCGGCGACGGTCACGACGGCGTAGCCTGCGGCGCTCAGGGCCCGGGCGCATACGGAATTCATTGTGGCATCGTCATCGGCGATGAGGATGCGGGCTGGATTGGTGGTCGGCGGTGGGGAGGCTAGAGGTTCCTGGATCATTGTAGTGCTTTGATGTGGCTTATTAGTAGTCTGTGAATGAAGTTTCCTTACATTTCCGCTCCCCCTCCCAACCTCCCCCCGTTGGGGGGAGGCGCCGGACTCCCTCCCCCGGAGGGGGAGGGTTAGGGAGGGGGTGGAGGTTTAGCGAAAGACTTCGTTTACAGACTAATTAGTAGTCTGTGAATGAAGTTTCCTTACATTTCCACCCCCCTCCCAATTTCCTCCGTTGGGGGGTGGGAGCCAGACTCCCTCCCCCGGAGGGGGAGGGTTGGGGAGGGGGTGGAGGTTTAGCGAAAGACTTCGCGGAGAGCTGCCGGGTTGTAGCCCGATCCGGAGGGTCAGGCTACCAGGCTTCACAGCACAGACGACAACAAGTTGTTCGGTTCCCCGGAAGGCGAAGCCTCGGAGCTTACCCCAGCACCTCCACGCATGTGCGGGGCAGCCAGACATCGCCGCCGTCCTCGAGGTGCACGTGCACGGCCGGCAACCCGGCGCCGGAGACCAGCTTCCGCGGCTCAGGCGACAGCGCGCGGATGGTTCCCGTCTGGCCGAGGTGCGCGTCGTCGAGCAGGCGCGCCACGGCTCCGGGGCGCAGCGTGAGTTGCGGCAATTCTGCCGGCGCGCCCCGCGAGAGCGGCACGATCACCCGCGGGCGGCGCAACGGCGCGCGCAGACTGGTTGCTCCCTCAATCAGGGCCTCCTGGCGATCCAGCGAGCTGAGCAAGTCGAAGATGGCGTGGTGCATCGCCCGCACGCCGAAGCCCTCGGTGAGCACAAGGGTCAACTTGAGGTCGGCGGTGACGCGCGCATCGGGCAGCGACCACGGCGGAAGCGCCTCGCGCCAGCGCTCCATGCTCGACCATTGGAGGAACTGGCGTAGTTCGCGCTCTTCGATCCCGCCCACGATCACCCCTCGCACCTGTTCGAGCACGGCCCGCCGCAGGGCTGCCGCGCTGATGGCGGCCCCGCCGATAATGATCGCGTAAGCGCTGCGGGTGTCAATCTGTTCGGGCTGCACAACGTCGGACGGGTCCGTCGCGATGAGGCGGAGCACGCCGGTCTGGTCGGGGCCCAGGCCAAAGGCGCCGTAGACCTGCGCGGCGAGGGTTTCGATAGCTACCCCCCGGTTGGGGAAGACCTCGGTGACCACTCCGCGCACGCCCGCCGCGAGTTCCTGTTCTATCGGATCGGGCACGATGGTCACGTAGCCGGTCTCGGTGTCAATATCGGTGATTTCACCACTCACCGGAGCGATGCAACGCCGCCCGAAGAGGCTCCCCGCGCGCGCCAGCACCTCGCCCGCGCCGATCTTCACGCCTTTTTCACGGCGCATGGCGCGATACACATCGCCGGGGGGAATGCCCAGCGCCCGCGCCACGTTGATGATCTGCGGCGGGGCGGGCATAAGCGTGGCCGCTACAATGTCTTCGGGCTCAACGCGCCGGCCTGGACTGAAGCGCACCTCTCCAGGGTAGGGCAACCGCCGTTCGATGCGAGCCAGCCCTGTTGAAATGAGCGGAGGGAGTCCCTCTGGATTGTAGACTGTCATGCTGCCTCGTAGTGGCGTTTCGCTCTGCCTCTCGGCGAGATTATATCATAAACTTCACGGTTCCAGCGGGATAGAGGGGCGCAAAGAGTTTCAAAAAGCTCATCCTCTACATTCCTCTGCGCTAAATCTGAACCCGCACTCCACCAGCAGCATTAACGCCGGCGCCGAGCAAGCTGTTATAATGAAGCGCACAGACGCCGGCGCCCGTTGTGCAGCATCGTTCACAACTATAATTAAACATGTAATACCATTTTTGTATAGACCCTATGCGTATCATTGCCAGATCTGATCGGAACGCCGGCTACGGCAACCCGGAATCCAGAGTACAAAATCCAACATCGCATCAGGACTTCAGGGGTCTGCTGACCTTGCTGGCGCTGGCGGCCCTCCTGAGCGCCTGCGCCGCTCAGCCGGAGGCCCGCGCGCCGGCGCCTTTCTCACGGGCGGTGGATCTGAGCCACGTGGTGCACGAAAATGTGCCTCTGCGCGCTGGCGAGCCCCGGCCGCGCCTCCTGCGCGCGCCCGACGGCGCGGTGACGCGGATCGAACTGGGCAGCAATACCGGCTCGTTGCTGCGGGTGGTTGCCGGGCCAGACGCCGAGCTTACCAGCGTCGAGCACCTCTCGCCGCGCGACCTGGTGTTGCCGGCGGTGGTGATTGACGCCCGCGATCGCGCCCAGGACGCGCCCGACTTCGCCCTCAGCGCCGCCGATGTCCGCGCCTGGGAGCAACGCTACGGCTCCATCCCGCCGGGAACGCTGGTCCTGCTGGCCACCGGCTGGGACGTGCGCTGGGGCGATCCGCGGGCCTATCTGGGGGCGGACGCTGGCGCGCCCGGTTTTGGCCCCGACGCGGCTGACCTGTTGCTGAACCAGCGCGGCGTGGCCGGTCTGGGCGTGGATGCGCCGGGGCGCCTCTACGCGCCGGCGCGGGGGTTCGCCCTGTTCCTGGAGAACCTGACCAGCCTGGAGCAGGTGCCGCCCACCGGGGCCACGGTGGTGATCGGCGCCCTGAAGGTGCAGGCGGCCTCGAGCGCCCCGGCCCGGGTGCTTGCGCTCGCGCCCTGAAGGACTGACCGGAATGCTAAACCCCTGCTTCTCCCCAACCCTCCCCCGCCGGGGGTGGAACGCGTCGGTCGGAATTGGCATAACGGGCGTATACCCCAACCCTCCCCCGCCGGGGGTGGAAGGCCGGCTCCTAACCTCGACGGGAGCAGGCCGGGAGGGGGGCGAACATGCCAGGAACCTTGCTTTACGGACCACTTCGTTTATCGGAAAGCCGAATCCAAAATCCAAAATCCAAAATCAGGAAAGCGGTCATGCCCTACGCTCACCACCCGTATCCACCCGATCCCGGACTGGCCGGCGGGCTGCCGGAACTGCTCTACCGGGCGCGGCAGTTCCGGGCGGCCCTGGACGCGCGGATCGGCCCCGATGAACTGGCCGCGGCGCAGGCGCTGCTGACGCCCGCCGAGTGGCGGCTGTTCACGATGATGCCGCGCTACGATCAGCGCCACTGTCTGGACGTGTACGCCACGCTGGTGGCCGCGGGCCACGCCGATCCGCTGCTGCTGCGCGCTGCGCTGGTGCACGACTGCGGCAAGATGGACGACGCGGGCCGCCCCATGGCCCTGGGGTGGTACGTGCTGGCGACCATCCTCAAGCGCGCGCCGGGACTGTACCTGCTGGCGGCGCGCCTCCTGCCCCCGGTCGCCCGCTATGCCGAACACGCCTGGCGCGGCGCGCGCATGGCCGCCGCCGCTGGCAGCCCGCCCGAGGTGATTGAGACGCTGCGGCGCTACCACGATCCCGCGCCCGCCGGTCGCGCCGCGCTGCTGCGATGGGCCGATGAGCAGCATTGAGGGGTCCTCACCCTCCCCCTGGCCCCCTCCCTCTCCACCTGCAGTGGAGAGGGAGGGGGCGCCGAGCGCAGCGAGGCGGGGGAGGGTGAGGAGCGGCGCCCCAACCCCGGAGGGGGCCAGGGGGAGGGTGAGGAAATGTACACAATAACCCTGCCAGGCTTCAACGGCCCCCTCGACCTGCTGCTGCGCCTGATCGAGCGGGCGGAGCTTGACATCACCTCCATCTCGCTGGCGCAGGTGGCCGACCAGTACCTGGCCCACGTGCGGGCAATGGAGGCGCCGGACCCCGGCGCGCTGGCCGAGTTTGTGAGCCTGGCGGCCCGTCTGCTGCTGATCAAATCGCGGGCGCTGCTGCCCCGCCCTGCCGTTGCGGAGCGAGCCGCGCCGTTCCGGGACGCCGACGCCGAGGACCTGGCGCGGCAACTGCGCGAGTACCGGCGCTACAAACAGGCCGCCGCCCTGCTGCGCGCCTGGTACGAGGAGGAGCGGCGCACCTTCCTGCGCCTCACACCCGTTCCGCCGGAGCTGGATCTCACCCCGCCGCCCGTGCGCCATACGGTGGCCGAACTGGTCGCCGCGCTGCAGCGCCGCCTGCAACTGGCCCTGCCGCTGGAGGAAGCCGAGGTCATCGCCCTCGGCCCGCGGCTGACCGTCGCCCAGGTGGTCGCCGATATTCTGCGCCGCCTGGAGCGGGCCCCCTGGTTTAGCTTCGACGACCTGCTGGCCCCGGACGCGCGCCGGGAGGAGGTGATTGTCACCTTCTGGGCGGTGCTCGAACTGCTCAAACGGCGCGTGATCGTCGTGGAACAGCGCGACCTCTTCGGGATCATCAGCATCGGTCGCGGTGAGGCCGCGCCGACCCCCGCCGAGGCCACATTCGAGGACGATGAGCTGTGAGCGATCCAGCCGCCGGGCGGTGCGCTCTGATCATCTGGGAGCTGCATTAGTAGTCTGTAAACAAAGTCTTTCGCTAACCCCTCGCCCCCTCCCCAACCCTTACTCAGGTGCAGGGTTTTCCGGCCCATCCTCGCGTCACATTCGCCATCCGGGGCATCGGGACGCCCAACTCCCCCCTCTCCGCCGTAGGTGGAGAGGGGGGCGTGGGGGTGAGGATCGGAAGCGCATTGGAATGCCGAATACCCCTTCTCGCTCGAAAAACCCTGCACCTGAGAGCTCCCCAACCCTCTCCCGCCGGGGGAGGGAGTCCGGCGCCTCCCCCCAACGGGGGGAGGCTGGGAGGGGGGCGAAAATGCAAGCGAACGCGCTTCACAGACCGCCACTGTCGTCCCACCACTTCACGGCCCGCCCCTCTCAGGGAAACCTCTGTAGCGTTTCTCGAAAGGATTGACCTGCAACGATGGTGGCGCGAGCGCAGCGAGCCACACCGCTCGGTGTCCTCAGTGGATCAAGCATTCCGGTCAGTGCTCTAAAACCCGCGTGAGCAACATTTCATCCGCGTGTCGCCTGGCAGTTCACGCTCAGGCGGCGATCGACGGCGTGACGGGGCGCGGGGTCTGCGTCTTCTCGCCGCTGCCGTTCCGCCCGCCGCAGGCGCGCTGGCCGATGTGAAAAGGGCCCGTAGCCGCCGGCCGCTGGCCGGCAGACGCTGGCCGGCGGCTTTCCGTCGCCGCGGCGCCGCCGCAATTCGGGCGCGCCACGAGGTGACAGGCTTTTCATTCCGCGCGCGGGGAGGGGGTCACAGGTTTCTCATACGCCCGTACTACCGTACCGGGTAAACGTATGACCAGGCTGCGCTACCACGTAGTACCCAAGGATGTCGTCTCCGGCGGGCAGCGGAGACCGTTGTGTTCATCGTCGTTGAGACAAGGAGCAGAGCATGCGCCCATCCACCCCCACCCCCTGGTACCGCAAGGCCCCCATCCGCGGCGCTCTAGCGGCCCTGCTGATCGCCCTGGTGGCCCTGACCGCCACCTCGGCAGTGTACGCCGTGGCCTATGTTGACCCCGATACGCCGCCGGGCGGTTCAGACCTCCCGAATGCCATCTACGGCTATCCCTACCCTCCTTCCGGCGGTCCCGTCCGCCTGGTGGCCACCGGCACGAATGCGGGGACCCAGTTTTTCATTGTTAATCCGCCGCCTTCGGGGTACAACCCTCCGCTGGGAACCCGGCTGCCCAATGGCATTCAGATCATTCAGGACAGTCAAACCCAGGCGCGGATCGCCACTCCTCCGGGTGGGACGGTAACCGAGCCGGCAACCGATGATCCCAACGGCATTACGTTCGCCATCGGGGTGACGGGCAATGCCAATGAGCCGCCGGGATCGGGAACGGTCGCCGCGCGGGGCTACCGCATCCGCGTACAGCGCGCCCCGCTGACGGTCACCGCTAACAACGCCACCCGGCGCTATGGCGCACCCAATCCAACCTTCACGTTCAACGTGACCGGGCTGCGTAACGGCGACACGGTGCAGCAGGTATTCGCCGGCGCGCTGGCCACCACGGCCACCAGCGCCAGCCCGGCGGGCACGTACCAGATCATCCAGGGCACCCTGGGACTGACGAACTATGGCGCCGCGCGTTACACCTTGAACTTCGAGCCCGGCACGCTGACCGTGACCCGCGCCCCGCTGACCGTCACCGCCAACGATGCCACCCGGCGGGTCGGCGCGCCCAACCCGACCTTCACTGCCCGCTATGAGGGCTTTGTCAATGGCGACGGCCCGGCTGATCTGAATGGCACGTTGAGCTTCTCGACCCCCGCAACGACCGCCAGCCCGGCGGGCACGTATCCCATCACCCCCGGCGGCCTGACGAGCAACAACTATGCCATCACCTTTGTTGATGGCACGCTGACCGTCACCGAGCGCGACCTGCCGGAGATCGCCTGGCCCGACCCCGCGCCGATCACCTATGGCACGCCGCTTAGCTCCGCCCAATTGAACGCCACGGCCAGCTTCAACGGCCAGACCGTTCCCGGCGTCTTCACCTACGATCCGCCAGCGGGAACGGTGCTGCCGGCCGGCACGCGCAACCTGCGGGTGACGTTCACTCCCAATGACACAACTAATTTCGCGCCCGTCAGCGTGGACAGAACCATCACGGTGAACCGCGCGCCACTGCGGGTCGTCGCCGACAACCGCAGCCGGACCTACGGCGCGGCGAATCCGAGTCTGACCTACACCGCAAATCTCCAGGGCAACGACACGCTCGCGCAGGTGTTGACCGGTAGCCCGGCGACACCGGCTACGGCCACCAGCCCGGTGGGCGCCTATCCCATCAACCAGGGCACGCTGGCCCTCTCGGAGTACGGCGCTGAACGCTACACGCTGACCTTCGAGCCGGGCACGCTGAGTGTGACTCCCGCCCCGCTCACGATCAGGGCCAATGATGTCTCCAGACCCTTCGGCAGGCCCAACCCGCCCTTCACGGCCAGCTACATTGGTTTCGTCAATGATGAAGGGCCTGGCGTGTTGCAGGGTGAACTGCGATTCACAACTACGGCGACCGAGAGCAGCCCTATGGGCACCTACCCGATCGTTCCGAGCGGTTTATCCAGCCCAAACTATAACATTACCTATGTGCCGGGCACGCTGACGATCAGCGACACCCGCGTCTACCTGCCGCTGCTCGTGCGGAACTAGCGCGGCCCGCGGCGGCCAGGGAGAAGTGGCACTGGCGGGTCCGGGAGAGCGCGCCTCTCCCGGACCCGAGTAGCGTAACCGTTCAGAACCCGGCCTTCTCGACCATCGTAACCGGCAGGAAGGAGCGGCGGAGACCCGCCAGAGGCCACCCCGACAACCCGCTGCAACATGCAGGAAATGCGTGGCCCCGCTGCGAGAGGCGGAGCTTACGCCTCCCGCGCCGCGCGCGCGGGCGTGCTATGATATGCGTGGAGATGCGCGACTGCAAGACTCGGAGCGGACGATGCCACGCATGATCCTGCTGGGGACGGGGACCGGTCTCCCCGACGCGGATCGGGGACATACGCATATGGTCTGGGACGGGCCGGGCGGCCCGCTGCTGATTGACGCGGGCGGCGACACCTACCAGCGGCTCCTGCGCGCCGGGATCGATCCGCAGGCGCTGAGCGGCGTCATCATTACCCACAGCCACTGCGATCACATCAACGGCCTGCCAGGGCTGATCTTCAGCATGCGCCTGGGCGGGCGCGAGGCGCCGCTGCCGATCTACGGGCTGGCCCCGGTGTTGCAGGTGCTCGAACATACCCTGGAGGCGATGCAGGTCGAGTACCACGTGCCACCGGACTGGCGCCCGCTCCAGCCCGGCGACATTCTGCCCCTGGCGGAAGGGTGGCAGGTGCGCACTGCGCCGACCACCCATAGCCGCCCCGGTCTGGCGTTGCGCTTCGAGGCCCCGGCGAGCGGGCGCGCCCTGGTCTACTCGGCTGACACCGAGCCGTGCGCCGCGGTGCAGGAGCTGGCCCGGAGGGCCACGGCGCTCATCCACGAGGCCACGACCGCCGAGCCTTCCGCCGGGCATACGACGCCGCGGCAGGCGGGGGCGCTGGCGGCGGCGGCGGGCGTGGCGCATCTCGTTCTGGTGCACTACAGCCCCCGCTGGACGATGCCCGAGGCCGACGCCCTGGCCGCGGTGGCGAACGGGGGCTTCACCGGCCGCGCCGACATTGGGCGCGATGGGCAGACAGTTGAGATTTGAGGCGAACACGGCCCCCCTCCGGCCTCACGAATGGCGGAAAGGTTCCGCCCCCGGCCTTCTTGACCGGCAGGGGCGCGCGGCCGGTCGCTCGCCCGGCAGGCGGCGCACGCGTCGCCCTGAGCGCAGCCCGCCCCCCTCCCCGCCTCCCCCCAACGGGGGGAGGCGCCAGGCGCCCTTCCCGGCAGGGGAGGGTTTTGGGTCGTCAGAAAGCCCAATTCCCTCTCTCCCGCGCACGGGAGGCGGGGTAGCAAGCCGCCGGCATCCCCCTCTCCACCTGCGGCGGAGAGGGAGGGTGGGGCATTAGCGCATTCAGATGTGGAAAACCTCTTCTCCCTCAAAAACCCTGCACCTGCGCAGGGTTTGGGAGGAGAGTGCGCTTAAGCCCCGCCAGGGGTTCCATAGGAAGGGGTAGGCCCGCGGAACCATGGACGAGCGAACACTGCGCGCATTGCTGGAACGGGTGCAACGGGGCGAGACGGGGGTCGAGGAGGCCATGGCGGCGTTGCGCCGGTTGCCCTTCGAGGATCTGGGCTTCGCCCGCCTCGACACCCACCGCGCCCTGCGCGCCGGCTTTCCGGAGGTGGTGTACTGCGAGGGCAAGCGCCCCGAGCAGGCCGCCGCGATCATCGCGCGGCTGGCCGAGGGGCCGGGGCCGGTGCTGGGAACGCGGGCCTCCTTCGAGGTATACGCGCAGGTGCGCGCCGCCGTCCCTGCGGCGCGCTACAGCGACGTGGCGCGCATGGTGATCATCGAGCGCCAGCCGCTCCCAAAGCGCCCCGGCGTGGTGCTGGTGATCTGCGCCGGCACCGCCGATCTGCCTGTCGCCGAAGAGGCGGCGCTGACCGCCGAAGTGATGGGCAACCACGTCGAGCGGCTGGCAGACGTAGGCGTGGCCGGGCTGCACCGGCTGCTGGCCCACCTGGAACAGGTGCAGCGCGCGTCGGTGCTGGTGGTTGTCGCAGGAATGGAGGGCGCCCTGCCCAGCGTGGTCGGCGGCCTGGTCCGGCGGCCGCTCATCGCCGTGCCGACCAGCGTGGGCTATGGCGCCAGCTTCGGGGGCCTGGCCGCCCTGCTGGCGATGCTCAACAGTTGCGCTCCGGGCGTAACGGTGGTAAACATTGACAACGGCTTCGGCGCGGGGTACGCTGCGAGTATGATCAACACGCTGGCCGCCGGGGGGTGACAAGAAGATTGTCCCGGGGAGGGCCAGCCCTCCTTGAAACCCTCCCTGCCGTAGTTCTCGCCGGGAGTCACAAGCGAATGAACCTCGAACCTTTGCCTCCCGAACTGGCCGATAAAGCGGCGCGCCTGCGGGCGATCCTGCGGGGCCTGGACGGCGCGGTGATTGCCATGTCGGGCGGCGTGGATAGCACGCTGCTGGTCCATGCGACGCACGCCGCCCTGGGGGACCGCGCCCTGGCCGTCACCGCTGATTCGCCGTCGTTGCCGCGCCGCGAGTTGCGGGAGGCGGAGGAACTGGCGCGTCTGATCGGCGTGCGCCATCTGGTCATCACGACCGATGAGGTCGCCGACCCGCGCTACGCAGCCAACCCAGCCAATCGCTGCTACTTTTGCAAGCGCGAGCTGTTCACCCGGCTGCGCGCCCTGGCCGATGAGTACAATCTGCCCTGGGTGCTCTATGGCGATAACCTCGACGATCTGGGCGACCACCGTCCAGGGGCGCAGGCGGCGCTGGAGCACGGCGTGCGCGCGCCGCTGAAGGAGGCCGGCCTGACCAAGGCCGACATCCGCGCTCTGGCGCGCTGGCATGGCCTGCCGGTGTGGGACAAGCCGGCCTTCGCCTGTCTCGGCTCGCGCTTTCCCTACGGCACGCCGATCACCCCCGCAAAGCTGGCGCAGGTGGAGGCGGCGGAGGAGGTGCTGCGCGAACTGGGCCTGCGGCAGTACCGGGTGCGGCACCATGGCGACCTGGCGCGGATCGAAGTCGAAGCGGCGGATATGCCGCGGCTGGTAGAACGCGCGGTCGAGGTGGTCGAGCGTATCCGCGCGGCGGCCGGCTTCCGCCATGTGACGCTGGACCTCGCCGGTTACCGGCGGGGCAGCCTGAACGAGGGTCTGGATCTGACCGTCGCGCTCGAACCGGCGCAGCGAGGCCGGCCATGAGCGCGCCGCGGGACCGGCGGCTGGCTGCCGCGAAGCAGGTGGCGGCGCCGGCCCTTGGCCGGTGGCCGGCGCGCCTGGCGCGAACTCTGGCAGGGCTGGCCGGCCTCGCAGCGATCAGTGCAGGTCTCTGGCTGCTGTTCACCTCGCGGGCGCCGCTGGCGGGTATCGAGCGCCTCACCCTGGGCGCGACGCCGGTGACGGTATACCGGCCCGCGGTCGCGGGACCGGCCCCGGCGGTCGTGATCGCCCACGGCTTCGCCGCCTCGCAGCAGATTATGGAGCCGTTCGCGCTCACGCTGGCGCGCAATGGCTACCTGGCGCTTACCTTCGACTTTCCCGGCCATGGGCGGAACACCGCGCCCCTCCGGGGCGATCTGGCCGACCGCGAAGGGCGTTACCGGCAGTTGCGAACGGCGCTTGACGCAGTGGTGGCCTATGCCCGCGAGCGCGGCGACGGACGGGTGGGGCTGGTGGGCCACTCCATGGGTAGCGAAGCGGTGGCGCGCTACGCGATGGAGCAGCCCGACATTGCCGCGACGGTCGCCGTCTCGCTGGTCTACGAGGGAACGACGGCCACGCGCCCGGCCAATCTGCTGGTGCTCACGGGCGCGCTGGAGGGCGGCCTGCAGCCCCTGGCGGAGGCGGTGATCGTCGAGGCGGCGGGGGCGGCGGGCGTTCCCGGAGAGACGTATGGCGATCCAGCGGCGGGCACAGGGCGGCGGGTGGTCTTCGTACCGGGCGCCGAGCACATCGGGGTCCTGTTTCACCCTGTGAGCATGGCCGAAACCCTGGGCTGGTTCCAGGCGGCTATGCCGCTCAGGGCGATGCCGCCGCCCGGCGCGGGCGTTCTCGACAACCGCCTGCCGGCCCTGGGGCTGGTGTACATCGGCGCGGTGCTGCTCTACTGGCCTCTGGTGCGCCTGTTGCAGCCCATCGGTCCCCTCGGCGGGCAGACGGCGCCCTTCCCGCGGCGCGGCTGGTGGGCGACGGCGCTCGCCCCGGCGCTGCTCGCGCCCCTGCTGCTGCGCCTGATCCCTGCGGGCGATCTGCTGCCCATTCGCGTCGGCGGGCCGCTGGCGCTCTTCTTCGGCCTCTACGGGCTGCTCACCGCCGCGGGGTTGGCTGCGCTGACCCGGGGCCGGCGCGCAGCGTGGAGCGGTCTGGCCGCCTGGCGGCGCGGCCTCCTCATGGCCGTGGCCGCCGCCCTGCTGGTGGTTGGCTATGTGTTGTTGAGCTTCGGCGTGCCGACCCACCTGTTCGTGCTCAACTACTTCCCTCCGCCTCCGCGCTGGCCGGTCTTCCTGGCGGTCTTCGCGGCCATGCTGCCCTACTTCCTGGCCGACGAGCGGTTGACCCGCGGAGCGGGAGCGCCGCGCGGGGCCTATGTGCTGACGAAGGGCGCGTTCTTTGGCGGCCTGATCCTGGCCATCGTCCTCAACCCGCGCGAACTGTTCTTCCTGGTGCTGATCGCCCCGCTCTTCGTCGTCTACTTCGTGATCTACGGTCTCCTGAGCGGTCTGGTGCACCGGCAAACCCGAACCATCGTGGTAGGCGCGCTGGTGAACGCGGTCCTGTTCGCCTGGATCGTCGCGGCCACCTTCCCGCTGACGTAACGATAGGGAAAGGGGGGTTTCGCATGCCCGTGGGTGTGACGAAACGTTCTGCAGGATCGGGGTGCAGGCACCCGGCGCCCCGTAACCCGGCAAGCGTCCCGCCGGTTCGCACGCGGCGCTGGTTGCCGGTTCGCCCCGCGGCGCCGCGCTGCGCGCCGCAGGGCGCCCCCCTCCCGGCCTCCCCTCGCTGGGAGGAGGAGCGGTTCCCTCCCCCGGCGGGGGAGGGTCAGGGAGGGGGCGGGGCGGCGTCCGCCGCGAACGGACACCGCGCGTTCCCGAAACCTGGTCCGCCTCGCGCGCTGGGGATCATGCAAAATGTTTCGTCGCACCCCATACCCCTTCCGGGCGAGGCGCCGGGCGCGATTTTCGGTTATACTTGTTTGCTACGCTAGGTAAGCGCCGCTGGCGGGAGCGTCGTGAGGGCCGCCCCCTCCCGAGAATCCTATCCCAGATAGACGCCAATCCAAAATCTAAAATCCAAAATCCAAAATCCAAAATCTCACTGCGCGGCGCAGCCGCAGGAGCACCCGACGAAAACCAGGCAATGGGCGAGCGCATCTACCGAACCGAAGCGTTGATCCTGCGGCGGAGCGATTTTGGCGAGGCCGACCGGCTAATGCTGCTCGCCACGCCCGACGGGAAGCGCCGGGTGCTTGCGAAAGGCATTCGCAAGACCACCAGCAAGCTCGCGGGGCACCTGGAACTGTTTACCCGCGTCGGGTTGCTGCTCGCCATCGGACGAACCTTTGACATTATCACCCAGAGCGACATCCGCGACAGCCACGGGACCCTGCGGGCGGAGTTGCCCCGGTTGAGTTGCGCCTATTATGCTGCCGAGTTGTACGATCGCTTCTGTGAGGAGAATGACGAGCATCCCGAGCTGTACGCCTTGCTGGCGCAGACCTTTGCCGCACTGGATCGCAGCGCGAACCCCGACCTCGCGCTGCGCTGGTACGAACTGCGCCTGCTGCATTTGACCGGTTATCGCCCACAGTTGCATCGTTGCATTGTCTGCCAGGAGGTGTTGACAGAGGCCGCCGGTCGCTTCAGCCCCACCCTCGGCGGCGTGCTCTGCCCGCAGCACGAGGATGCCGACCGGGCGGCAATGCCAATGAGCGGCGCGGCCTTCCGCCTGTTACGCTACCTGCAAAGCCAGCCCCTTACGGTGGTTGAGAGCCTCCGGCTCTCCCCAGCCGTCCGGAGCGAGGCCGAGGGCCTCCTCCGGGCATATCTGCGCCGTCTCCTGGAGCGCGATCTGCGCTCGGTCGCTTTCCTGGATGAGATCCTGCGCATCGAATGAGGAGCACCGCATGGCCTACCTTGAACATCTGCTCGGTCGCGGGGAGCAGATACTCTACGTCGCCCGCCAGCATCTCTTCGTCCTGATCGCCAATATCGTGACCGAACTGGCGCTGATCGCCTTGCTCGTCGCCGCCGGTATGGCCTCGCATATGGCCTTTGATACTAGCACGCTCACCTTCGGCGGCATCACCGCCAGCAACCTGATCCTGCTGATCTGCGTCGGCATCAGCCTGGCGGTGTTGTTCAGCAGTTTCCTCGACTTTCTGCGCTGGAATAATGAACAGCACGTCGTGACCGACCGGCGCCTGCTCCAGGTGCAGGGAGTGCTGAGCAAACGGGTGAATGACGTGGCGCTGGAGAAGATCAACGAGGTCACGTTGCACCAGAGTTTCACCGGGCGCCTGCTGAACTTCGGCACAGTCACGGTCTTTACGGCTTCAGGCGATCCGGGCGTCAATGTCCTTGATCGCATCGAGTCGCCGCTGGCCTTCCAACGGGCGCTGCTCGAAGCCAGGCGCCAGTTGGAGCAGAACTACCGTTTCTTCGACCGCATCTATCGCGCTGCCCCGGCGCCCATCGCCTCCGCGCCGGCCGAGGTGCAGCGCACGCTGGAAGAACTGGCCGCGCTACGTGACCGCGGCATTCTCTCGATTGACGAGTTTGAGGCCCGCAAGCGCGAGTTGTTGAGCCGGCGGCGGTGATCCTCACCCTCCCCCCGGCCCCTTCCCTCTCCACCAAAGGTGAAGAGGGAGGGGGCGCCACGCAGCGCGCGGCGGGGAAGGGTGAGGAGCAATACCCTACCGGCAGGTGGAGGAGGAGGATGGGGAAACCAGGTCTCCCCACGCCCCTGCCGATGAAGTGACACGATCCTCCGGGTTGCAGTGCGAAGGCCCGGTTGTTGCCCGGCGAGGCAGTATGGAGGTTTATGATCGCATCGAACAGGCGCGGGCGAGGATCGCCGAGCGGCTGGCGCTCACGCCGCGGGTCGGCCTGATCCTCGGCTCGGGGCTGGGCGCGCTGGCTGATGCCCTGGAGCAGGCTGTTGTCATACCCTACCAGGACATTCCCGGGTTTCACCAGCCGAAGGTGGCGGGCCATCGCGGCGAGCTGGCGGTGGGCTTGCTGAGCGGCCAGCCGGTGGCGGCGCTCCGCGGGCGCTTCCACTTCTACGAAGGCTATACAATGCAAGAGGTGACCTTCCCGGTGCGCGTGCTGCGCGCTCTGGGATGCGACACGCTCATTGTCACCAATGCCGCGGGCGGGCTGCGTCCCGACTGGCAGGTCGGCGATATTATGCGCATCAGCGACCAGATCTTTCTGCCGGGTATGGCCGGCCACCATCCCCTGATTGGCCCGAACGACGACCGACTCGGGCCGCGCTTCCCAGCAATGGTCGGGGCCTTCGACGACGAGTTAGCGGCGCTGGCCCGCGCCGTCGCCGCGGAGCAGGGAACGCCATTGCGCGAAGGGGTATACTGTATGGTAGCCGGGCCGAGTTTCGAGAGCGCCGCCGAGTTGCGCCTGCTGCGCGCCCTCGGCGCCGACGCGGTGGGAATGTCCACCGCTCCCGAGGTGGTGGTGGCGCACCACGGCGGCATGCGCATCCTGGGCCTCTCGCTGATCACCAATCTGGCCCTGCCTGATGGCCCGCCGGCCAATCACGAGGAAGTGCTCGCCGCTGGCGAGCAGGCGCGGCCCCGCTTCGCCGCGCTGATCCAGGGGGTGCTGGCGAGGATGACCTGAGGAGGTGCGGAGATGTGGAGGTGCATAGCATAGCTCTACAGCTCAACACCTCCACACCTCCACACCTCCACACCTCTACACCTCCACACCTCTCCACAGAGTTACCAGGCAAGGAGACAGCCTATGCGCCCTCTGACCCCCCTGGAACGCATTGAAGCAATGGACGCGGCGGTGCGCGACCGGCTGGCGACGTACTGGATCGCCAGCGTTGAGGAGTTCTACGCCACGGTGCGTTCGAGCAACCAGCAGTATGGCACGGGAGTGCAGGCCCTGGCGGTGGCGCTGGAGCTTCCCGAAGAGCGGGTGCGCGCGCTGGCCGAGGCGGCCCTGCCGTTGCTGCCCGAGGGCGTCTCCTTCAGCGTGCCGGTCGAACTGGAGGTCGGCGCGGGTCTGGTGATTGACGCCTACGAGGACGTGGAGGTCGCGGCGTTCGCCCCGCCCACAACGTTGCCCGCACGGGTCGATCCGCCAGCGCACCTGCCGCCGCCCGGCAATCAGGGGGTGCGCAATTCCTGCGTGGCCTTCACCCTGGCCGCCCTCTTTCAGGCCCGCAGCGGCGATCCGACCGATCTCTCCGAGCAGTTCCTCTACTGGGCCTGTAAGGAGCGCGACGGCATTCGCGGCGACGTGGGCACCGATCCGCTCGTGGGTGTGCGGGTGTTGCAGGATCTGGGCATCTGCACCGAGACCACCTGGCCTTACCGCCCCGCTCCCAGCGACCCCATCCGCCCCGGTCACGAGCGCCCGCCCGCGCAGGCCTTCGACGAGGCCCGATTGCGCCGCGTGACCGCATTTCGGAAACTGCCGGCGAAGGGGGTGTTGCAGATCAAGGAGGCCCTGGCGCAGGGCCACCCGGTGCTGCTCGGCCTGTACATCTGGGAGCACTGGAACGGCTCGTGGCAGGGGCGCGCCCTGGGGCGCGTGCGCTTTCCGCTGCCCGGCGAGGCGCGGCGGGGCGGCCACGCCGTGGCCGTGCTGGGCTACCGTGACGACGCGGACGCGCCCGGCGGCGGCTACTTTATCGCCCGCAACTCCTGGGGCCCTGACTGGGGCGCCGAGAACCCCGACGGGCCGGGCTACGCTCACGTGCCCTACCGCCTGGTCGCCGAGAGCGGTCTGGCGGCGATTGCCATTGAAGCAGTGGAGTGCCCGCGCCCCGTATCGCGCCCGGCGAGCGGCGAGCCGGCGCCGATGGGCCGGGCCGGCCTGGAGGAGTTGCACCGCGAGGCGCTGGCGTTGCGCGCCGACCTCCAGGCGCTTACGGCGCGCGTCGAGGCCCTGGCGGCGCGCCTGGGCGCGCTGGCGGGGGCAGGCGGCGCCGCGTCTCCCGGAGCGCCGTCGTCCGAGGCGACGGCCGCGCCCGCTCCCCCTGTAGCGCCCGCGGCGGAGGAGCGACGTCTCGCTGGCGGCCCGCTGCTCTTGATTCGCGGCGAAGGCCCCGGCGCGGGCGACGAACTCTACCCCAATGGCCTCTCGCCTGAGGGGACGCCATTGCTGCGCATCGACGCTGCCGCGGCCAGCGAACTGGCCCGCAGCGCCCTCGGCGCCGAACCGCCCGAGTTGCACGGCGTCTACAGGGCGAAAAAAGAGGTTGCGGAGACGACCCACCTCGGCGTGACCCGCGACATTGACCCCCTCGATCTGGCTCAGGCCCGCTGGGCGGTGGTGATCAACGCCACCGAGAGCGCCGAGCTGATCAAAGCCATCTGGCCGCTGATCGCTCACCGCATGGCTCAGATGGGCCTCGGCGCGCCAGCGGTGACCTTTGTCGAGGGCGAGAGCGCCGGGGCCTGGGTCAACCGGCACACCGACAATGGCAACAAGAACCTGCGCGAGCACTGGGGCCAGATCCCGCCCGTGCTGACCTACCGTCCCAACGAGCGCGCCGGGCGCTGGCTGGCCCGCCACGGGGTGAGCCAGGGGCCGGTCGATCCGCGCCGCGGCGTGCCCTACTACCTGCTGCTGCTCGGTCTGCCCGGCCCGCTCCACGCTGGCGATACGCGCTTCATTCCCTTCACCTTCCAGTATGAACTGGACCTGTTCTGGGCCGTCGGGCGCCTCTGCTTCACCGGGGCCGACGGCGACCATCGCCTGGCCGACTATGCCGCCTACGCCGAACGTCTGGCTGGCTTCGAGCAGCGGCCCGACCGGGCCGGCCAGGTGCGCAAGGAGGTGATCTACTACGCCACCCAGCACGACATGGACGTCGCCACACGGCGCAGCGCCGAGGAACTGGCGCGCCCGCTGATCCGCTGGAGCGGGGACCCCGCCAATGTGCCCCACAGGCAGGGCTTCGTGGCGCGCCCCTTCGTGGCCGGCGAAGCCGGCCGGGCTGCCCTCGAGCGCATCGTGCGCGGCGAGGGCGACGCCAGGGCCCCGGCGCTGCTCTTCGCCGCCTGCCACGGCCTGGGCCTGCCGCTGAGCGACGCGCGGCTCGTGCTGCACCAGGGCGCCCTGGTGACCCAGGACTGGAACGGCGCAGGCAATGTGCAACGCGAGCACTGGTTCGCCGGCGAGGATCTGGACGCCCGGGCTCATCTGGAGGGCACAATGGCGCTGCTCTTCGCCTGTTACGGCGCCGGGTGCCCCGACCGCGACGAGTTCATCTTCGACGAGACGCGGACGCGCCCCCAGGTGGCTCCCTTCCCCTTGATCGGCCAGTTGCCGCAGCGCCTGCTGCTCAGCGGCGTCCAGGCGGTCATCGGCCACGTCGAACGGGCCTGGACCTACTCCTTCAGCGGGACCGATGGCGCCCGCTCGCAGACGCAGGCCTTTGAGGATGTGATCGCCCGCCTGTTGCAGGGCGAGCCGGCGGGCAACGCCACCGACGACTTTAACATCGTGCAGGGAGCGCGAGCCATGGCCCTCACCGAGGAACTCGAGAACATCAGGTTCGGCAAGATTGTGGACCCCCTCGAACTGGCCCAGCTCTGGGTGGCTCGCAACGACGCGCGCAACTACGCCCTGCTGGGCGACCCCGCAGCGCGCCTGCCATGGTGACCGGCGCATCCGGCAGGGATGGAGGAAACCTGGTTGCGTTAACCCGCGCGGCCGGGGCACGGGGAAACCCGGTTTCCCCGCCCTCCAACCGCTGCCGGAGCGCCTGACACCCCGGCAGGCATGCGGAAATCCGCTTTCTCCCTACCGCAACCCTCCGGGTTGCGCATCGTTTTTCAACCGGCATTGTGGAGACCACATATGACACTCGACGCCGAAACGCTATTGAACTGGTTAGGGCCGCGTCTGCCAACGTATGTCGCAGAGCTGGAGCAGGTGTGCGCGATTGACAGCCCCACCGGGTATCGCCCCGGCATTGAGGCAATGGGTCAGTGGGCGGAGAGGTGGGCAATGGCGCGGGGCTGGGAGGTGCGCCGGTTCCCCGACGCGCAGGCTGGTGACGGGCTGGCGCTCACCACGCATGGCACGGGCCAGCTCCGCGTCATGCTGGCGGCGCACCTCGACACGGTATACCCCGTAGGCACGGCGGCGGCGCGGCCACTGCGTCGCGCGGGCGAACGGCTGGTCGGACCGGGGAGCGCCGACAACAAGGGCGGGTTGCTCTCGGCGCTCTACGCGGTCGAGGCCCTGGCGGCCCTGGCGCCGCAGAGCTTCGCTACGCTGAGCGTCGTCTGCGGCAGCGACGAGGAGCGCGACAATCGGGTCTCGCAGGCCATGCTCGAAGCCCTGGCGCCTGGATATGATCTGACCCTGGTAATGGAGCCGGGCCGACCGAATGGCAATATTGTCAGCGCGCGCAAGGGCGCCGGCGTATTCGTGCTCGAGGTAACCGGGCGCGCCGCCCACGCGGGCGCTGCGCCTGAGCGCGGGATCAACGCAATCCTGGCGCTGGCCCATCAGATCATCGCCCTGCAAGGGCTCAACGGGATGCGCCCCGGCGTCACGGTGAACGTGGGCGTGATCGAGGGGGGCGATGCGCCCAACGTGGTGCCGGCGCGGGCACAGGCGCAGGTGGATGTGCGGGTGACGGCGCCGGAAGACATGGCAGCGGTGACTGCGGCGGTGGAGGCCATCGCCGCCAGGGAGACGGTTCCGGGCGCTACCAGCCAGGTGAGCGGAGGGTGGACCTTCGCGCCCATGGCGCGGACGCCGGCGATCAGCCGTCTGGTAGACCTGGCGCGGGCCTGCGCGGGCGAACTGGGCTTTACGCTTGGCGACACGGCCACCGGAGGGGCGAGTTACGCCAACCTGCTCGCGGGCATGGGCCTGCCCGTGCTGGACGGCCTGGGTCCCATCGGGGGCAACTACCACAGTCCCGACGAATACATCGAGGAAGCCAGCATCGTGCCGCGCATCGCTCTGGTGGCGCTGCTGGTCAGCCGGGCGGGCGCCAGGGGGTCGAATGAGTTGAAAGGCAACGACTAAAGTCGTTCCGACGACGGATCTTGGATGCGCGAGCTCCGCCTCCCCCCCTCCAAATGGCATTCTACCTGGCTCGCCAGTAAAGCACGATGAGCACAACCGCAGTTTCGAGCGCAGCGGCGAGGACGAAGGAAACAGGCAGGGCAACGGGGCCGAGGGGCGGAACAAGGGCGGCATTGAGGGCGATGCGCGTGGCGAGTTGCAGCACATTCGCCACCAGAGGCGTGCGCGTATCAAAGCGCGCCACCAGGCCGCGAGAGGCGATCTCAGTGACCACATATGTGGGCAAACCAGCGGCATAGATCGCCAGCAGGCGGTAGGTGAGATCGCCAGCCGCCGCATCGAACGCGCCGCGTTCGAAGAGCAGGGCGATCAGGGGGCGTCCGAGGACGACAAGCGCGATGGCGGCCAGGAGACTGGCGCCGGCAGCGATGAGCAACGTGCGGCGCAGGAGGGAGCGGAAGGCCGCCAGGTTGTTGGCGACGCCAAAGGCGGCGAGGGCAGGCAGGGCGGCCTGCCCGACGGCAAAGCCAAGCAGGCGCACCGGCAACCCGACGAGCAGCAGGGCATTGACCAGCGCTCCCACCGCGGCGGTAACGCCGCTGAGACTGGCGAAGGCGACATCGGCGATGTTCCCGGCATAATTACTTAGCCCCGAAAGGGCGTTGGGCCAGAGCAGGCGCAACGTCAGGCGCAGATCAGGATCGCTCGGCGCCCATAGCAGGCGCGGCCGGTAGCAGTGGCTGCGCAGAGCGGGGACGAGGAACACGATCTGGAGCAACGCGTCGAAGAGCGAGCCGATCGTAGGGCCAAGGATGCCCACCTGTGGAACCACAAACGCTGCGACCGTCCCGCCAATCAACGTCAGGTTGCGCAGGGCGATGGCCAGAGCAGGGAGCAGGATCTGATTGCGGCTGACCAGCAGGGCCACCAGAGCGGCCTCACTGATCACCAGCAGCACCTCGAGGAGCAAGATCCGCGTCAGGGTAACAGTGAGGGCCTGGAGGCGGGCATCAAAGCCGGGGGCCAGGATCGTGCGCACGAACAGGGGCGCGGCGAGAACGGCGAGAAGGCACAGGGGGGCGAACACCGCCAGCAACGCCGTGAGCGTCAGATTGACCAGGCGGTTAGCGGCGGGCGAACCGCCGTGAGCAAAGGCCCGCACCAGCACCGGAACCAGGGCATTGGTCAGCGCGCCGCCAGCGATCAACAGACTGATGGTTTCGGGGAGGCGAAAGGCCGCATAAAAAGCCGCGGCCTCGTCACCGAGGCCGAAGCGGGCATTCAGCAGGATCTGGCGGACGATGCCGAGGACTGCCGAGAGCAGGAATCCGGCCATGTAGAGAGCCGACGCTTCGGCAACCGTGACCTCCAGGGCGGGCCAGTCGCGGAGCGGCGTCCGCCGCAGGCGGGCAAGCAGGTTCAGAGCAGCGTGGCGCAACGACGTACCGGATGGCCCTGCCAGGGCGTCTTAAAAAACCCCGGGGAGGGCGAAGCCCTCCCGCATGCTTCCGGGTATGGCCTGTTTTCGCCTAGAACAGCAAGCCGCCATCAACGGACAACGTGATGCCAGTGATAAAGCTCGCCTCGTCGGAGGCAAGGAAGAGGTAGGCGTTAGCGATATCCTGGGGGGTGCCAAGGCGGCGCAGGGGGGTGCGTTCGCGCACGCTCTCAAGCACCTTTTCGGGCACCGTAGCAATCATCTCGGTGGCAGTAAAACCAGGGGCGACGGCATTAACGCGGATCTGGCTGGGGCCAAGCTCACGCGCCCAGGTCTTGGTCATGCCAATCACGCCGGCCTTGGCCGCGACATAGTTCGTCTGGCCGAAGTTGCCATGGATGCCGACGATTGACGCGGCATTGATGATCGAGCCACCGCCATTGGCGATCATAATCGGTACGACGGCCTTGGCGCAGAGCCAGACGCCCTTGAGGTTGACATTAATCACCGCGTCGAACTGATCCTCGGTCATCTTCTGCATCCGGGCGTCACGGGTGATGCCGGCATTGTTCACGAGGATATCAATCCGCCCGAACGCCTCGACGGTCGTCCGTACCGCGATCTCAACCGACTCGGCGCGGCTCACGTCGAGGAAGATCGCCTTGGCCTGGCCGTCGTTGCGAATGATCTCCTCGGCGGTAGCCTGGGCATTGGCCATATTGATGTCGGCGACCGCCACCCGCGCTCCCTCGCGGGCGAAGGTAAGCGCGGTTACTTTACCGATACCCTGGCCGCTACCGGTGATGAGGGCAACCTTATCTTTCAGTCGCATACCAGCTCCTTAATCCAGGGACGCCCCTGAGCAACAAAGGCGCGGCCGCACCGCCGCGCCACAGGTACAAAGCAGACGTTACTGGCTGCGCTTGGCAAGCCACGCCTCGATCTGCGGCCAGGTGCGCTTGCTCGCGCCGCTGCCGACCATCAGACCGATATGGCCGCCCTTCATCTCCAGCAACAGTTTATCGCGCGAACCGAACTTATCCATCGCCGTAACGGACTGGCAGGTGGGAACGATATGATCGCGGTCGGCGATGACATTGAGCAGATTGGCCTTCACGTTGCGCAGATCAACCGTGCGGCCCTCCATTTGCAGCGTTCCTTCCATCAGCCGGTTTTCGCGGAAGAACTCCACGATCCACTGCCGATAGGCTGCGCCGGGGAAGTTTACCCCATCGGTGACCCAGTTGTTCATCGCCAGCCAGGACTCGACCACCGCCGGGTTATCGAGGTTGTCCCACAGTTTCAGATAGTTGAGCACCCAGTTCTCGACCGGCTTAAGCATTTTGTTGCCGTAGTCGATAATCTCGCCCGGCACGTTGCCAAACTGGCGCACCAGTTCATCAACGTTGAAATAGGGCGTATTGAGCCATTTGTTAAAGGGGCCGGCCTCCTTATTTGAGAAGTCGAGCGGCGCGGTGAGCAGCACCAGATTGCGCAGGCCATCATCGGGGCGCATGGCGGCATAGATCACCGCGATGGTAGCGCCGATGCACCAGCCGCACATGCTAAACTCGCGCTTGCCGCTGTGGCGCTGCATGGCGCGCACCGCCCGCGGCAGGAATTTGAGCGAGAAGTCCTCGAAGTCATACCCTGCATCCTCAGGACCGGGCCGGCCCCAGTCGAGCATGTAGACCTCGTAGCCCTGGCGGACCATGTACTCGACGAAGCTATTGCCCGGGCGCAGATCGAAAATATCGGGCCGGTTGATAAGGGCGAAGACCAGCAACAGCGGCACCGGCTTCCGCTGTTCAGGGGGCGTCTGCGGATAGAAGTGGTACAGCTTCATTTTATTGAGCGTCCAGACCACTTCTTTGGGCGTCAGCCCGATCTGCACGTGCAGACGATTGGCGGCCAGCTTGGCCAGCGTATCGGTGCTCTTGCCAAGGCGCTCCATCTCGGCATAGAGGTTCCTGGTCAACTCTTCAACATCCAGGGCCGGGGGGCTTTGCGTAGTCATCGGCAGCTCCCTTTCTCCGTGTCGGTCTGAGTCACCCCTGGCGGCCTGACCCGTGTGCCGGGGGCCACAGGCTCATGTAACGACGCTTAGCTTTCGGCGGCAGGCTTGCGGGTCCGGCGCGGCTTCGCGGTGATTTCGGCTTCGCCCATGCCGGCCTCTTCCGTGGCCACGGCGCCATTAGCCGAAGCGACCAGTGCCAGGCCGCGCACCGCTTCCAGCACCTCGTCAAGCTGAACCTGCATGTCGTCCAGGCGCATCTCGATGTTGGTCAGGCGTGAGGCGAGGTTGATGACCTCGGCGCGCGAAGGCATATTGATCTGCGCCAGATAAGTCTCCATGTACTGGTTGACGGCCTGGCGAATCGGGGCGGAAGCTGCGAGAATCGTGTCAAGCTGTAAACCGATGGCGTTGGCGAAAACCTCCGTGTTGACCAGCGCGGCCATTCCTTTGGCCCACGCATCGAGATTAGCGTCGCGAATCGTGCGCCAGGTGCCGATCGGATCATTCGGATTCAACCCGTCGTTCGGGCTCTGGCTCATATCTGGTCTCCTTTGACGGTATGACGCAGCACAGGCGTATACGGGGCTCGACAATTTACTTTTAGGGTATTCTAGATAGTTACTGCGCGGTTACATGCCGCATGGCGCACTGTCGGGCGGTTTTGCCTGACGGCGCTCCGCCACCTTTCTACTTCCCAGAATCGGTCTGTAGAGATGTAGCGGTCCGGAGGGGTGGAGCTGTTCGCTCGCCTCTGCGCCTTCACGCCTCCACAGAGCTACGTTAAGCCGTAGACCGCATATGCCATCACTTCCGCACGGCAATCTCATACACCTGGCGCATGGGGTGCTCGACTCCGCTCAGACCCAGTTCCAGCGCGTAGCGCCCGGCGCGAGCGGGGGTGAGCCGCAGCCGGTCAACCTCGATTGGCAAACAATCCGCCGCCAGTTCGACCCGGCGGCGCACGTCGGCGAGCGGTTCGCCAGCGGGGTCGCACAGGCGCGCTTCGAGTACGGCATCCTGAAAGGAGCGGCGCGCGTCGTTGACCACGTATAACGGGAGGTCAATCGCCTCGCCGATCGCGTAGGTTCGCGGCGGGTACAGACAGAAGGCGTACTGCGGGCTGAAGGCCACCTGCATGGCGTAGTAGGATCGTTTGGGCACGCGCCAGTAATCAACCACGCTCCATAAAATGGCCGGATACGGATCAACAAACAGAAAGGGCACAATGCCGCCGGTGGGGCGGTATTTGTGGGCGCGCAGCCGGTCAATGTAATAGCGATTGATGAAGATCTGGTAGTCCTGCGACATGTCAATCATCTCGGCCAGGGATTCGGCCTCGCGCCAGGCGATCCAGTTGGACATGATATCCGCCTGGAAGCTATGGCGCGCTTTCAGGCGCTCTACGTCCGCCTCACTGAGACAGGGCGGCATGAACTTTAATGCGCTCTCCAGGTTAGGGAAGCTCTGCGCGCCAAACTCGGTGACGAAGGCCATGTTGGCAGGGAAGCGCTTGTGCATCACCTCGGCGTCGTCGAGGGTGCCGTAGTTGCGGTACCAGCCAAAGTAGACGTGCGCATCGGTGCCCTTGCGCACATAGGGGATGTCAATTTCCCCCGATGAGCGCACGACCGGGCGCGTCGGATCCTCCTGTTCGGCCACCTCTTTGAGCTGCGTATCCAGCACGTCGCGGTTCCAACTGAACCCGAAGGCTGTCCGGTACGTCCGCAGCCGGCTGAGAAGCGACTCGTCGGCGGTGTCTTCGATGACCACCGGTTCGTTGTGCATGCACCAGACGCCGATGCAGGGATGACTTCCCAGCAGCCGCACCATTAGCCGCGCCTGCCGCCGCGCCTCAGGCAGGATATGCCGCGCGTAGAGCCATTGCAGCGGAAAGTCCTGCCAGAGCAACACTCCGGCCACATTTGCGGCCTCATAGAACGCCGGATGGTCAACGTGGGCATGGACGCGCAGCAGGTTCATGTGGCAGGCGCGGGCCAGTTCCAGATCCCGGGCGCAGCGTTCGGGGGTCATGGTGGCGATGCGCATGTCGCCGGGCGGGTAGTTGTTGCCCTTGACCAGGAAGCGCACCCCGTTGAGATGGGGGATCCAGTTGCGCAACTCAAACGCGCGCACGCCGAAGGTGAGACGCTGCGCGTCGCTGAGCCGCTCGTCAAGCAGGAGTTCAATCGCGACATCGTAGAGGTCGGGCCGGCCCAGGTCGTGCGTCCACCAGAGGCGCGGGTCACGCAGCTTCAGCAGCCCGCTGAGTTCCTGGCGCCCGCGGCGCAGCATTCGGCGCTGCTCGATGATCTGCGGCTCGCCGTTGAAGGTGCGCGGCTCGAAGCGCAGGCGCAGGGTCACCTGCGCCTCGAAGGCGGCGTCTACTTCCAGGTCAAAGCGCAGTTGCGCCGCGCGCTCGTCACAGGCCAGGGTGAGCAGGCGCGCGTGACACAGCCGCACCGGGCCGCTGGCATGCAGTTCCACCGGCAGCCAGATGCCGCCGGGGTTGGCACGGGGGTCGAAGCAGTCCCAGTGGGAAAACACGCCGGTGATCATGGTCTTGTTGAGCTTGTTGCGCTCGTTGGGACAGTCAACTTCCACCAGCAGCGTGTTTTCGGCCTGGAGGACATCGCTTACCTCGATCTCCTTGGGTATGAAGTAGCCCTCGTGGAGGCCGAGGTCCACGCCATTCAAGTAGGGTTGGGAGTAGTAGAAGATGCCGTTGCAGCGCAGCCAGACGCGCACGCTCTGGCGGCGATCCGCGGGGGCGCGCTCTGGCCACAGGGCCTCGGTCGCGCGCTGCGGGTCAAAGGCGAACTGGCAGCGGTAGACCACTTTTCCGGCGTGTTCTTCGAGGCCGGGAAGTTCTTGCCAGTGGGCGGGTACGCGGGCCGGCAGCCAGCCTTCGTCGCCGCGCGGATAGATCCCGTTGCGAAAGGCCGTCAGCGGGCGGATCTGCCAGTGATCCGTAAGGGTGTGAAGAAGCATAGCCCATTATGTCGAAGGAGTGGGCGCATGGAGGGTTCTTGAGGGCGTCGCCCTCCCTGGCGCCCACCGCGCGGGAGGGCCGGGAGGGCGCAGCCCTCCCGAGAACGGCTTTCATAATTCGCGCAGCACCTGCCAGTATACTGCGATCCGTTGCCGCCGCAGGTCGGGCCGATGGCCCAGCCGGGCCTTGAGCGTTTCTACGGCCAGTTCGTAGGCGAAGCCAAGACGGAGAAAGGCGCGCAGCGCCCCGGCGAAGCGCCAGCCGTACCACATGCGCGCCAGGAGTATTTTACTGCGATTGAAGTGGATGTGCCGCCGCGCCGGGGCCTGGTCGCTGCTTTTGCCTTCGTGGTGCACAACCGTCGCCTCAGGAAGATACCAGATCGCCGATGCTCCGGCAGCGCGGGTGTGTTGCAGGCGCCGTTGCCACTCCAGTTCTTCGCTGTACATAAAAAAGCGTTCGTCGAGCAGGCCGGCCAGGCGAATGGCTTCCGCGCGCACGAGCAGGGCCGCGCCCACCAGCCAGTCTACAGGTTGAGCCTGGTCGTCCGGAGTGTCGGCGCAGCGATAGCGGCGCGCCCAGGGGTTGGCCGGCCACAGGCGATCGAGCGCGGTGCTCTCCCAGAAGAAGGTCATGCGGGTGGGAAAGCGCCGCCGGGAGGACTGCACGCCGCCGTCGGCGTAGCGCAATTGCGGCCCGACCGCCGCCGCCTCGGAATGCTGCTGTAGAAAGCGCACCAGCCGCGGGATGGCGTCGCCGACCGGCTCGGTGTCGGGGTTGAGCAGCAGTATGAAGGGCACGTCGCGGGCCAGCAGCTCGCGCAGGGCCAGATTGTTGCCCGCGGCGAAGCCCAGGTTGGCCCCGGCCTCGATCAGCCGCACCTGGGGAAAGGCGGCGCGCAGGGCCTCCGGCGTGCCGTCGGCGCTCTGGTTGTCAACGACGATAATTTCATACGCGATGCCGCTGCCCGCCAGCGAGGCTGCAACCGCCCGCAGGCAGCGGCAGAGCAGGTCGCGCACGTTCCAGGAGACGATGACAATCGCCAGCTCGGTCACGGCAGGCTCTCATCGGCGACGAGGGTCACGCTGTCGGTATGGCCGGCTTCAGCGAAGATCAGCAGTTCGTTGTGCTCGTGGAGCCAGGAGACGGGCAGCTTGTAGGCCTCCTGAGGACCGATCTGCCAGAAACGCCCGATGTTGTGCCCGTTTAACCAGATCTGGCCCTTTTCCAGGCTGCCCGGTTCGAGCCGCAGGGCGCGAAGGTGCGACAGAGCGTTGCGCCCGAAGCAGGCGCGGTACCACGCCGGGCCGGTGAGGGGCGGATCGCCCGTGCCGGCTTCTACGCCAGGGCGAAAGCTCCAGGCCGCCGGCAGGGGCCGGGCGGGGTCATAGGTGATCAGCGTCGCGCGCCAGGGGTCGCCGGCGTAGCCCTGCAGCAGCAGGGCCAGCACGTTGGTTCCGGGCCGCAGCAGGTGGGTGATATCGTGCTTGATCCAGCCGTGGCTGTGGTGGCGGCTGAAGCGGTCAATCGCCAGGCCGTTGACGAAGAGCGCCCCGCTGCCCCGGTCGGCGCTGCTGAAATGCACCACGGCGCGGCATTCCCCGGGCACGTTGATTTCCCGCAGCAGCCAGAGAACCGGCGCGGTGAAGGGCAGGCGTTCGAGGTGGACGCCGGCGGCATCGGGACGCACGGCGCCGGGGCGCGTTCGCGCCACGGCCTCTCCGACGAAGCTCACTTCCTGCCACAGAGCGATCCAGCCGCTGGCAATGTCTTCCTCCGCGCCGCCCAGGTAGAGGGTGTCGAGCAAGCCTTTGCGCTCGCCCAACCCCAGGCCGTAGTTGAAGCGCCCGAGATTATCGGCCAGCAGGCGCAGGTCGTGGCGCCCGCAAGGCAGGCGCAGCGGCAGGGTATAGCGCGGCCCGTCCGGGCCGACTCCCAGGACGCCGAGTTCCATCCCGTTGGCGAACACGCGCAGGCGGTCGCTGACCCACGGAGCGACCAGCGTCGTATCCAGGGGCGCCTCCAGTTCGAGGATGGCGCGGTACCAGCCATAGCCACGGTCGCAGCCGAGCCGTTCCAGAGGGCAGGGGGCTTCTAGAGGATGCCAGCCCTCCTCAGTGGTCAGATCGGCCACCGGTCGCCGTTCGACAGGGAGTGTCAGGCGCGTCCGCCGTGGCGGGGCGGGTCGCGGAGCGATCCGCGGCTCGCCGTCCGGCGCAGGCTCGCAGCGAGCCGCCGCCTCGGCGCTGAGGACCATGACCCGCAGCGTCCCGGCAGCGCCGCGCAGGTCAAGGGTGGCCTGGTCGCCAGCGATCCAGTAGTGCAGCCGCAGGGTGGCAGCGTCCAGGCGCGCCTGCATCCCAGTCTCGGCGCGCAGCACCTCCAGCGGCGCGCCAAGGCCGGGCAGGGCCAGTTCCAGTGCGCCCCGCTCGCCGGGCTGGCCGTAGACCACCAGCAGGTGGCGGGAGTCGTCGCTCCAGAAGCCCAGCAGGCGCCCGGTATGGCAGACGAGGGTCATGCCCTTTGCCAGCGGCAGGTGGGCGAAGATGGGCCGGATGCTGCCCGGTTCCACCTCCACGCTCAGGTGGCGCGGCGGGTCGTCAAGCAGAATCTGATAGGTCCGGCCCTCCAGATCAGGGTTCTGGAGGAAGGTGGCCCGGAAGCGGCGCCAGGGTTCGGGCGCGTTGGGGCCGGCGCGCGCGGTGCGGAAGGGGGCCGCGCCGCCTTCGCTGCGCCCGCGCACGGCTGGAGGGACGAGCACGGTCAGGCCCCCCGGCGCGGCATCGGCCAGAATGGGGGCAAGGCGAGCGCCAAAGCAGGCCAGGAAGAGATGGTGGCGGCGGGCGACCAGGGCCTTCGCGCGCAGTTCGCCGTACTCGCTCACCGGAGCGTCATAGTCGTAGCTGGTGGTCATATGCACCAGATCGCCGCCAACGGTGCGCCCGCCCCAGAAGCCGAAGTTGGTGCCTCCGGCCCACATCCAGTGGGAAAAGCCGGCGCAGCCCACGGCGACAAGCTGGTGGAGGATCATATCGAGCTTCGCCGCCGTCTTGCGCGTCTGGCGGCTCGCGCCCCAGACATCGAACCAGCCGCTCCACAACTCGCTGACGATCAGGGGATTATCGGGCCAGACGGCGCGAGTCTGGACGAGCTTCTCGGCAATGCCGCTCCAGCCATTGCGGAACTCGGGCCAATCGGGGATCGCGCCCATGCAGGTGTACAGCGGGACCTCGATGCCCCGTTCCACCAGGGCGCGGGCCAGGGTTTGCTGGTGGGCATCGTGGCTGTAGACGCCGGAGGCCCAGTGCTCGTTCTCGATCTGGCAGAGGATCACCGGGCCGCCGCGGGTAAACTGCCGCGGAGCGATGATCGGCAGCAGGCGGTCGAACCAGCGCAGCGCCGCGCCCAGGTAGCCCGGGCTATCCACGCGCAGGCGGATGGCGGGGTCGGCGCTGAGCCAGGCGGGGATGCCGCCATTCTCCCACTCGGCGCAGATGTAGGGGCCAGGACGCACGATGGCCTTCAGGCCCAGGTCGTGGCAGAGGTCGAGAAAGGCGCCCAGGTCGGCCTCGGCGTGGAAGTCGAACACGCCGGGATGGGGTTCGTGGCGGTTCCAGGGGATGACCGTATCAATGGTGTTGAGGCCGGCCCAGCGGGCCTGTTCGAGCAGGGGCCGCCACTCGGCGCGGGGCCAGCGGAAGTAGTGGACGCAGCCGGCCAGCAGGTAAAATGGCTCGCCATTGAGATGGAGACCGTCGCGGTCAACTTTGACTGAGGGCGTCACGGGTTGGTCCTTGTTTGAACTGTGGAGGTGTGGAGGTGTGGAGGTGCGGAGGTGTGGAGATGCGCATCCACCCTCGTGACACGCGTCTTTCCACCTGATCAGCGATCCTTACCTCGCCAGCGCCTCACACCTTTAATGTTTCCAGGTCGCGTTTGTGGCCTTTCACAGGTTAGGAGAGCGGTTGTCCGGGAAGGGCGAGTCTTCCCTGGACTATCTCCGGTGTCGTTTCAGCTCGAGAGCATGGGGCGCGCCCAATCCAGGCAGCGTCCGACCAAGAGTTCGGTCATCCGAGCATGGTGCGTGTTTTTCATCGCCACAAGATAGGTGTCAAAGCCGTAGCGCCGCGCAAGCGAACGCACTTCCTCGGCATCATCATAGGTCATTAAGAAATCACCGGCAAGGGTGCTCGCCAGACGGAACAGTTCCTCGTGATCAAGTTCCGAGTGGGTGTACAGACGACTGCCAGCGCGTTTTCCGGCGGCGGTGTATGGCGGATCGATGAACCAGACCACATCGTCGCGGCGCGCGTGTTGGCGAACCAGGTTGAGTCCATCGCCATGCACAAACGTAATCCGGTCTCTCAGCGCCACGATGTCCAGGATGCGCCGTTTGAGCGTTTGTGGATACCAGCGCGACGTTAACCCCTTACCGTTTTCACCGTGCTTTACCATACTGGCGCCGGCGGCGAGAATACCGCCGCGATTCACGCGATTCTTCAGGATAGTCTGGAAGGCGCGTTCCTCCGACGTGACCGGGGCAGCCGAGAGGACCGCCGCCACCGTCTCGCGGGTGACCTCGAAGGTCATAATCCGTTCCACCAGCCATTCCGCATCGCCGCTCAGCAGGGTCTGCCAGACCGAAGCGACGTGATCGTCGAGTTCGACCATTGTGACGTGGTCTGCCAGATGTTCAAACGCAACGGTCAAACTGACAATGCCGCCGCCGGCGAACGGCTCGATACACTCCGCTGGACGGAACGGCAGGCTGCGCAACCACGCGCGAATGTACGGCACGAGCCACGTCTTTCCGCCCGGATAGCGGAACGGGCTGCGCTGAGGCACCATTGCCACATTAATGATCGGCGCGTGAAGATCCGTATCGAGAAACGAGTGTTGCATAGGTGGTTATTCCTCTGGTGAAATGTCACCATCTGCGTTGCTACGCGTCTGCTTGCTACGCAGTTTGCGTTGTAGAAAGGCGAGAAAATCTTTTTCGTTGCCTGGTTCTGGTGCCGTCATTCGCTTGAGAATTGCGGAAAAATCTGTATACAATGTCTGTACAAGTGTTAGTTTGAAGCGATTGGTATGCAAATCATGCTTCAGATCGTAGACGAGCCAAGCGATATCTGCGCTGCCCTTTGTCGTTTCTGGCAGGTCGGGGAGGCTTGCCAGAAAGCTCTTGTCGATAGCAACGGCAATCTTCTTTTTCCATGAGCGAAAGATGCTTCCCTTGTAAAGTAATTGAGGTACAAGGCGCTTTCGAGACGAAGACAGATAATCAGGACGCGGGTAATCTTTCTGTTCTGACCAATCCAGAGAGTTTCTGCTGGTCGGATCTTGCATGAAGAAGGTGAAAGGCTTTCGGACGTTACCGGAGATGTAGACTGCCTGCACCTCAAGAGCGCCATAATCTATCACCTGGCGTTGTTCATTATATGCTGCCAGAACAACATCAATGTTCCCGGCCGATACACCGTACCGATCCTTGAGTTGTATTTCAGTGAAGGATGTCCATCTGGTTCCAGATGGGAAGAAAAACTTTGCGGCATCCTCTGCAATCTGCCAATTTTCGCGAAAACGTATCGGACAGATAATCACGGTCTGTCCTTCATGGTAGATGCTGCATACACCTAGAGGATCATCAGCTTTATCTTTGTTACACTTTGCACCTTTGTTGTTGAATGGGCAGAGACGTTCCATGCGATGACGTTTCGCTTCGTCGGAGTGGTCATCGATACGGAAGCCAAACACCTCGGCTAGCGGCTGCCTCCCCATGCGAATACCCTCTTGCTCTCTCTGATCGTGCAGCGGGTATACTCTAGCACGGGTGCGGTACTTCGACAAGACGATATAAGTATACACGTTTACGTGTATCTGTCAAGGCGCATAAGAAAAGCCGGGTTCACCTGCGCCCGATCTGGAGGGCAGGGCCACCGCGCGCCTCCCTGCTGAAATCCTCGCCGAGACGAAGTCCGGTTATAGTACCATGCGGCTGAGTTGAAAGGAAAGCCTGCCCTATGACCTCGCTTCACCGCCTGATTGCCATCATGACGATCTGGATCGTCACCGGCGCAGTGCTGATCACGGTGTTCAGCGTGTCGTTTCTGAGCGCGCCGACGCCCCTCTGGCTGCTGCTGCTGACGGCGCTGATCGTCGCCGGTGCGACCTTCGCGACGGTGGTGCTGGCGCGGGCGGGTTAGTTTCCCTTCACCCCCACCCCCGCGCCCGTTCCACCGCCCGCTGCCAGCGCCCCAGCAATTCGGCGCGTGCCGGGGCCTCCAGGCGCGGCTCGAAGGTCCGCGCGCCCTGGTCGAGCAGCCGCGGCAGGTCCTCCGGCCCGTTCCACACGCCCGCGCCCAGGCCGGCCAGCAGCGCCGCGGCCCGCGCGCTGGTCTCGGTGTCGGCGGCACGGACGATGCGCACGCCGGCCACGTCGGCCTGGATCTGGCAGGCGACGTCGCTGCGGGCCAGGCCCCCGCCGACGCGCAACTCGTCAATCCGCACGCCGCCTTCGTGTTCCATCGTGTCGAGGATCTCGCGCAACTGGCAGCCGATGCTCTCAAAAAAGGCGCGGGCGATGTGGCCGAGCGTGGTCCCCAGGGTCAGGCCGAAGATGGCCCCACGGGCGCTGCGGTCCTCGCGGGGCGCCCCCAGGCCGGTGAAGGCGGGGACGAACACCACCCCATCGCTGTGGGGCGTCTTCCGCGCCAGGGCGTCGAGGTCTGCGGCGTGGCGGATCAGGCGCATCTGGCTCAGCCAGCGCGCCACCGCGCCGGTGACGGTCATGTCGGCTTCGAGGGCGTAGGTGGGCGCGCCATCAAGTTCCCAGGCCAGGTAGGTCTTGCAGATGCCCTGGGGCGGAGCGACCGGGCCGGCGACGACGTTGACGAACGAGGCAGTGCCGTGGGTGGCGACGGCCTGGCCAGGGCTACGGCAGTCGTAGCCGAAGAGGGCGGCCTGCTGGTCGCTGATCAGCGCCATGACCGGCACATCAACCTGGCCGAGGCGCAGCGCGCCGAAGGGGTGCAGGGTCGGGCGCGGGACGGGCAGAGCCGCCCGCGGCAGGCCCAGATAGTCTATCCACTCGTCCCAGAGCGCCCGGCGGCGCGGGTCGAAGACGGTCATGGCCTGGAGCAGCGAGTAGTCGAGGGCATGCTCGGCGGGCTGGCCGAGGGCCTGGATGAGCCAGCCGGCGCTGAGCGAGACGCGCAGATAGCCGCGCTCGGCGGCGCGGCGAAAGGCCGGGTCGTGGCGCATGCGCCAGGCCATGTGCATGGCCGAGCAGTAGGGGCCAGGAAACTGGCCCAGGCGAGCGCGACGCTCGGCGGCGCGCTCCCACCGGCTGGTCTCCTCCACCAGGGGCGCGGTGCGCAGATCCTGCCAGGTGATAGCGTTGCCGATCGGGCGCCCGCTCCGGGCGTCCCAGGCGAACACGGTGTCGCGCTGCGAGGTGATGCCGCAGGCGACGATGGCGGCGGGGTCGCAGCAGGCGCGGGCAACGGCCTCGTCGAGCGCCTCGCGCGCGCTGCGGGCGACGGCGGAAGGGCGTTGCTCGACCCAGCCGGGCCGGGGGTAGAGCCGGCCCACGGGGCGATACCCGTAGCCGCGCACCGTTCCGGCGCCATCCAGCAGCACGGCGCGAGTGCCGCTGCCGCCCTGGTCAATCCCCAGCACCAGTGTCTCCGCCACGCCGCGCTCCGTGCAGGCAATTGCTGATTCACGTTCACCACAGAGCACGCAGAGAAAAGCAGAGGATGGACTGTTTCAAACCCTTTGCGCCCCTCTGCGCTCTTTGTGGTGAGGATACGTGCGGTGGGTATGAACGCAAACCATTATAGTGGAGTTTGCAGCGCAAGGAGCTATCTCACCTGCCTGCCAACGAGGTTATAGTCCTGTCACTGGCGCCCGCCACCCGGCACAGGTATAATGCCGGGGTGATTTCGTTCCTGAACCAACCATTGCCTGAGAAAGGACCTGTGATGACCGTGACGCTCCCCGATCGCGCCGAGGCGCCGGTTGAGTATACCTGGGATCTCGACAGCATCTACCCCGGCCAGGCGGCCTGGGAGGCCGATGCGCGCGCCTTCGAGACGGAACTGGAGGCGGTCGCCGGCTACCAGGGACGCCTGGGCGAGGCCCCAGAGGTCTTGCTTGCCTGGCTGCGGCTGGCTGACGCTTTGCGCGTCAGGATGGGCCGGCTCTTCGCCTATGCGCATATGCGCTTCGATGAGGATACCACCAATCAGGCCTCCGCGGCGCTGCGCGAGCGCGCGCTCAGCCTCTATGCCCGGCTTGGCGCGGCCACCGCGTTCGCCGAGCCGGAGTTGCTGGCCCTCGGCCCGGAACGGCTGGAGGCGCTGATCGCCGCCGAGCCGGAGCTGGCCCCCTACCGGCACTACTTTGAGAACCTTGGCCGGCGCGCGGCCCACGTGCGCCCGCCGGAGATCGAGCAACTCCTGGCGCGGGCGGGTGAGCCGCTCAGCGCCCCCTATAGCGCCTACCTCATGCTGGCCGAGAGCGACCTGCGCTTCGCCCCCGCGGAGGACAGCTCCGGCGTGCGGCACGAGGTGACGCCAGGCACGATCGAGGAGTTATTGCAGAGTCCCGACCGGACCCTGCGCCAGCGCGCCTGGGAGCACTTCCAGGACGGCTTTCTGGCCTTCAAGAACACCTTCGGCGCGATCTACGCCGGGAGCGTCAAGGCCGATGTCTTTCTGGCCCGCTCGCGGGGCTACGCCGATACTTTGAGCGCCAGACTCGACCACGACAATCTGCCCCGCGCGGTGTACGACAACGTGATCGCGGCATGCAACCGTCATCTGCCTCTCTGGCACCGCTACTGGGACATCCGCCGTCGGGCGCTGGGGCTGGAGTTGATGGCGCCATACGACATCTTCGCTCCGCTCGCGCCGCCCTACCAGGTACCCTACGAGCAAGCGGTCGAGCTGGTCTGCGCCAGCGTCGAGCCCCTGGGGGCCGCATACGCGACGGTGGCGCGGGCCGGGCTGACCCGCGAGCGCTGGGTGGATGTGTACCCTAACCGGGGGAAGACCAGCGGGGCCTATTCCTCGGGCAGCTACGATACGCGCCCGTTCATTTTGCTGAACTACGACGGCACCCTGAACGGGGTGAGCACCCTGGCCCACGAACTGGGCCATTCGATGCACTCCTGGCTGGCCAACCACGCCCAGATGCCCGTGTACGCCGACTACTCGACCTTCGTTGCCGAGGTGGCCTCGAACTTCAACCAGGCCCTGCTGCGGAGCCATTTGCTGGCCCAGGGTCCATCGCGGGAGGTGGAAATCGCCATCATTGAGGAAGCGATGCACAACTTTCACCGCTACCTGTTCCTCATGCCGATCCTCTCGCAATTCGAGCAGCAGGTCCACGCATGGGTCGAGGACGGCGAACCCGTGACCGCCGACGGGATGATTGACCTGCTGGCGGGACTGTTTGCGCGCGGCTACGGGCCGGCGGTGCAGGTCGAACCGGCGCGGAACGGCATCGCCTGGGCGCAGTTCCCCCACCTGTACAGCGCCTTCTACGTTTTCCAGTACGCCTCGGGCATCGCCGCGGCCAATGCCCTGGCCGACGGGGTGCTGCAGGGCGAGCCTGGCGCCGCCGAGCGCTACCTGGAGTGCCTGCGCGCGGGTGGTTCGCGTTACCCGCTGGAGGCCCTGCAACTGGCCGGCATTGATATGCGCGCCACCGAACCGATGGAGCGCGCCTTTGGCGTACTGGCGCGGTTCGTGGATCGGCTGGAGCGGTTGCTGTTTGGGTAAGGCATGGTTTCGCGGCTGTGTTACCATTCGCGGCATTTCGCCCCCCTCCCAGCCTCCCCCCGCCGGGGGGAGGCGCCCGGTTCCCTCCCCAACGGGGGAGGGTCAGGGAGGGGGCGGCGAAACTCTCCCCTTCAGGCAGGGGTATGGGGAAACCCGGTTTCCCGATACCTCCTGCCCGGGAGGAGGGTCCGGGAGGGCAAAGCCCTCCCAGGAAAGCGCCTTTTGCCGTTTTGGGATCCCGCAGCGTTTGGAGAGGCTTCGCTGGAGTATCAAAGGAGATCGCACCGCATGACAACCGCAACCCAGAAAGTGCCCACCCGCGCCGAGGCGCCGGTCGAGTTTACCTGGGATTTAAGCGTGGTATTTCCCGACGTGGCCGCCTGGGAGCAGGAGCTGGCGGCGGTGGAGGAGCAGGCGAACCAGCTTGCGGCCCTGCAGGGCAGCCTGGGCCAGGGCCCTGAGCACCTGGCGCGAGTGCTGGCCCTGCGCGACGAGGTGGGCCAGCGGCTCTACGCCCTCTACATCTACGCCTCGCACCGCAAGGACACCGACGCCACCGATCCGGTCGGGCAGGCCCTGCAGGAGCGGGCCGGCTCCTTCGCCGCGCGCGTCGCCGCGGCCATGGCCTTCATCGAGCCGGAGATCCTCGCCGTGCCCGAAGCCACCCTCGACCAGTGGCTGCGCGAGACGCCCGCGTTGCAGCTCTACCGCTACGAGCTGGAGAAGCTCAACCGGCGGCGGGCCCACGTCCGCTCGGCGGAGGTGGAGCACGTGCTGGCGCAGTTCAGCGACATCACCCGTGCGCCCTATGAGACCTTCGAGATGCTGATCGACTCGGACCTGACCTTCCCCAGCATCACCGACGAGCAGGGCAACCCGGTGCAACTCTCCCACGCCCGCTACCGCCGCTTCATCGAGAGTCCTGACCGGCGGGTGCGCCGCGACGCCTTCAAGGGCTACTTCGGGGCCTTCCGGCCCTTCCGCAACACGATTGCCACCACCCTGGGGGCGGCCATCCGCACCCACGTGATCGAAGCGCGTCTGCGCAACTACGCCTCGGCGCTGGAGGCGGCCCTGGCGCCCAACGAGATTCCCCTTGAGGTGTACCACAACCTGATCGCCACAGTGGAAGCCAATCTCGCCACGAACTACCGCTACATGGAGGTGCGCAAGCGGCTGATGGGCCTCGACGAGCTGCGGGTCTACGACCTGTACGCCCAGCCCGTGCCCGATGTGGCGATCACCGTGCCCTACCCGGAGGCCACGGCGCTGATGGAGGCGGCCTTCGCGCCGCTTGGCCCGGAGTACGCCGAGGCCCTGCGGCAGGCTTTCAGCAGCCGCTGGATTGATGTGTACGAAAACGTGGGCAAGCGCAGCGGGGCGTACAGCGGCGGGGCCTACTCCACTCCGCCCTACATTCTGCTCAACTACCAGGACCAGCTCGACGACGCCTTCACCCTGGCCCACGAGCTGGGCCACTCGATGCACTCCTACTTCACGCGCAAGAGCCAGCCCTTCGTCTACGGCAACTACACCATCTTCGTGGCCGAGGTGGCCTCGACGCTCAACGAGGCCCTGCTGACCGACTACCTGCTCAGGCACCGCGACGACGAGGCCCTGCGCCGGCGCCTGCTGGTGCAGCAGATCGAGGACATCCGGCGGACGATCATTCGCCAGACCATGTTCGCCAGCTTCGAGCTGACGATGCACGAACTGGTCGAGGCCGGCGAGCCATTGACCACCGAGACCCTCACGGCGCGCTACTACGACCTGGTGGCGAAGTACCACGGCCCCACGGTCGTGCTTGATGACGAAATCGGCTTCGAGTGGGCGCGCATTCCCCACTTCTACTACAACTTCTACGTCTACCAGTACGCCACGGGCCTCTCGGCGGCCCTGGCGCTGAGCCGGCAGATCATCGCTGAGGGCCAGCCGGCGGTGGAGCGGTACATCACCTTCCTGCGCAGCGGCTCGTCGCGGCCCTCGATTGACCTGCTGCGCGACGCGGGGGTGGACATGACCACTCCGGCCCCGGTGCAGGCGGCGATGGACACCTACGCGCAGTTGATTGATGCGCTGGAGCGGTTGTAGGGTAGCAGGGGAAGCTCGCAGGTGCAGGTTCTTGGTACGAGAAGGGGTTTTCGGCGTTCCAGTGCGCTTGCGACTCTCACCCTCCGCCCCCCTTCGGCTTCGCTCAGTGCAAGCCTCTCGCGCGCGGGGGCGATGCATGAGCCACGCCTTGCCGCTGGCAATAGACGAAGATTAAGCATGTAAACCGGCATTCGCCATGTAGCCCGGCGGCTGATGAAGATTAAGAATATAAACCGGTATTCGCTCAGTAGCCCGGCGGCTGAAGCCGCGGGCTACCGATGCGAAGCCCGCCTGCGCGGGCTACACCGGCTTTAATTCTCAATCATCATAAATCGTGCCTGCACAGGCTGAAGCCGCCATCCGCCTGCTCTGACGGCAAAGGCGTCCTCGCCGTCAGAGCGTGCCCGATCAACTACGGATACGACGTGGTATAGGAGCCACGGTATACTTGCCCGCAACAGGGAAAACCATAAACCTTTCTAACGCAGCAGACTGTCGCACCACGGGGGGTGAATATGGGCAAGTGCTACGAGGATGAGAACGTCTTTGCAATCATCAGTCGTTTGATTACCCGAATCTGCAGCGAAAAACAGAACACCAGGTTCAAGGCATTACCTGAGTATGCGACACATGACGAAATTGTCGCCGCTTTGAAGAGAGATCTCGAATCGAGAAGAGAGATCGAAGAGGCCAGACGAAGGCGCCCCCACTTAGACGGAGATTGGTTGGCCAGCAACATGGTTGCCTGGTGGAGCCAGACGATTACTGTAGGTAAAAACCCCTGGGAAGACCGATTCATCGTAAGAAGCACGACGGAAAGTATGCGTACAAGCCCAAACGTACAGCTTGATCTGGTGTAGTTGTATGGTTGGTGAACGGTACCGAACAATTGAAAAAAGACCTCATGTAAGACCTGCCCGATAGGCGGGCGCCTGCTCTCTGCAGCGTGCACAGGGATGGCACGTGCGCCTACTGTCAGGTCTTTGCATAATCTCCACTATCGCCTGGTAGGAACAGTCGGGCGGGCGTTAGCCCCACGGGTCGCCCGTGGCGACGGCCCGCCGGGCGTTGGCCCGATGGGGCGTCCGTTGCGCCGTCCGTCCCCCTTTACCCCCCGCACCTTACCCCCCGGGCGGCATAGAAATCGCGCACAAACTGGCCCTGTACAGCGGCCTCCAGATCCGGCGGGGCGGTGAGGATGCCCAGATCCTGGAGCAAGCGCGCCTCAGCGGCCCAGAGGCCGGGGGCGTTGATGCCGGGGCAGCGCTCGCCGGGACCGTAGCGGATCAGCGTGATCGTCTCGGCGGCCTCGAAGGCCAGTTGCTCGCGCCCCAGTTCGGGGTTGTAGGCCAGGATCAGCTCCACCGCGCCGTCCGGGTCGGCGATGGCGTCGGCCCAGCCGCGCAGGGTGGCCTCGACGAAGGCGCGGACGGTGCGCGGGTTCTCCCGCAGGAAGCGCTCGGTGGTGAAGAGCACGTCGCCCATCAACTGCACGCCGTAGTCGCGGGCCAGGATCAGGCGCACGTCAGCCCCGGCGCGGCGGGCGATATGGGGCTGGTCGGTTACATACACCGGCCAGATGTCTACGCGGCGCTCCAGAAAGGGGGCCAGGCTGTAGTCGCCGGGTATCTCGCGCACCGCCTCGCGGGGGATGCCCGCGGCGGCGAGCAGGGCGCGGTACTCGGTCTCCACATTGTCGCCGTAAAACATGCCGATGGTGCGCCCCGGAAAGTCCTGCGGGCCGCCGATCCCCGCGTCGGCGTGGACCATGAACCCCACCGGGCTGGCCTGGAACCAGGTGGCCAGGGCCACCACGTCAATGTCCTGCTCGCGGGCGATCAGCACCGTATCGGCCCCGGTGCTGCCGAAGTCGTCGCGCCCCGCGGCGACCAGGGGCAGGGGTACCAGGTCGGGGCCGCCGGGGTTGAGGGTGACGTCGAGCCCGGCCTCGTGGTAGTAGCCCTTGACCTTGGCGACGATATAGCCGGCGAACTGGAACTGGGGGAACCACTGCAGGCGCATGCTTACACGGGGCTTCTCGGGGCCGGCGGCGGGCGACGCTGGCGGCGACGGCGGCGTAGCACACCCCGCCAGGACGATGGCGAGGAACAGGATAAGAGTGAATGTGCGCATATGTGACCTCAGTGGTTTGCAGCACCAGCGGGAGGGTTGGGGAGGGCCAGGCCCTCCCGAAATAAACTGCGACCACAATCGCTGGTGGTGAATCACCAGGGTGTCAGACTTCGCAGGACCGGTCGCAAGGCGGGGAAACCGGGTTTCCCCGCGCCCCTGGCCGGCAGGAGGGATCGTGGGAACGCATCCTTCCCGGACACTTCCCTACTCCCCACTCCCCACGCCCTACCCCGGTCTGCGCCAGAAGACGATGAACCGCTCCGCCAGCACCACGAGGCCGTGCAACCCCAGGCTGATCGCCGCGGCGACGATAACCGCGGCGAAGATCTGGTCGGTGCGCAGATGGTAGGCGGCCACGCTGACCACGAAGCCCAGCCCGCGCCCGCTGCCGGCCAGTTCGCTCACAATCGCGCCGACCACGGCCAGGGCGGCGGCGATCTTCAGGCCGCTAAAGAGCGCCGGCAGCGACGCGGGCAGCCGCAGGCAGCGGAAGGTCTGCCAGGAGGTGGCGCCCCAGGCGCGCATCAGGGCCAGTTGTTCGGGGGTGACGTCGCGCAGGCCGCGGGTGGCGGCCACCAGGATGGGGAAGAAGGCGAAGAGGGCGGCCATGGCCGCGCGGGGTGCCAGGCCGTCGCCGAGCCAGATGGCCAGCAGGGGGGCCAGGGCCGCGGCGGGCACCGCCTGCGAGACCAGCACCCAGGGGTAGAGGGCATCTTCAAGCAGCCGCAGATGCACGAAGGCCACCGCCAGGCCGAAACCGGCCAGCGTTCCGGCGGCCAGCCCGGCGATAGCCGCGGTGGCGGTGGCCACGGCGTGGCCCGGCAGGTCACCAGGGGCGAGCAGGCGCGCCAGCACCCGCGAGGGCGGCGGCACGAGGTAGACCGGCACCCGGAAGGCGCGCAGCGCGATCTCAAGCGCGATAAGGATGATAAGCATGAGCAAGAGCGCAGCGGCGTAGCGACGGGCCAGGGCAATCAGACGCCCCGGCCCTCCGCCGGCCGCTCGCAACTCACTTTGCAGAGCGGTGTTTGACATGCTCCCATCGTACCACGAAACGGCTCGTGGGGCGCCGGGCGTCCCGGCGGGGAGCGGAGCGGAGGAATAGGTTGCGGCTTTCCGCAGAGGGCGCAGAGGAGCGCAGAGCATCGGCGGCTTAAATCACTCCGCGTCCTCTGCGGTAAGAAAGCGCTCCCTCACTCCAGAAAATCGCGCAGCGTCTGATGATACACGTCGGGCGTCTCGATCATTGGCAGATGGCCGCAGTCTTCGAGCACAACGAGCCGGCTGTCTGCCACCAGTCGCTGGCACTGCTGAACGTCGCTCAGGCGGACGAGACGGTCGCTGTCGCCAGTTACGAGGAGCGTCGGCGCGCTGATGGCCCGCAGCGCCGCATGCAACTGGGGAACGCCGGCAGCGGTAAGGGCCGTCAGGTAGGCCCGCGCATCGGTGGCGGCGTGGTCGGCCAGGTACTCGCGCCACAGCTCCTGGTCGGCAGGCGGGCGCTGCAGGGTCTGGGCGCCGAGGAAGGCCGCCAGGGGCGGGGCCTGGAACAGATAGCGATTCCAGGGCTGCCAGAAGTCGAAGAGCGGCCGGGCCAGACCGAGGGAGAGATCGAGGGGCGCGCGGGTCCATTCCAGGGCCACCAGCTCCGGCGCGAAGGAGCGGGCGCCCAGGTTGCTGAGCACCACGCGCCCCACCCGGTCGGGGTAGCGCGCCGCCACCATCGCGGCGACCGCGGCCCCCAGGCCATGCCCGCACAGGTCGAAACGCCCCAGGCCCAGCCCGTCGGCGAAGGCGATCGTCGCGTCGGCCAGGGTCCTGAGAGTGGGCGGGGCGGGGCGCGGCGGCGTGCCGCCGGCGCCGGGCAGATCGAGGGCGTAACAGGTGCGCGCGCCAGCCAGGGCGCCGGCGACGCCCCGCCAGATGCGCGAGGTGGCTCCAAAGTCGTGGAGCAGCAGCAGGGCCGGCCCCGCGCCGGCGCGGCGATAGGCGACCTTGCCGCTGGAGAGCCAGAGCGATTCGAGCAGAAACGAAACTGACGGCGCGGTTGTCGCGGCAGAGACGGACTGCGGGACCGCCGGGGCTTCGGTGGCGAGCCGCAGGGTCTGTCCAGAGGCGGAAGCCTCTGCGACCGGGAGGACGGTGGAAGCTTCGGCGGCGGTAGTGGAAAGGCGCAGGCCGCGCCCACGGGTAAGCGGTTGGTCAGTAGCGGGCGACGTTGCGGGTTCCTCGGCGGGGTTCTCAGTGGAAAGGCGCAGGCCGCGCCCGCGGCGAATGGGGGCCGTATCTTGAGGCTCAGACGCCATAGCGGGACTCCAGTTCCGTCGCCAGGGCCTCGTAGGCCAGCGCCCCGGCGCTGCTCGGGGCGTAGACGCCGATGGGCTTGCCCACGGTCGGGGCCTCGGCGAGCTTGACATTTATAGGGATAACCGTCTCGAACACCAGGGCGCCGTAGCGTTCGCGAACTTGCTGTTCGATCTGCAGGCTCAGATTGGTGCGCCGGTCGGCCAGGGTGCAGATGATGCCGCCGATGGTCAGGTTCGGATGGATCTCGCGCACCAGTTGAATCGTTTGTTCAAGCTGGGGCATTGCCTTGAGGGCATAGGCATGCAGTTGGAGCGGCACGATCACCGCGTCGGCGGCGGCCATGGCGTTGAGCGAAAAGATGCCCAGGCTTGGAGGCGGGTCAATCAGCACGTAGTCGTACTGCTCACGGCTGGTGCGCAACGCCTTGCGCAGCAACAATTCGCGCCCCACCTTGCCTGCCAGCTCCAGTTCGGCCCCGGCCAGTTCCAGGGCCGCCGGGATAAGATCCACCCCTGCGTCGGTGGTGATGGTCGCGAACCCGATGCCCCGCTCGGGGTTGAGCAACACTTCGTACACGCTGTACTCCAGGGCGCTCGGGTCAACCCCGAGGCCCTGGGTAAGATTGGCCTGCGGATCAATATCAATCAGCAGCACGCGGCGTCCCCGCGCTGCCAGCATCGTGCCCAGACTCAGGGTGGTGGTCGTCTTGCCGACGCCGCCCTTCTGCATTGCCAGCGCCAGAACATGGCCCATGGCCGCCTCCGCTGTAGACATGCCCTCCGGCACGATTGTACCAGAGATGGTAACCAGCGTTGACAGGGAGTTATATGATTCTGGATTGTGGATTGTCGTATATGGCGTCCTGATGAGACCGGGCGATGATTTGCAAGCACCGAACAGGAAAAATCCGCAGGGCCCCGAGCGGAGGCCTACCGGCGGGCAGCTCCGATCTCCACATCACCGGAGGTAGTGGTGATGGTCAGATTGGCCGTGCCGGGGCCAATGAGGGCGCTCAGGCGGCGGCGCTCGGGGGCATCGTCGGCCAGCGGCAGGTCGCTGCTGAGTTCGCCGCTGACGGTGCGCGCATCGAGGCGTAGATCGGCGGGATCGCTCAGGCGCACGCGCACGTCGCCGGAAATCGTGGTAATAACGCCGGCAGCATTGGAGGCCAGGCGACCCTCGAAGACGATGTTGCCGCTGGTGGTATCAATGATGATATCGCCGTCGCCCTGGGGATCTGCGGCGCCGGCAATGGCGCGGGCCGCCGGACCATCGTTGACGCCCCGCAGTTCGATATCGCCGCTTAGCGTGGAGAGACGCGCGCCGGTAATCAGCCCCTCGGCGCTGATTGTGCCGCTGGTGGTGTTCACCGTGAGCGGGCCGCGATGATTGCGTACACGCACATCGCCACTGGTGCTGTTGACTCGCAGATCGCCGCTGACCCTCTCGGCGTGCACATCGCCGCTAACGGTCTGCAGCATGAGATCGCCCTGTACGCCCGTGACGGCAATATCGCCGTTCACCACCGTGGCCTCAACCCGCGTACTGGCCGGTACAGCTACCCGCAGCGACACGGCGGACGCCCGGCCAAGGACCCTGGTCAGACCATTGCCGCCGCCCACGCTAATTACCAGGGTGTCACCCTGCACCTCGGTGACCACCTCCAGGCCCTGGAGGGCCGCGGTGGCGACGTCCTTGTTCCAGCCGCCAGCGCGCCGGGTTGCCTCGACGGTAATGTCCTCTCCGACGGCAGGAACCAGTTCGATGTCATCGTTCACGCCGTTGATGCGCACGGCGCTGGCTGCAAAGCTCCGGGGCGGCAGCGTATCGGAGCGTTCGGCCAGGTTGATGCGCACGCCATAAACCGAACTGCGCACGGTCAATTCAAAGACCAGCCAGACAATCCCGATCAGTAAGAGCAGCGCGCCCCAGCGCCGGGCCTGCTCGCGGCGGCGATAGAACGGCTCGGCGGGCGCTCCCGGTGCAGCGCGGGTCGTCGGCCCCGTGCGTGGCGGTTGTTCCTGCTGGGGACCGGTTTCGAGACTCATCGTTGCTTCACCCCTTCGTTGGCCGTCCGGCTCCGTTGCATACGACGCCTCAGAGCGCGGCGCTGTTGCACTATTGTCGTCTCTGCGAACAGGACTTGTTAGAGGGGTATGGGGAAACCAGGTTTCTCCATACCCCTGCCCGTGGGAGGGCTACAGCCTGCCGAGGTTTCCCCGCGCATCTGCCGGTGGGAGGGCCCGGAAGGGCTGCGCCCTTCTCAGGTGCAGGGTTTTCCGGCGTATGCTCGCATCGCATGCGCCATCCGGGGCATCGGGACGCCCAACTCCCCCCTCTCCCGCTCGCGGGAGAGGGGGCGGGGGGTGAGGACCGTAACCGCATTGGAATGCCGAAAACCCCTGCTCGCCCCAAAAACTCTACACCTGAGAGGGGCTGCGCCCTCCCGTGAAAACTCTTTTTTCACCCCTCGGAGCGAGGCGAAGCCCAATAGTCGCCAGAAGAGAATGTTACAATACAATCATATGCCAGTTCTCATTGACGGGCACAACCTGATTGGCCAGATCCCGGCGATTGACATCGCCGATCCCGACGATGAGGCGCGCCTGGTGCTGCTGTTGCGCCGCTATGCCGCTCGGCGCCGCGGACGCAAGGTGGTGGTGGTCTTCGACCATGGCGTTTATGGCCATCCGGGAAGCCTGAACGGCTACGGGGTCGAGGCGCACTTTGCCCGCTCTCCCGCCGATGCCGACGCCGAGCTGATCCGCCGCATTCGCGCGGTCAGGCGGCGCGACGAATGGCTGGTGGTCAGCTCCGACCGCGCCGTGGTCGGCGAAGCGCGCGCCCGCGGCATTCCGGTGATCAGCTCGCAGGAGTTCGCCCGTCGCCTGGCGGCCCTCGATCAGCCCCGCGTCTCCGCGCGCGAGAAGATCGGCGAACGTCCCCTCAGCCCCGCCGAGGTGGAGGAGTGGATGCGCTTCTTCGGGTTCGAGGAGGAGGACGAGTAGGCCCGGTCAGGGACGGCGATGCTCTTCAGGCGGGCAGGGATGGAGAAACCTGGTTTCCTCATACAGAACGTATGACCGACCCGACCATCAGTGAACAAAACCGCCACTCGTGGAATGCCGCCGTGCCCGTCCACGCCAGCCACCGCCCCCATCTGGCCGCCTTCCTGCGCGCCGGGGGGCTGACGCTCTTCCCCGAGGAACGCGAGTTGCTGGGAGAGGTGGCCGGGCTGCGCCTGCTGCATCTGCTGTGCAACACCGGCCAGGATACGCTGAGCCTGGCGGCCCTGGGAGCCAGGGCGACCGGCGTGGACCTGAGCGACGCCGCGATTGCCGAGGCGCGGCGGCTCAGCGCGGAGACGGGGATCGCCGCGCATTTCGTGCAGTCTGACGTGTATGCATATCTCGCCGCGGCGCCGGCAGACGCCTTCGAGCGGGTCTACTGCGGCTACGGGGTGATCTGCTGGCTGCACGACCTGGGGGCGTTCGCCGCTGGCGTGGCCCGCATCCTGGCCCCCGGAGGGCGATTCGTACTGATGGAGTTTCACCCGCTTTCGAACATGTTTGACCGGAACTGGCAACTCGCCTACGGCTACCCCTCGGGCGGCACGCGGCTGACCCTGCCGGGCGTGGGCGACTACGTCGGTGAAGCGGCAGGCGGCCTCTCGCCGGGCGGTTTCGCCGAGGGCCGGCGCGATTTCGTCAATCCGCATCCCTGCCACCTGTTCCGCTGGGGGGTCGGCGAAGTGGTAAGCGCTCTGGCCGCCGCCGGGCTGCGGATCGTGGCATTGCGCGAGCACCCCTTTGTCAACGGCGAGCGGCCCTTTGCCCGCATGCGCCCCGCGCCTGGGCGTCGCTGGCTGCCGCCCAACGACATGCCGCCACTGCCTCTGATGTACGGCCTGGCTGCCGATCTTTGATTTGGGATTTTAGATTTTGGATATTGGTTGCGCTGCCACAAAAAAGCCACCCTCGGTTCCCAAATGTTTGCTCAGGGTTTCCTGAAGCTATGAAACGGCTCCGCTCCGACCGTATTAAGTCTCTGATCGCATCATGAAGGCATCGGCGAGAAACATGAGCAAACAGTTGGATCTTCAATCCAAAATCCAAAATCCAAAATCGCAAGATGCGCCCCCAGATCACCATCAGCTACGCCCAGACCCTTGACGGTCGCCTGGCGACGCGGACGGGCAGTTCGCAGTGGATCAGCAGCCCGGAGGCGCTGCGCTTCGCCCACGAGCTTCGCGCGCGCCACGACGCGATCATGGTCGGTATTGGCACGGTGCTGGCTGACGACCCGCGGCTGACCGTGCGGCTCGCGCCGGGCCGCGACCCCCTGCGCGTTGTGCTCGACAGCGCGCTGCGCATCCCGCTCACGGCTGCGGTGCTGCGCAATGGCGCGGCCCATGGCACCATCATCGCCTGCGCAACCGGCGTTGCTCCCTCCCGGCGCGCCGCCCTGGAAGCCCTGGGAGCCACGGTGCTGGCGCTGCCGCCGGGGCCGCAGGGAGGCGTGGACCTGGCCGCGCTGATGACCGCCTTGAGGCAGCGCGGCATCGCGTCGCTGATGGTCGAGGGCGGGGCGCGGGTGATCACCGCGCTGCTGCGGGCGCGCCTGGCCGACCGGCTGGCCGTCTGCATCGCGCCGAAGATCCTTGGCGAGGGCATCAGCGCGATTGGCGACCTGGGGATCAGCCGTCTGGCCGATGCCTGCACGCTCCACGATGTCACGGTGACACTGTGCGGGGCGGATGTCATCGTGCAGGGTCGTCTGGACGCGGGGGCGTAGGGCCGAAGCGTGCGCACCGGAGGGCGCGCGCCCCACGGCGCGCATGCTTCGGCCTCACCCCCGCATCGGCACCCCCACCGCATCCCGATGGTCGCGCGCCCTCCGGCGCAAATGCTTCGGCCTCGCCCCCGTAGCGTCACGGACGGCGCGGCGTCCCATGGCCGTCCCGTAGCGACGCCCGGCGCGGCGTGCCGCGCCCCTCCGGGGTCGCGTCCGGGTGGCCCCCGAGCCGGCGCGCCACCCCCGGTAGCGACCCTGCTACGCACGGTGCCAGCTTGTTCTCGCACGAATCAGGGCGCCGGAGCTATTATTAGAGATGCGCGCGCCGGTGCGCGCGTCTGTGTGTCGGTTGCTGTCGTTTCGACTTCAAGGAGGAAGGCGATGAGCAGCACGACCGTTGATCGCTCTGGACCGGATGCGCATCCAACCCCTGGCGATGAGCTTGCCTCCGAGCAGCGGGCGGCGCTCGACGCGGCGCTGGAGGAACTGCGCGCCTATGCCGGCGCCTGGGCGCGCCTCGGCCCCGCGCAGCGCGGCGCTCTGCTCGATGAGGTGCTGGCGGGCCTGGTTCGCGTCGGGCCGCGCATCGTGGAAGCCGCGCTGGAGGCTAAGGGCCTGCCGTCCGGCGGCCACGCCGAGGGCGAGGAGTGGCTCAACGTGGCCACGTATGTGCGCTACGCCCGCCTGCTCCGCCGCTCCCTGGCCGAGATTGAGCGCCACGGTCATCCCCGGCTGCCCCACCCGCCATACTATGGCCCCGGCGACCAGGCCGTGACGCGGGTCTATCCCGATGACATTTATGAAGAATTGACCCACCCCGGCATGCACGCCGAAGTATGGATGCGGCCAGGCGTCTCGCTGGAGGAGACCATCGCCACCCAGGCATGGGCCTACCGCGCGCCGCACGCCGGCCAGGTGGCGGCTGTACTCGGCGCGGGGAGCCTTTCGTCCCTCATCCCTCTGGACATCCTCTACCAGCTCTTCGTTGAGGGCCGCGTGGTGGCCTTCAAGTTCAGCCCGCTCAACGCCTACCTTGAGCCGCTCTTCGCCGAGGCCTTCATGCCGCTGATCGCCAGCGGCTACCTGCGCCTGCTCCCCGGCGGGGCCATGGTCGGCTTCTACCTGGCCCACCACCCCGCCGTTGATCACGTCCATCTCACCGGCTCGCGCGAGACCTGCGAACGGCTCCTGGCAGGCCCCCCGCCTCTGGCTCGCCCGCTCACCGCGGAACTGGGCAATGTGACGCCGGTGATCATCGTCCCTGGCCCCTGGAAGCCCGCCGAACTGGAAATGCAGGCCCGCGCCCTTGCCACCTGGGCCGTTTTTAACGGCGGCTTTCTCTGCTATGCCCCGCGGGTGATCATCCAGCAGCGGCAGTGGGCGCTGCGCCACGAGTTCCTGGGGCGTTTCGAGCAGATCCTCGCCGCCACCCCTACCCGCCGCGCCTGGCATCCCGGCAGCGAGGCGACCTTCGCTGCCGTCCTGGCCGGGCATAGCGATGTTCGCCGCCTGGGTCTCCCTGGCAAGGATGAGTTGCCCTGGACCCTGGCGCCCAACCTCGATCCTGAGGAGCGCAATGAGCCGCTCTTTACTCGCGAGCACTTCGGGCCGTTTATAGCCGAGACCGCGCTCGACGCGCCCGATGTGGCCGGCTTCATTGACCGGGCGGTGGTCTTCGCCAACGAGCGGCTGTGGGGCCGGCTCGCCGCCGCGATCGTGGTGCATCCGGAAACACTGCGCGATCCACGGGTGCGCGCAGCCTACGAGCGGGCTTTGTTCGATCTCTGTTATGGCGTCATCACCGTGAACACGCATCCGGGATGGAACCACTACGCCGGCCTGACGACCTGGGGAGTCTTTCCGGCCTCCCCGGAGCACGACCCCTTCGCCGGGGCGGGCACAGTGGGCAATGCGCTCATGTTTCGCTCGCCCGAGAAGTCGGTGCTCACCGCCCGGTTCCATTCGCCGCTTAACCCAATGCTGCTCGGCTCGCAGGCCATGCCCCTGGTCGCCCGGCGCCTGGCCGAGGCCCAGGCGCATCCCTCGGCGCGGACGCTGGCTCAGTTGACGCTGGCTTCCTTCCCGCTACGGTAGCACAACCCTCCGGATCGTGCGCGCCCTACGTGCAACTCTCCAGGTTGCGTGCAGGGCGCATCGGGCTGCGCGTGGCAGAAGAAACCCGCTTGTCTCATATAATGAAGCGAGAGGCCCGCTCTGCCAGCAGGGAACGAACGGTCCTGACTCGCCCCGGCAAGCGAGGCTATAGAGAACCCCGGTCGCGCCGGGTCCATCAGCGCCAGCGCATTGCCAGTCGGAGTTGATCTGCAATCCAAAATCCAAAATCTAAAATCCAAAATCGCCATGCGTTCCTACAACGCCCAGGCTGTCTGGATCACCGCCCCGCGTCAGGTCGCGATCCGCAGCGAAACCGTGCCGCCTCCCGGCCCCGATCAAGTGCGGATCGCGGCTCTGTGCTCGGCGATCAGCCACGGCACCGAGATGCTGGTCTACCGCGGGCAGGTTGATCCCGCCCTGCCCCTGGATCTGCCGACCCTGGCCGGCAGTTTCGCCTTTCCGATCAAGTACGGCTACGCCAGTGCGGGTCGCGTGCTGGACGTGGGCGCGGCGGTGCGCCACCTGGCTCCCGGCGATCTTGTCTTCGCCCTGCATCCGCACCAGAGCCTCTACGTGGCTCCGGCCGCTCTGGTGACGCGCCTGCCTGGGGATCTCGATCCGGCCCTGGGGGTGTTCTTCGCCAACACGGAGACCGCGCTCAACGTGGCCCACGACGCCGCACCGCGTCTGGGCGAGACGGCAGTGGTCTTCGGGCAGGGCGTGGTGGGGTTGCTCGTCACCCAGACGCTGCGGCTGGCCGGGGCGTCACGAGTGATCGCCGTGGAGCCTGACCCGGCCCGCCGCGACCTGGCCCTGGCGGTGGGCGCCGACGCGGCCCTGGCCCCCGGCCCGGATCTGCTCGAGGCGCTGCGGGCCCACAACGACGGCCGGCTGGCCGATCTGGCCGTCGAGGTTAGCGGCGCTCCCGCCGCCTTGCAGGCGGCCATTGACACCGTGCTGGACGAGGGCACGGTAGTGGTGGCCTCGTGGTACGGGCGCAAGCCCGTGACGCTCGACCTGGGCGGGCGGTTTCACCGCGGGCGCCTGCGGCTGCGCTCATCGCAGGTCGGGCGCCTGGCGCCGGAAACGGCCCCGCGCTGGGATCATGCCCGCCGCGCGGCCACGGTGGCCGCGCTGCTGCCCCGGCTGCGCCTGGCCCCCCTGCAGGGGCCGCGCCTGCCCCTTGAACGCGCCGACGAGGCCTACCGCCTGGTTGACACTGGCGGCGCGGTGCAGGTAACGATAACGTATACCGCCGATTCCCCATAATCCCCGCCCCGTTCCTCGTGGTATACTAGGCACCGGATGTGATGCGAACCGACCCGCCGCTCAGGATCAGCTATGCCTGTCCGTGTGCCCCTGACCTCCAGCGGACCGCTCGTTGAGGCGGAGTTTGTCTCCCGGCCCAATCAACTGGTAGTGGAAGCTCGCCTGGGGCGCCGGATGGTGCGCGCCCACCTGGCCGACCGGGGGCGCCTGCTCGACCTGCTGGTTCCCGGCGCGCGGCTATTGCTGGCCCCCCGCGAGGAGATCGGCCGGAAGACCGGCTATCAGGTGGTTGGCGTATACCACAACGGCGAGCTCGTTTCTCTTGACACGCACCTGGCCAACCGGCTGGTGGTCGCAGCCCTGGCGGCCGGCGCCTTGCCGCAGTTCGCCCGCTATACCAAGGTGCAGCGGGAGGTGATGATCGGCGAGCACCGCTTCGATTTTCGTCTGAGCGAGGGCATCCATACCTGTATTGTCGAGGTCAAATCGGTCAGCAAAGTGGAGAATGGCCTGGCTCGCTTCCCCGACGCGCCGACCGAGCGGGGCCGCCGCCAGGTGCAGGCTCTGACCCACATGGCCCGCAACGGGCAGCGCTGCGCCATTGTCTTTATCATTCAGCGCCACGCCGCCCGCGCTCTCGTTCCCGATGATGTGGACCCCGAGTTCGGACGCGCCTTCCGCAATGCCATTACCGCCGGGGTCGAGGTCTACGCCTATCTCTGTCCGCTTACGCCCGAAGGTCTGACCCTCGGTGAACCGGTGCTGGTCTATGGCTCCGCAGAGGCGATACCCAAAGCGAGGCCCATGTAAAGCCGGCCCGGCGGGCCGGCGCTACAGCCCCTCGGCCCGGCGTTACGGCCCCCCGGCCCCCCGGCCCGGCGTTACGGCCCTCACATCACCCGTTCGCTTCGATGAAAGGTTGACGCCATGCGCGCAGGATATTTCCACCTGCTGGTGATCCTTACACTGCTGCTGCTCGCCGCCTGCGGCGGCCAGCCAGGCGTGCCCGCTGGCGAGCAGCCCTTCGAGCAACGTTACCGATCCATGAGCTTCGAGCAGATCGTCGAGGCGGCCCGTGGGCAGACGGTGACCTGGTTCATGTGGGGCGGCTCGGACGCAATTAATGCCTATGTCAACGGCTACGTAGCCGGCACGCTGAAGGAGCGTTATGGGATTACGCTCAAACAGGCGCCGGTCACCGATATTGTCGAGACGGTCAACAAGGTGCTGGCCGAAAAACAGGCCGGGAAGGATAGCGGCGGCTCGGCAGATTTGATCTGGATCAATGGCGAGAACTTCCGCACCCTGAAGGAGGCCGGGGCGGTGTTTCGCAACTGGGCCGACCTGCTGCCAAGCAGCCAGTTCGTGGATTGGGAGAACCCCTCCATCGCCTACGACTTCGGCTTTCCGGTTGAGTATGATGAGTCGCCCTGGGGGTCAGCCCAGTTCGTGATGGAGTACGACAGCGCGCGGCTCTCCGAGCCGCCCCGCAGCATCGAGGCGCTGCTGGAATGGGCCTGCGCCAATCCCGGCAAGTTCACCTACCCGGCGCCCCCTGATTTCACTGGCAGCGTCTTCGTGCGCCATGTCTTCTACGCCGCCGCCGGGGATTATACACAACTGCTTGGCCCCTTCAATGAGACGCTCTACGCCCCTATCGCCGAAAAGACCTGGCAGATGCTCAACGCTGTGGAACCCTGCCTCTGGCGCGGCGGCGAAACCTATCCCCAGACCAATACCGCCCTCTACGACCTGTTCTCCCGTGGCGAGGTCTGGATCTCGATGAATTACAGCCCGACCCACGCAGCGAACCAGATCGCCCGCGGGGTCTATCCCTCCACTGCCCGCACATGGGTCTTCGATAGCGGCACCATCGCCAACACCAACTATGTGACCATTCCCTACAACGCGGCCAATAAGGCCGGAGCCATGGTCGTAGCCAATTTCTTACTCTCGCCCGAGGCGCAGTACGAGGCCGCGAAGCCCGAGGTAGTAGGATGGAGCACGCCGCTCTCCTTCGCAAAGCTGCCCAGGGAGTGGGTCGAGAAGTTCTACGCCCTGCCCCGCCCTGAGGCGGTGCTGCCCGCCGACGAACTCGCCGCGCGCCAGCTCTCCGAGTTGCAGGCGCCGTGGCTGACGCGCATCGAGGAGGACTGGATCGCCAATGTTCTGGAGCGCTGACCCCGAACGGCCGCGGATCTGGCTGATGCTCGCCCCGATGCTGGCAGTAGTGTTCTTGCTCTTCGGCGGCGGCCTCTTTTTCGCCCTGATCCAGTCCTTCGGCTACCTGCCGCTGATCGGGCAGACGGAGTTCAGCCTCGCGGCCTATGTCACGGTCCTGCGGCAATCTTCGTTTCTGGCCTCCTTGCTCCTCACCCTGTATATCGCCACTACCTCGACAGTCATCGCCACGGCGCTGGCGGTGACGGCGGCCCTGGCCATCCGCGCTACCACGCGGGGGCGTCAGGCGCTGAGTTTCATCTTCCAGTTCAACCTGCCTATCCCGCACCTCGTCGGCGCGGTGGCCATGGCCGACCTGCTCAGCCAGAGCGGGCTGCTCGCGCGCCTCGCCGCCGCCTTCGGGCTGATTGATGATCCTGGCCAGTTCCCTGTGCTGGTCTTCGACCGCGCCGGAGTGGGGATCATCGCCGAGTACGTCTGGAAGGAGACGGCCTTCATCGGGGTGACCGTGCTGGCCGTCCTTCACGCCATCGGGCCGGAGTACGAGGAACTGGCCCGCTCCCTGGGCGCGAACCGCTGGCAGCGGTTTCGCCTGGTGCTGTTGCCATTGATGCTGCCCGGGGTGCTGGCGGCCTCGGTGATCGCTTTCGCCTTCTCCTTCGGCGCCTTCGAGGCGCCCTATCTGCTCGGCGCCAGTTATCCGCAGGTGTTGCCAGTGCTGGCCTACAAGCGCTATACCGCGGTGGATCTGGCAGCGCGAGCCGAGGCCATGGCCCTGTGCGTGATCATTACCCTGGTCGCCGGGGCCGCGATTGTCGCCTATCTGCACGTGAGCCGGCGCTATCTGCGCCGCGAGGCCGACTGACGATGCGTTCCGCGGAATCTTCTGCCGGGCTTTCTCCGCCGCGCCCGCCCCTGCTGCGCTGGTTCGTCCTGGCGGCGATGGTGATCGGTATGCTCCTGCCGATCGTGCCGCTGGTTATCTGGTCGTTCGCCTTTCGCTGGAGCTTTCCCGATCTGCTGCCCGAACGCTGGAGCCTGCGGGCCTGGCGCTACCTGGCCGCCCCGGAGTCGCAGGTGCTGCCCGCCCTTCGCGACAGCCTGTTGCTTGCCGGAGCCGTGACGCTGCTCGCCACGCTGATCGGCGCGCCCGCCGGGCGCGCCCTGGGCATGTACCGTTTCCGGGGCCGCGCTCTGATCGAGATGCTCATCCTGGCCCCGCTGATCGTCCCCGCCTTCGCCGTGTCCCTCGGCATCCAGATTGTGTTCATCCGCTACGGCCTGGCCGACACGTTCCTCGGCGTCGTTCTGGTGCATCTCGTGCCCGCGACCCCGTACATGGCTCTGGTCATGGCCGGAGTGTTCGCCAACTTCGACCGGCAGTACGAGGACCTGGCGCGCACCCTGGGCGCGCGTCCGTTGCAGGTCTGGCGGTGGGTGACCCTGCCAGCCGTACTTCCCGGTCTGGTGGTGGGCGCGCTGTTCGTGTTCCTGATCTCGTGGAGCCAGTACGCGCTGACGCTGATCATCGGCGGGGGGCGTCTGGTGACTCTGCCGATGCTGCTGTTCGCCTTTGCCCGCAGCGGCGATCATGCGGTGACCGCCGCCCTGAGTCTGGTGTTTATCGCCCCGGCGGTGGTGTTGCTGGCGCTGATCGCCCGCTTTCTGGGCGCCGCGCCCGCCGCCGGCGGCATTCGGGGCCTGTAGCCATCCTTTCCATATGACCGCCCTGCAACTCTGCAATCTTACCAAAACCTACCCCGGCGCGCCCGCGCCGGCACTCCGCGATCTATCTCTCGATGTGGCCCCGGGCGAACTGGTTGTGCTGCTGGGCGCCTCGGGCTGCGGCAAGAGCACCACGCTGCGCCTGGTGGCCGGGCTGCTCACCCCCTGCCGCGGCGACGTGCGCTTCGATGGGCGCTCGGTGCTGGACACGCCGCCCGAGCGCCGGGGCGTGGCGATGGTGTTTCAGAAGCCATTGCTGCTGCCGCACATGAGCGTCGGCGAGAACGTGGGCTTCGGGCTGCGGGTGCGCGGCGAGCGCCCGGCGACCATCCGGCGCCGGGTTCATGAACTGCTCGAACTGGTGCAGTTGCCGGGCAGCGCCGCCCGGCGCCCCGGCCAGCTCTCCGGTGGTCAGGAACAGCGGGTGGCCCTGGCGCGCGCCCTGATCGTCGAACCGCGAGTGCTGCTGCTCGACGAACCCTTCAGCCAGCTCGACGCCGGACTGCGAGCCGAGATGCGCGAACTGGTCGCCGGGTTGCAACGCCGGCTGGGCATTACCACCCTGATGGTGACCCACGACCAGGAAGAGGCGCTATTGCTGGCCGACCGTATCGCCCTGCTGGAGCAGGGTCGCCTGTTGCAGTACGACACCCCGCGAGGCCTCTACGAGCGCCCGGCCAGCGTCGCCGTCGCGCGCTTTCTCGGCGGCCGCAATTTCATTTCCGGACGGGTAGCAGGCCGGCGCTTCATCAGCGACCTGGGGGCCTTCGAGCTTGCCGCCGAACCGCCGTTGCAGGGCGCAGCCGTGCTGACCATCCGCCCTGAGGCCCTGGCGCTGGGCTGCAACGGCCCGGTTAACCGCCTGCGCGGCACGGTCACGGCGGCGCGCTACCTCGGCGCGCGGATGCGCTATCAGATCCAGGCTGGCCCGTTCCTTCTGGAGGCCCTGGCCGACGCCGCCGGCCCCTACCATCCAGGCGACGCCGTGAGCCTGACCCTTCCGCCGGAACGGCTGTGGGTGATGCGAGAGGATGGATAGTGACTCGATTTTGGATGTTGGATGGGCGGATATGACGCTCCACTGAGACCTGGCAATTCTGAAACGCGCCTGATCGGGCCTGCCACCATGCTTGCAACCGAACTATTACCTGCTATCAAGATCTATCTGCGCCGGCCGGAGGTGGCCGGGCCTCCCGGTCTGGAACTGACCGGAGATTGGGACCTGCGCTTTCTGGCCCAGGGTGAATACAACATCAACTATCTGCTCGAGCGCGACAGCGGGCCGCCCCTGGTAGTGCGGGTCAACACCGGCTCGCAGATCGGCCGGCCCGGCGGCGCCCAGATCGCCTACGAGGGGGCGGCCCTGCGCCTGCTGGCGCCGGTGGGCGTGGCGCCGCGTCTGCACTATCTCGACGCGACGCTCGCACTCCTTCCCTATGGCCTGCTGGTGATGGACTACCTGCCAGGCGGGCCGCTGCGCTACGCCGACGCGGCGCACCTCGTCGCGGCGGCGCGAACCCTGGCGCGCCTGCACCAGACCCCCGCGGTCCACGGCAACTTCATCCGGCGCCGGGCGCTGGTTGACGACCTGGAAGAGGCCCGTGGCTGGCTGGCGCCCTATCTGGAAAGCCCTCACGCCCCGGCGCCGGCGCGCGCGCGCCTGGCCCGCCTGCTTGAACGAGCAGCCGAGGATGCCGCGCGCCACGCCGACCGTTTTCCTGCGCCCTTCGCCCTCGTCCACACCGACGTGCAGGCGCACAATTTTGTCGTTGAAGATCGCCCCGATGGCCCCCACTGCCGTCTGGTGGACTGGGAGCGTCCGCTCCTCGACGATCCGACCTACGACCTGGCTCACTTTAGCATCCCCACCACCACCCGCTGGAAGACGGGACAGACCCTCAGCGCGGCGCAGATTGAGCGCTTCCTGGCCGCTTACTGCGCTGCCCGCCCCGAGCTTGACGCGCAGGAGTTGCGCGTCCGTCTGGAGATCCGCCGGCCGTTCATTCTGCTGCGGGCGGTGAGCTGGTGCGCGGGGGCCTGGGTGGAGTACACCGGCCATGGGCGAGCTATCGCTCACGCGGACACGCTGGCGCGGATTGAAGAGTATCTGCGGCCCGACGAGCTGGAGGCGCTGTTTCCAGATTGGTTGGGATGAACCTTGAAACTCGCGCCGGCGCGCCAACCCTTCTCCGCTGGCGGAGGCGGACCGGCAGGAGCGACCCGCCGGTTGCCCCTGCCGGTCCTGGCGGGCGGAAGCGCCACCCGCTCGAATCCCCTGCCCCCAGAGGCAGGCTGTGAGAAGCCCGGACTCACCCTTCAGGCACCAGTTCGCTATCCGGCTGGGGGATGCTCAGGGTCTGGGCAGGGGCGCCGGCGGGCCGCAGCGCCGTCGTCAGCACTTCGTCGAGCGTTTCTACGGCCACAAAGGTAAGTTCCTTGAAGATCGCCTGCGGCAGGTCGTCAAGGTCAATCAAATTGCGCCTGGGCAGGATAATCGTCTTGATACCGGCGCGGTGCGCGCCAAGGGCCTTCTCCTTGATCCCGCCGATGGGCAATACCCGCCCGCGCAGCGAAATCTCGCCGGTCATGGCCACATCGTCGCGCACCAGGCGGCCGGTGGCTGCCGAGGCCAGAGCCGCGGCGATAGTGATGCCCGCCGAGGGGCCATCCTTCGGCACAGCGCCCGCCGGCACGTGCACGTGGAGGGCGTGGGTCTCGAAGAAACGGGGATCGATGCCCAGGTCGCGCGCCCGCGCGCGGACGTAGGTGAGGGCCGCTTCGGCGCTCTCGCGCATCACCTCGCCGAGCTGGCCGGTGATCTTCAGTTCGGGCTTGCCCTCAACCGCCAGCGCCTCTACAAAAATGATGTCGCCGCCCACCGGCGTCCATACCAGGCCGGTGGCCACACCCGGCTGGTCAATGCGCTCCTGGGCCTCATTGTAGAACCGCGGACGGCCCAGGGCCTCGCGCACAAAGGCTACGTCAACCACCACCGGGGAGGCCAGCGGCAGTGGAGCGCCCGCTCCGTTGTTCCCCTCCTCCGGCGCGGCGGGTGCGGCCACCTGGCCCTCCGCGTCCTGGCCCTCCTCGGCGATCTTCCGCACCACCTTGCGCAGCACGGCGCCGATGTTGCGCTCCAGGTTGCGCACGCCCGCCTCACGGGTGTAGTCGTTGATGATCGCTCGGATGGCCGGCTCCTCGATGACCACCTCGGCGGGGCGCAGGCCATTGGCGCGCAGTTGCCGGTCAATCAGATGGCTCTGGGCGATGCGCACCTTTTCGTCCTCGATGTAGCCGGAGAGTTCGATCACCTCCATCCGGTCGCGCAGGGCCGGCGGCACAGCATCCCAGTTATTGGCCGTAGCGATGAACAGCACCTGGCTCAGGTCGAAAGGCAGGTTCAGGTAGTGGTCGGTAAAGGTATGGTTCTGCTCCGGGTCAAGCACTTCGAGCAGGGCTGCCGCGGGGTCGCCGCGGTAGTCGCTGCCGAGCTTGTCAATCTCATCGAGCAGCATCACCGGATCGGCGGCCCCGGCGCGGCGCAGCTCCTGGATGATCCGCCCCGGCTGCGAGCCGATGTAGGTGCGCCGGAAGCCGCGCAACTCGGCCTCATCGCGCACGCCGCCCAGGCTCATGCGCACAAAGCTGCGTCCGAGCGCCCGCGCGATGCTCTGGCCCAGACTGGTCTTACCCACGCCGGGCGGCCCGACGAAGGCCAGGATCGGCTCGCGGCTGGCGCGCCCGCCGTCCTCGCCCAGCGCCGCCCGGCGCTGCTTCACCGCCAGGTATTCGAGGATGCGCTCCTTGACCTTCTGCAACCCGTAGTGGTCCTCGTCGAGCACCTGACGCGCGCGAGCCACATCAATGGCGTGGCCGGTGCGCTTGCCCCAGGGCAGTTCGGCGACCCACTCCAGGTAGGTGCGCACCATCTGATACTCCGGCGAACTGGCATTGATGCGTTCGAGGCGCAGCAGTTCGCGCTCGGCCTCCTTGCGCGCCACCTCGGGCAAATTGGCGGCGGCAAGCTTCTCGCGCAGGTCCTCCAGTTCGACCGCCTCGGGGCTGTCTTCGCCCAGCTCCTTCTGGATGGCCCGCAACTGCTGGCGCAGGTAAAACTCGCGCTGCTGGCGCGCCGAACCCTCCTGCACCTCCTGGCGCAGCCGGGCCTGCACTTCGAGCAGGGCCAGTTGCTTGCGATAAAACTCGCGCACCTTGATCAGCCGCTCAACCACGTCGAAGGTGCTCAACAGATCCAGTCGTTCGCTGTAGGTGTAATCCGGCGAATAGCCGGTATTATCGGCGAGATGGCCCGGATCGTTGATTGAGCGCACGTAGTTGCGGATCTCCTGGGTCACGCCGGGCCGCAGGTCGAGCACGGCGTCAACCGCGGCGTGAACCTCAACCATCAACTGTTCGAGTTCGGGGGTGCGCTCGAACACGTCGGGGCGGCGGGTGAAGGTGAAGCGGGGGTACGGTTCGCGCTGGACCTCTTCGCCAAGCTCCACCCGCACCAGGCCGCGCACAACAATGCCGCTGGCTCCGCCGGGGAGCAAGCCGGATTGCTCGATGCGCGCCTCGACGCCCACGTGGAAGAGCTGCTCAGCCAGCGGAGCGCCGCTCTCGGCGTCCGGGCGCCGCGGAACGAGGAGCACCAGGCGGTTGCTCTTCAGCGCGGCCTCGGCGGCGGCTTCGTTATCGCTGTCGAGGGTCAGACTGATAACCGTATAGGGAAAGACGACCGCGCCCTCGAGCATAATCAATGGCAACGACTCGGGGGCTGGCGGAGTTTCATGGATTTCCTGGTTGGCCTCGCTCATAATCTATGCTCCTGACAAAGCGGAAACACGTTCCGCACTGCAATTATTATGGAATTGGCCGGCGGCAGTGTCAACGGCAGGAAGGCATTCGCACGCCGCTTCTAGCGCAATGTTAATAGATGGTCTGGCGGCCTGTGCTATAATCGCGCCGCAACAAGGGCCGTCTATGAAGGGAACCGCCACAAGGAGATACGCCCCCTCCCTGAGCCGCCCGGCCACCCGGCCGCTGGCCCTTGGCACGACGCTCTTCTTGCCCCTCCTCATCGGACTGGCGACGCTGCTGCCTCGGGTGATCGGCCTGCGCGATTTCTTTACCACTGACGAGGCCCACCACTGGGTCCGGCTCACCGGACGCTTTGCCGAAGCGATCAGCACGGGGCAGTGGGCCGAGACGATCCTCACCGGTCACCCTGGCGTGACGCTGTGGTGGCTGGGCAGCGTAGGGCTGCACCTCGAGCGCCTTGCGACCGCTGCGGGCTGGGCCGCGCCCCCCGACGCCCTGGGCCACCTGGTCTGGTTACGGCTCGGGCCGGCGCTGGCGCATACCCCGTTGTTGATTGCGGCGTATCTCCTGTTGCGCCGGCTGGTACAGCCCGGCCTGGCCCTGGCGGCGGCGCTGTTGTGGGCCACCTCGCCCTTCATGGTTGCGCACGGCCGCCTGCTGCATCTCGACGCTCTGCTGACCGACCTGTGCCTGCTGGCAGTGCTGGCGACGCTGGTGGCCGTCCAGGCCGCGCGCCCCCTCCCCTGGCTGCTGCTCAGCGGTCTGTTCTGCGGCCTGGCCCTGCTGACCAAGAGCCCGGCGCTCATTGTGCTGCCATTTGTGGGCCTGGCGCTGTTCGTTCTGGGCGGGGCGCGCACCGGGGCGCCAGAAGGCTGGCGCGGGCGGTTGCTCCACGGGATCGCCTGGTCGGCGCCGCGCTACCTGCTGGTGCTGGCGGTGGCCGCGGCAGTGACGCTGGCGCTCTGGCCCGCCCTCTGGGTGGCGCCTGGCCAGGCCCTGGAGCGCTACCTCGATGAGATTATCAGCAACGGCGGGCGCCCTAATGGCGATGGACAGTTCTTTCTCGGCAGCCCCGATCCTGATCCCGGCCCGCTGTTCTACCCCGTTGTGGTCCTCTTCCGCGTCACCCCGCTGGAACTGGCGGGTCTTATAGGGGTAGGGGCGGGTTTCATACTCATTGCGCGGCACGGGGGCTCGAGCAAAGATCCCCTGATCGCCCGTGAACGGACAACCTTGCTGGCCCTGGCGGCCTTCGCGCTCCTGTGGACGCTGGTGATGACCGCTGGACCGAAGAAGTTCGACCGCTACATCCTGCCGGCGTGGCCGGCCCTGCTCACCCTGAGCGCCGCTGGCCTGCTGGCCATCTGGCACAGGTTGCGCGCCCGTTTCCCTCGGCGCTGGTTTGCCGGGCCCGCTGCCGGGATCGCCGGCCTCCTGTCCCTCCAGGGCGCGCTGCTGGCCTGGTGCCATCCCTACTACCTCAGCTACTACAACCCCCTGCTCGGCGGCGGGCCGGTAGCCCAGCGCACCTTTCTGATCGGCTGGGGCGAGGGGATGGACCAGGTGGGCGCATGGCTGCGCACTCGCTATGACATCGGCGAAGGGCAGATCATCTCGGCGCTGCCGGCCACCCTCCAGCCCTTCGTGCCCGTGCCGGTCCAGGAGGTTCAAGCCATTGACCGCGCCTCGGCCAACTACGCGGTGGTCTACCTTGAATCGCTCCAGCGGCGCGACGCCCCTGACATCTACGCGCGCATCACCGGAGCAAGCCTGCCCCTGCATGTGGTGACTATTCACGGCATCGAGTACGCCTGGATCTACCAGTTGCCAAAGCCGTACCAGACAGCGGTGGAGGCGGAGTTCGGCCGGGCGGTGCGTCTGCGGGGCTACACCGCCACCCTGGAGGGCCGGCGCCTGACCCTTACCCCTTCGTGGGACGTCCGCGCGCCCCTGAACGCCGATCTGCTGGTCTTCGTGCATGTCTACGATGCCGCGGGCATGCGTGTGGCTGGAATTGACGTGCCTCCGGGCGGCGCGAGTGCGCCCCCGACGAGCGCCTGGCAGCCTGGCCAGCAGGTGGCCGTGCCCCTCCCGATCGATCTGCCGGCTGCTCTGCCCGCCGGGGTCTATCGTCTGACCATCGGCCTCTACGACCCGGAGACCTTCGCGCGGCTGCCCCTGACGGGCGGACCGGCCGCCGACGTGGCCATGGCCGGTCCTGATGCCGCATTGCTCGGCAACTTCCTGGTACAACCCTGAGCGACGGGGGAAGCCCTACGGGGTCAGGAAGAGCGCCGTAATCCCCAATCTGAAAACCACAACCTGAAATGGTATAATTCCTCCCCGGAGGAACGTAGCGATGCCAAAACCGATTGTCGCCATCGTTGGCCGGCCCAACGTTGGCAAGTCAACCTTTTTCAACCGGCTGATCGGCGAACGCCGGGCCATCGTCGAAGACGTGCCGGGCACCACCCGCGACCGGCTCTATGGCGAGAGTTTCTGGAACGGGCGCGAGTTTACGGTGGTGGACACGGCGGGGCTGCTCTTCGGCCCCGAAGATCCCGGCCTGCCCGAGAGCGAGTTGCACCGCCGCACCCGCGAACAGGCCCGCCACGCCATCGAAGAGGCCGATACGGTCATCTTTCTGGTGGACGGGCGTGAAGGGCTGACCGCCGCCGACGCCGAGGTGGCCGAGATCCTGCGTCCCATGGCCAAACGGGTGGTGCTGGCGGTCAACAAGTGCGACAATCCCGAACGCGCCCTCGACGCGGTTGAGTTTTACGCCCTCAACCTGGGCGAGCCCATTCCGATGAGCGCCTTCCATGGCCTGGGTACCGGCGATGTGCTCGACCGGGTGGTCGAGACGTTTCCCGCCGTTGAGGCCGAGAGCGAAGAAGCGCCACACCTGCGGGTGGCGATCGTCGGGCGGCCCAACGTGGGCAAGTCGAGCCTGCTCAACAAGCTGACCGGCGAGGAACGCAGCGTGGTCTCAGCGGTGCCGGGCACCACCCGCGACACGATTGACACGACGATTATATTCGACGGCGAGCCGGTGACGCTGATTGACACCGCCGGCATCAGGCGCGCCGGGCGCATTCAGCCGGGGATTGAGAAGTACTCGGTGCTGCGCGCCCTGCGCGCCATCGAGCGCTGTGATGTGGCCCTGCTGCTGATTGACGCCACCGATGGCGTCACCGCGCAGGACACCCACATCGCCGGGATGGTGCTCGAGGCCAAAAAGGGCATTGCCCTGGTGGTGAACAAGTGGGACCTGATTGAGAAGGACAGCCACACGTACACCGCCTTCGAGCGCGAGGTGCGCGAGGCTTTCAAGTTTGTGGACTACGCGCCGATCCTGTTTATCTCGGCGCTCACCGGGCAACGGGTGAACCGGGTGCTGGAGGTAGCCCGGCAGATCGGGCGCAACCGCAAGCAGCGCGTGCCAACCGCTGAATTGAACGAGTTTCTCCGCGAGGCCGTGCATGCCCAGCCACCAATGGCTACCAAGAAAGGCGCACATTTGCGCCTGTATTACGCCGTGCAGCCGCAGGTTGACCCGCCGGTGTTCCTCTTCTTCGCCAACGACGGCTCCCTGGTCCACTGGTCATACGCCCGCTACCTGGAGAACCGGCTGCGCGAGCGCTACGGCTTCGAGGGCACGCCGATCGTGATCGTTTTCCGCTCGCGGGAGCGGAAGGAAGAGTAGGCGCTGATTAATCCAATGGCTTCAAGCCCGCGAGGATCGCCTCGCGCCGTGGTTCCAGGAAGGGCGGCAGGACCACCTTTTCGCCGAGGGCGGCTTCGTCTTCATCCACTGCGAAGCCCGGCCCATCGGTCGCCAGTTCAAACAGCACGCCATTCGGTTCGTGGAAATACAGACTGCGAAACCAGTAGCGGTCCACCTTGCCGCTGTTGGGGATGCGCAAGGCTCGTAGCCGCGCGGCCCAGGCATCGTAGTCCTCGTCAGGCACGCGGAAGGCCACGTGGTGCACCCCGCCCGCCCCCGGGCGCGCCGGCGGCAGATCGGGCTGCTCGGCCACGTGCAACTCGGCGCCCGGCCCCCCCGGTCCCATCGCATAGACATAGACCGTGCGCCGCGGATGCTCCGGGTGCGCGTAGCGGCGCTCCGGACGCATGTTCAACACCTGCTGCAGCAGCACGTCAGTGGGCTGCAGGTCAGGCACGCTTATGGTAATCGGCCCCAGGCCCCGGATCTGGTACGCCGCCGGGACCGGACTGCGTTCCCAGGGGTGCGCCTCGCCGCTGCCTCCGTCGTCAATCAAGGTCAGGCGCTGCCCCTCCGGGTCCTCAAAATCCAGCGCCAGGCGTCCGTCGCGCTCGACCAGCGGCCCCGTCGTGACACCCGCTTCGTCGAGATGCTCTTTCCACCACTCCAGGGCCGCGCGTCCAGCCACTCGCAGCGCCACACGCGTGATTGAGCGCGTGCCGCGTTGCTCCGGCGGAACCGGCCAGTCGAAGAAGGTCAGATCGGTGCCGGGCGTACCCTTCGCGTCGGCGTAGAACAGGTGGTAGGCGCTGACATCGTCCTGGTTCACGCTGCGTTTAACCAGACGGAGGCCGAGGGTCCGGGTGTAGAAGCGATAATTCTCGCGGATCCGCGCCGAGATGGCGGTCAGATGATGGATGCCTCGCAGGTTCATCTCCCTCTCCTCTGTATCCGCTCCAGCAGGCGCTCGAGCGGCCAGGTGTTCACCACCCGCTCCGCGGGGGCCCAGCCCCGGCGGGCAGTGAGCACGCCCAGGCGGGTCCAGGCCAGTTCGTCGGGATGGTGCGCATCACTGTTGATGGCCAGATCAGCTCCCAGGTCAAGCGCCCGGCGCACATGGGCCGCGTCGAGGTCGAGCCGGTCAGGGCCGCTGTTGATCTCCAGGATCGCGCCGTGGGCGGCGGCGGCGCGGAACACCGCTTCCATGTCCAGGTCGGCGCCGGGCCGCCGGTTGAGGATGCGCCCGGTGGGATGGCCGACGATGTCCACGTGCGGGTTGGCGATCGCCCGCAGCAGGCGGGCCGTGATCTGCTCGCGGGGTTGCCGCAGGCTCACGTGGAGCGAGGCCACCACCAGGTCGAGCGTGGCCAGCGCCTCGTCGGGCAGTGCCAGGGCGCCGTCATTTGTTATGTCAACTTCAACCCCGTGGAGCACGCGGAAGGACGCGCCGCGAGCGGCCCACTCGGCGTTGACCGCGGCCACCTCGGCGGCCTGCTCGCGCAGCCGGGCCGCGTCGAGGCCGCCGGTGACCCCCAGGTAGGCGCTGTGATCGGTGATGGCAATGTAGCGCAGCCCGCGGGCGGCAGCGGCAGCGGCCATCTCGGCGATGCTGGCGCGTCCATCGCTCCAGCGCGTGTGCATGTGCAGATCGGCCAGCAGCGCCTCCGGGGGGATGAGGTCCGGCAGGCGCCCGGCGGCGGCGGCCTCGAACTCTCCGGCGTCCTCCCGCAGCTCCGGCGGGATCCACGGCAACCCCAGGGTGGCATAGACCTCCTCCTCGGTCGCGCAGGCGAGCAGCGAACCGTCGGGGCGGGCGAAGCCCTGTTCGGAGAAGCTGTAGCCACGCTCCTGCGCCAGCCGGCGCAGGTGGATGTTGTGCTCCTTGCTGCCAGTGAAATGCTGCAACGCGCTGCCCCAGCGTTCCGGGGCCACCACCAGCAGGTCGGCCCGCAACCCGCTGTGGAGCAGCACCGAGGCTTTGACCTCGCCCTGGCCGAGCACGCGCGCCACCTGCGGCAGGGCGACGAAGGCCGCAGTGACGGCGGCGGCATCCTCGGCGGCGGCCAGCAGGTCAATGTCGCCCACCGTCGGGCGCCCGCGGCGCAGACTGCCGGTGTAGGCCAGACGCGGCACGGCGGGCAGCGCGGCGCGCAACTCGGCGAGCAGCAACTCGGCTGTAGCCAGGGCCGTGCCGAGCAGGGTGCGCTGCTCGCCTTCGGCCAGCGCGGCCAACCCCTGGCGGATGCGTTCCTCGCTCTTCGGGCCGAACCCCTTGAGCGAGCGCAGCCGGCCACTCTCTACCGCCTGCCGCAGATCGTCGAGGCTGGCGATCCCCAGTTCGCGGTAGAGCCGGCCCGCCCGCATCGGGCCAAGATCGGGCACCCGCAGGAGATCGAGCACCCCGTCGGGAACCTCGGCCCGCAGGCGCTCGGCGAGGGGCAGGGCCCCGGTGTCGAGGATCACTCTGATCTTCTCGGCGATAGTCTTGCCGATGCCGGGGATCTCCTCCAGCGCGCCGCGGGCGCGATAGTCCGCCAGCGGCATGGGCAGATCGGCGATCGCCTCGCCCGCCCGGCGGTAGGCCAGCACCCGGAAGCGATCCTCGCCGAGGATCTCCATGCGGTCGGCAAGCTCCAGAAAGATGTCCGCGACATCGCGGTTCGAGAGGGTCTGGGTCATGGCAATGCGCCTCTCCCCGGGCAGGCAGGCGAACCTCTCTGTATGCTACCACGATCTGGCGCGCCGTGCTTCTCGCGGCTCACGCCCTCTTTCGGACGGCGATGGCAGCCTCCAGCGCGCCGAGAAAGGCGGCGGCGCAGCCCTCCCAGGCGGGAAGGGCAGCGACCCGCGCCTGCGCTGCCAGAGCCATGCGTTCACGGAGGGCCGCGTCGTCCATCAGGCGCGCCAGAGCCGCGTCGAGAGCCGCATCATCGTGCGGGGGAACCAGGAGACCCGCGTCGGGGCCGACGAGCTCCGGCAGCGGCCCTACCGCGCAGGCAAGCACGGGCAATCCGGCAGCCAGGGCCTCGGCGAAGACCAGGCCGTAGCCTTCGTAGCGCGAGGGGAGGGCGAAGAAGGCGGCGCGCGCGTAGGCATCGCTCAGCGCGGCGTCGCTCAGCGGGCCGTGAGCCGCGACGCTGCCCGGCGGCGCCAGGGCCAGCGCCGCGCGCACCGCCGCCCCGTAGGCTGGATCGGCGTCCGGCTCGCCGGCCAGTTCCAGCCGCCAGCCCGGACGGGCGACGCGGCCCCAGGCGCGCGCCAGTTCCAGCACGCCCTTGCGGGGGATCCACTGCGCTACGCACAGCGCCGACCAGGGAGGGCCGGCGGGCGCCGCGGGGCGTCGTGGCAGCCGGTCATACCCGCCCGAGGCGACGATGATCCGCTCGCGGGCCACGCCCCGTTCGACCAGGAGGCGCGCGCCGTCCTCACTCACGGCGATCAGCCGGTCGGCGCGCAGCAGCGGGGCCTCCCAGGAGGGCGGGGGTGTGGAGGTGTGGAGGTGTGGAGGACTGGCACGATCATTGCCGTTCTCGCCCGCGGCCACGCTCGGCAGTTCGTGGACCATGGCCACGAGGGGCCGCCGGGCGCGCCACCGGTCCAGCCAGGGGGCGCAGACGGCGCAGGCCAGGGCGTCCACTACCACCACGTCAAAGGGGGCCGGGTCGAAGCGCGCGCCCAGGCCCGGCGCGGCAGCCAGTTGCGCCGCCAGGTCCGCGCCAGAGGCGACGAACTCGGTCACGGTTACGCCCCGGGCGCGCAGGCGGGCAAACACCTCACGGTGGTAGAGGTAGCCCCCCGTGAGCCGGGCCGGGTCGCCCACGGTGAGAAAGGCAATGCGCATGGTGCGATTTTGGATTTTGGATTTTGGATTTTGGATTGAGAGGTGCGCGTATGGAGGAAACGGTGGCCCTGTTCCGCAATCCAAAATCTAAAATCCAAAATCTAAAATCCAAAATCCATCCGGCGCTCACAAGTCAGCCACGTAGGCCGCGTAGGCGCCGGGGTTCTCCCAGACGCGCACGCTGAGGCGCGCCAGTTCGAGGCCGCGCAGCGCCCCCGCCAGCCATTCCCAGCAGAAGCGGGCCACGTTCTCGGCGGTGGTGTTAACCCCGGCCAGCCCTGGCACCTCCCCCAGATCGCGGTAGTGCAACTCGGCGACCAGGGCCTGCACCGCGTCCTGAAGCGTCGTGATATTGAAGAGCGTCCCATCGGGACGCAGGGCCGGCCCGGACACCGCGACCTCCAGCCGGTAGGTGTGGCCGTGCATCCGGGTGGCCGGGCCGAAGTCGCCCGCCAGGCGGTGGGCAGCCTCGAAGTGGGTGGCTATGCCGACTTCGTACATGCTGAGGAAACCCCTGTAGGGCAACCTTGTAAGGTTGCCCTTACATTAATCCGATGTGTTTTGCGCCGCAACAGGGCTGGCCGGTCGCGGCAACCCCCGGCGAAAGAGATCCACCACCGTATCGGCCAGGCGTTCGGCGTCGGGTTCGTCAACGATGCTCAGCCGCCCGACGCTGGGAGTGAGACTGAGGGCGTAGTACACGCGCACCAGGCTGGGAACATCCGCGCCGGGGTCAATTTCGCCGGCCTGGATCGCCTCGTGGAAGGTGGCGACGATCGTTTCGTCAATGCGCTTCAAGCACGCGCGGGAGTGAGGATGGCGCTCCAGCAGGTCAACGATCTCCGGCAGCCACAGTTGCATAGTGCTGGTGCGGTGCTCAACCTGAAGCCGCACGCTGGTGTGCAGGAAGCGCAGGAGCCGTTCCAGCGGCGAAGCGGAGCGCTCACCGGCGACCAGGGCCAGCATGCGCTCGATTAACTGGGTCGCCATTGCCGCGATCAGATCCTCTTTGGTGGGAAACTGGTTGTAGAGCGTCGGCTTGGAGACCCCCACGCGGGCGGCCAGTTCGTCCATTGACATGGCCGCGTAGCCACGCTCGGTCAACAACTGGTGGGTGGCCTCCAGGATCTCCTCGCGGAGCATCTGGCGACGGCGTTCGCGGAGTGAGTGGGTCATAGCATCTTCTTCGATTCGCTCTGTTTTTCAACACGGGGCAGCCGCGTTGCCCGGCACCCCGCCCACCGGGGTGTCAGGCGCCCCGCCACCGGCCAGACGTTGGGGCAACCGGGTTTCTCCGGGCCTCGGCCCACCGGGTTGCCCCGCGCCCCGGCCCGCTGCGGTGGCAGGCGCCCCGGCCTACCTGGTTGCGCCCGCCCCGGCCCACCGGCTGGCCCCGCGCCCCGGCCCGCTGCGGTGGCAGGCGCCCCGGCACTGGCTAGAGGCTGGGGAAACCGGGTTTCCCCAGGCCCCGGCCTACCTGGTTGCGCCCGCCCCCGGCTGGCCCCGCGCCCCGGCCCGCTGCGGTGGCAGACGCCCCTGCACCGGCTAGAGGTTGGGGAAACCGGGTTTCCCCAGGCCCCGGCCTCCCGGATCGCGCCCGCGCCCCGGACCCGGAGGACGCCTGACGGGGCTTCAATCACCCCTCGGTTTTGATGCTCACCCTGGCGCTCATCCCCGCCCGAAGCGCTGGGTCCAGGGTATCGAGGGTGATGCGCACGGTGTAGGTGCGCACATTGCCAATCACCGTAGCAGTCGGCGCGACATAGGTCACCGTTCCAGCGAAGGTCTTGCCGGGAATGGCGTCCAGGCTCACGTCAGCAGGCATGCCCTCACGCACACGGGCCACGTCGGTGTCGCTGACATTGACCTCCACCCGCAGTTCGCTTATGTCAACGATCTGGATGGCCGGGAGAGCGGCGGTACCCACCGGGTCGCCGGGATCGATGTTGACCTGCGCGACGATGCCGTCGAAGGGCGCGCGGAGCACCGACTTGTCGAGATTGAGCCGGGCGGATTCCAGGGCGACTTCGGCGGCGGTTACCTGGGCCAGCGCAGCGGCCAGGGTCGCCGCGCTGGGATCGGCGGTGATGCGCGCCAGGTTGGCTCGCGCGGCTGCCAGGCTGGCCTCGGCGGCCTCCAGACCGCCAGCGCGCTGGTCGCCGCGGAGCTTTTCGAGGTTGGCCCGGGCCTGGGCCACCTGGGCAGCCACGGCGGCGCGTTGCTCGGCGGTGGCGCCATCGAGCAGCCGCTGGAGGCTGGCCTGGGCCTGGCGGAGCTGCGCCTCGGCGGCCTGCAGGCCCTCGATTTCAGCCTGCTGCGCCTGCTCAAACGCTACGCGGGCCTGCTCAAGCTGGGCCTCGGCGGTCTGCACGGCGCGCAGGGCCGACGCTTCGCGGTCGCGGGCCTCGCGGGGCAACTCGACGGGCAACTTCTCCAGTTCACGGTTGCGCCAGTAGATCGTGCTGTAGGCGTCCTGGGCGTCGCGGAGCTGGTTGGCGGCCTGCTCCATCCGCAACTGGGCGCTGGTCTTGGCGGCCGAGAGATTGGCCCGCTGGAGTTCGAGATTGGCCGCGGCCTGTTGCACCGCTGCCTCGGCCTGCTGGAGATCGGTGGCTCTGGGCCCGGCCTCAATCTCCGCCTGGCGCGCCAGGGCCGACTGGAGGGCCTGCTCGGCGGCGGCGATGTCGGCGTCGGTGACGCTGCCCCGCGCCTGGCGCAGCGCCGCCTGGGCCTGAGCCACCTGGGCGCGGGCCGCGGCGATCTCCTCGGCGCTGGCGCCCTCGACCAGCCGGTCGTAGTTGGCCCGCGCCTGGGCCAGGGCGGCCTCAGCCTGGCGCACCTGCAACTCCAGCTCGGCCCGGTCCAGCCGGGCTAACTCCTGGCCAGCCTGCACCCGCGCGCCCTCTTCAACCAGCACCTCGGCGACGACGCCCGGCACACGGAAGCTCAGCTCGGCGGAACTGCGGGCGGCGATCTCGCCCGAGGCGGTGACGCCAGGGTTCAGAACGGGCGCGGGCGTCGGCGCGACCTGCCTGGCGGGCGCGGAGGCGTCGCCGGCGCCTGCGGGCGCTGTGGTCGGCAACACCATCGTTGGACGGATCTCTACCGTAGGCTGCGGCGCGGTGGTGGGTGCGGCGCAGGCGCCCAGGGCCGCAGCCAGGAGCACAATAGCGAGAATCTTCTGGTACACGGAATAGACTCCATATGACGTAAGGGGAACGATCCTCAACCTCCCCGGGCCTCCTCCCCCTCCACCGCAGGTGGAGAGGGAGGGCGCGCCGAGTGCAGCGAGGCGGGGGAGGGTGAGGAGCGGCGCCCCGATGCCGATTGCAGGAATATGCACAAACCAGGTTTCTCTACTCCCCTGCCCCTGGGAGGGTCTGGGAGGGCTTCGCCCTCCCAGGGAAATCCGCTCGTCAAACCTCGCCTAATCCGCCGACGGCTCGGACGTTGGCGCCGCCGGGCCGGGCAACGATGGGATGGGCGGATCGCCAGCGGGCGCGGCGGGCGCGACATGGAGCGCGGGCGCTTCTGGCTGCGCCGCCGCCGGAATGCGGCGCCGCACCCAGGCCGAGAACCGGCTGACTGCCGAGTCCATCAGGCTGTAGACCGTCGGCACCACCAGCAGGGTCAGCAACGTCGAGGTGGTCATGCCGCCGATGATTACCCAGGCCAGCCCCTTGCGGAACTCGCTGCCCTCACCGGTGGCGATGACGTGAAGGCCCAGCGCCGTGGGCAAGGCCCCGGCGATCAGCGAGAGAGCCGTCATCAGGATCGGGCGCAGGCGGATGGCCCCCGCCAGGCGCAGCGCATCGTGCTTGCTCAGCCCCAGCTCGCGCAGGCGGTTGGTGAAGTCCACCAGCAGGATCGAGTTCTTCACCACCAGACCAAGCAGCATGATCAGGCCGATCATGCCCGTGATGTCGAGGTCAATGCCGATGATGCGCAGCACCAGGAAGGCGCCGATGAAGCTGAAGGGCATGGCCATCATGATCACGAGCGGCTGGGAGAAGGAGCCAAACTGCGAGGCCAGCACCATGTAGACGAACAGCACCGAGAGGCCCATTGCCAGCAACAGCGACTCGAAGCCCTCGCTGGTCTGCTGCAGGGTGCCGACGTAGCTCACGATCACATCGCTCGGAATGCCCAGGGCAGCGATGCGCGGGGCGATTTCGGCCTGCACCTCGCCCAGATTGCGCCCCCCTTCGAGGTTCGCGCCGATAAGCACCTGGTTGAGGCGGTCAAAGCGGCGGATGGTCACCGGGCTGGAGGCCAGTTCCACCGTGCCCAGGGCGCTGAGAGGCACGTTGCCGGTGCGCGTGGGAATGCTGATCGCCCCCAGCGCCTCCACTCCGCTGCGATCCTCCGGCTCCAGACGCACCACGACGTCGGTGTCGGTCCCGTCCTGGCGCAGCACGGTGGCCCGGTCGCCGTTGATCAGCGCGCGCACCGAGGTGGCGATGTCGTCGTTGGTCACTCCCACCTCGCCGATGCGGCCGGGATCGGCGCGGAAGCGCAACTCGGGCTTGCCGAACTGGAAGTTCGTGTCAACGTCCACCAGGCCGGGGGTGCGCTGCAGCTCGGCCATCACCGCCTGCACCACCGGTTCGAGTTCGGCTACGGGCCGCGTGGTTTGCAGGCTAACCTGCAATTCGCGCCCGGCCACCCCGGTGCTGGTGGGCTGGAAGCTCGGCTGGGCGAAGGAGAGCCGCGGCAGGAAGCCCAACTGGTCGCGTAAACGCTCCTGCACCGGCACCGTCGGCGTGCGCCCTTTGAGTTTGACGAAGAACTCGGCGCGTTCAGGGTTGCCGGCGAACCCGACATTGGCGATCACCGTCTCCACCGCCGGATCGGCCAGCAGCACCTGCTCGGCCTGCCGGGCCAGGCTGTTGGTCTGCTCAAGCGCCGTACCGGGAGGGGCCTCAAAGCCCATCAAAAACTGGTGCGGGTCCTGCTCGGGGAAGAAGCTGAACTTGAGACCGCTGGCAACCACCATGCTGAGCGCCAGCACGCCAATCGCAATGCCAACGACGATCAGCCGGTTGCGGGTAGAGCGCAGCGTCCAGGCCAGCAGCGAGCCATAGGCCCGCCCCATGCGCCCGGGATCCTCCTGGGCCTCGTGGATCAGCCCGGCGTCGCGCTCGATATGCTCGCCCTCCAGATGATCGAGCTTGAGACCGGGAACCGCGTCGTGGTGCGGCCCGGTATGCTGGTGCGGCTTGACCGTGGCGCCGGGGAAGACGTTGGCCGACATCATCGGGGCCAGGGTGAACGCTTCGGCCAGCGAGAGGAGAATGGCAATGGAGACCACCAGGCCGAAAGACTTGAAGACGATGCCGGCGGTGCCTTCAGCGAAGGTCACGGGCACGAACACGGCGACGATGGTCAGGGTCATCGCCACTACCGAGAGACCAACCTCCCAGGTGCCTTTCGACGCGGCCACGCGCGCCGATTCGCCCCGCTCCATATGGCGGAAAATGTTCTCGCGGACCACGATCGCGTCGTCAATCACCAGACCGACGCAGAGGGACAGCGCCAGCAGGGTGATCAGGTTGATGGTCAGCCCGAAGAACGGCATAAAGATAAACGTGCCGATCAGAATAATGGGCAGACCGGCCATGGTAATGATCGTGCTGCGGAGGTTGCGGAAGAACAGCCAGACCACAGCGAAGGCCGCGATGGAGGCGAAGACCAGTTCTTCAAGCGAACTGGCGACCGACGAGCGCACGGCCTCGGAGTCGTCGCGAGGAATGGTGTAGGTCAGGTCAGGGCGACTGGCAAACACCTCGGCGAGCGTCTTCCGCACATTGTCGGCCACGGCGACGGTGTTGGCCCCGCTCTGCTTGCGGACCTGGAGGATAATCGCGTCGCTGCCATTGAGGCGCGAGATGCGGGTCACATCGGCCACGCCGTCCTCGACGCGGGCCACATCGCCGACGCGGTATGGCGTGCCAGTGATCTGGACGCGGGCGATATCCTCAGGGGTCTGGAGCAACGACGGGACGCGCAGGCTGATCTCCTGGTCGCCCTGGGTAATCGTGCCGAGGCCCAGGTTAGTGTTGGCCTGGCGCAGGGAATTGCTGATCTGGGAGGGCAAAATGCCATAGGCCTGGAGCTTTTCCAGGTCCATCAGCACGTTGATCTGGCGAGTTTCGCCACCGCTGACGCTGATCGAGCCAACGCCCTGGGCGCGCTGCAACAGGGGCACAATCTCATCATCAAGGATGCGACGCAGTTCCAGGGGCGACTGCCCGGCGGTACCGGCCACGGCGATGGCCATGATCGGTTCCTGGTTAGGGTCGAAGCGTTCATAGACCGGCTGGCGCACATCGCGGGGCAGGGTGGGGAGCACCGCGTTGACCTTCTCGCGCACCTGTTGTTCCGCCTCGCGAATGTCCGTGCCGGCTTTGAACTCCAGGAGGATGAGAGCAAAGCCCTCACTGGCCTGCGAGGTGATATCCTCGAGGCCCGCCAGCGTATTGACCGCATCTTCAATCGGCTTGACCACCTGATCGGCGACGCTCTCCGGACCAGCGCCGGGGTAGGTGATCGACACCGCCATCACCGGGATGTCAATATCGGGCAGCAGGTTGACGGGCGTGGTGCGAAAGGCGAGGATGCCAAAGGTGAGCACCGCCAGCATGATCATGGTGATGAACACCGGCTGGCGGATGGACATATCGGAGATCCAGAGGCCGTTGAGCTTCTCTTTCTGGCTGGGGCCGGTTGCCATTACCTTCTCCTGGATAGGATATGCACATCCTTTGCAAAGACGTTATCTTTACTCTACCGTAAAGTCTTCTGACGCGCAAGTAGATCCGTCCTGGCGGGACGGCTCTACCTCTGGGTTCCCTCAGGTAGAGCCGTCCTGGCAGGACAGCTCTCCAAGGCCCCACATAACGCCCGCCGGGGCGTATGTGCCATATGGCACCATACCACTACCTCTCTACGCAATAGGAGCGCGGGAGCTTGCACCGTCAGCGCCGAACCTGGTATCGTACTGCCGTTTACGTGCTCTGGCACACCGGCGGAGTCTGGCGCCCTGTGCGCGTCCCACATCACGGCGGAGCGAAGCCGCCGTAGCTCATAGCGCCTGCGCACCCCGGCGTGTCGCGGCACAACCGGACATCCTGCTGAGGCAGTGGGGCACCCGATGAACAAGCCACGCATTCTACTCGTAGAGGAGGACCAGAACCTTCGCGCCGCCCTCGACAGCCAGCTTCGCGCCAGGGGACACGCGATTGTCGCCACGGGCAGCGCGGAGCAGGCTATGGAGCTTCTCCGCAGTGAATCCTTCACCTTGCTGATGACCGAAGTCGCGCTCGACACAGGCGACGGGATCGCCCTGATGGCCGCCGCGCGCCGCCTGCACCCCGACCTGGAACTGATCGTCCTGACCGGCGCGGCGACGCTCGAGTCGGCGATTGCAGCCCTGAACCTCGGCGCGCGCGCCTACCTGCGGAAACCCTTCACCTTCGACCTTGTGGAGCGATATGTGGAGCGGGCGCTGGAACACTGGCGCTCTCGCAGCGCCCATCACGCCGCCCTCCGGCACCTGGGCGCCACCCTGTTGCGCATTGCCGAGCTTCACGACAACCCCTACGAGGTCAGCGAACCCCGCGAGGCCCCTCTGCGCATCGGCGCGCTACAGATTGACCCGCGCCGCCGCCGGGCGACGCTGGGCAACCGGGTCCTGCCGCTCACCAGTGGCGAATTCGATCTGCTGCTCTACCTGGCGCATCGCAACGGTGAAGTGCTTTCCCCTGAACGCCTGGCCCGCGACGTACTGGGCTACCACTGCGCGCCCGACGAGGCCCGCGAACTGATCAAGGCCCGCGTGCACCGGCTGCGCGCCAAGCTGGAACCCAACCCTCGCGCCCCGACGTTTCTGGTGAGCGTGCGCGGCGCAGGCTATATGCTGACGTCAGGCGAAGAACACTAAGGAAACAACGTTTTTCGCTAGACCCCCGCTCCCTCCCCAACCCTTCCCCGGCGGGGTAGGGCGCCCGCAGGTGTAAGGGTTTTTCGAGGGAGAAGGGGTTTTCAGCATTCCAGCGCACTTACGACCCTCACCCTCTCGCTCCCCTCTCCCGCGAGCAGGAGAGGGGGGAGTTGGGCGTCCCAATGGCCCGAATAGCGAATGCGACGCGAGGATGCGCCGGGAAACCCGGCACCTGAGAAGATGCTGAGAGGGAGTGAACGTGCAAGGAACCTGACTGTGCCGCAACCCTCCGGGTTGCGTTGCGGCAACCCTCCGGGTTGCGACACAGGGGTCTAGGGTTCTACCGATCTCTGGACGGTGAGCGATTCGGGATAGTCACGCCAGTGGTAGACCACCACCGTTCCGGTGAGCCGATCATGCCACCCTCGGCGCCGATCGTCCGCCAGAACGTTGAGAAAGCCGAGGTAGAGCGGCAGGGATGAGAGGCTATAGGCCAGGGTGCGCAGGGCGGCCCTGCCGATGCGCAGCGACGTTCCATCGGCGTGGAGCACGCGCAGGCCCAGCAGGTACTTGCCAATGGTCGCCCCGCCCAGACCCAGGAACGCAGTGAAGTAAAGAAAGGAGAAGAACTGGAGGCTGGCGAAGCCAAGCAGCAGGTCACGCAGGGGCATTCGTTCCATGGCAAGCCAGCCGGACGCTCCGAACAGCCAGCGGAACACCTGGTCGATGCCTGAGGTGCGCCAGAGAAAGTCGAGGATAATGGCGCCAACGACCCAGACGCCAAAGATTATCAGCACATCAATTACCATCGCCATAGCGCGGGTGACGAAGCCGGCGTAGCCGACAAAGCGCTCGCCGGCCCCGGAAGAGCGCGCTCGGCGCCTGCGCGCGGAGAAACTGGCAATCATCGGCCTCTCCTTCTGGTTCAATCGAATTGGCATCAGACGCGCATGTGCTACGCGCCCGCCCCGCAACGAAACCACTGGCGGCGATTCATCGGCTATCGGCTGTCGGCCTCAGACTCACCGGTCCTTTCGCCAATCATGAGACCGCGCGCCTCGAGCGGCAGAGAGGCGCGCGGAGGCCGGCGGAGCAGGCGCCGGGCCAGGTTCTCCAGACCCTGATCGCCCTGGATCGCTCCACTACGCACATCGTTCAAAATGTCGCGGGCCAGTGAACCGCTCTGCGAGCGCACCAGATCGGCCAGGGCCGGGTTCTGGGAAAGCGTTGCGATAGCCTGGTCCATGGCCGGGGTTTCCGCCAGATAGGTGATCGCGTCTTCCATCGCCGGGGTGCGCACAATTTTGCTGACCGCCCCATCCAGAGCCGGACTGGCGGCGACGCGCTCAATCACCGTATCCAGCTCCGGGCTGCCCGCCACTCGCGCCACCACCGTATCCAGCTTCGGACTGGCGGCGACGCGCTCGATGGCCTGTTCGACGACGGGCCCGGCGACGATGTGCTCGACGGCGTCGTCCATAGCCGGGGAGCGGACGATCACGCCGAGGGCCTGGGCGACGGCAGGACGCTCGGCGGCATAGATGATGGCGCGATGAAGCAGATCCTCCAGCGCCGCCCGGGCGAAGCGCCGGCTCGGCGCCTCCTCGGCCAGGCCCCGGCTGACCCAGCGCCGCGTATCCTCGTCGGTAGGATCGGCGCCGGCCCGGCGACCCCGGCGCGCGCCGAAGCGCGGGAGGGGCAGCATCTCGATCACGACCGAGAAGACCGTCCCGAAGAGATAGGCCACCACGGCGCGCAGCCAGGCAATGGGATTGCCGCGAGGCCGCAGGTGGGCCTCGGCCTCGAAGAGCCAGCCGATCAGCGCGTGGCGGAAGCGCCCCGCGCCGCTCTGCTCGGTGTCGCCCGGCGCAATTTCGGCGGGCCGGCTGATCCCGGCGGCCGCCTCCCAGGCCCCCGCGCGGGCGGTTAGCCCATCGAGACCGAGGAGCGCCGCTCCGACAACGAGGCGCAGCAGCGCCTCGGTCGGCGGAGGGGGCGGAACGGCAACCGGTTCCGCGGGCGCGCGTGGCTCCGGCGGCGCGGCGGCGCCGCGCTCGACGGGCGCGTCTGCATCGCGCAACCAGAGCGCCGGCGTGTCGGCGGGGGGCGGGGTTGGAGCGCCAGCAGGGCGCCGGGCGCCTCGATGCGCGGCGAACCGCCGCCGGCTGCGCGGGCGGGGACCAGGCGGCGCGGGCAGGGCAGCCCCGCCGGGGGGCGCTGGAGGCGCCTCAGGCGACGTCGCGGCCTCCGACGGGGTCGGCGGAAGCCTCTCCGCCTCGGTTGCGGCCGTCTCCAGGCGCTGGAGCGCCTGATCGAGCTGGCGTAGAGCCTCGTTAAAGGAAGGTTTTGACATAGAAGACCTGTACTGCCCTGTGGCGCGCAACCCTGAGAGTTGCGCCATACATTCACCAGACGGGGAAGTAGAGGCGTGGGCGCGATGGCTCCCCTATCGCCTCATTGTAGGCGAAAGCCTTTCCGCTTTGCCCTAGCCGGAAGGACGGAAGATGCGCCGCGCGCTTTGCCAGCGGCTTCACCAGGCTACGGCAACGCCATTGCAGGCGCCCCGGATCGCTCCGGCGAGACTTTACAACCAGGCGCACGAGGCGTATGCTTGGTGGCGAGGAACGAGCCGCTGGCCCCACGTACCACGAGGCAACCGATGGACGAAGCGGATCTGGCGCCGATTATCGAGGAGCTGGTGCGGCGGATCGTCGCAGCCGTGCAACCGAAGCGCATCATTTCGGCTCGGCGGCGCGCGGCCAGATGCACAAGGATAGCGATCTGGACGTCCTCGTGATCATGCCCGACAGCGCTCATCGTCGCGAGACGGCACGGCAGATCTACCCGGCGCTACGCCGCCTGGGGACGCCGAAAGATGTGGTGGTTGTGACCGAGAGCGATGTGGCCCGGTTCGCGCACGAGCCGTCACTGGTGATCTACCCTGCCCTGACCGAGGGAAAGGAGATCTACCGTGCCATCTGAGCGCTCCGTTCCCGGTTCAGCAGGCCAATGGCTGGTCTATGCCCGGCGCGACCTGGCGATGGCGCAGGCGCCGCTGCCCGAAGGGGCCGTCTACGAACAACTCTGTTTTCACGCGCAACAGGCTGCCGAGAAAGCCATCAAGGCGGTGTGTCGGGCGCGCAGCCAGACCTTCCGCTACACGCACGATCTTGACGATCTACTGTACGGCCTTGAGCGCAACGGAATGGTTATTCCTGAATCGATCTGGGACGCCGCCGACCTGACGCGATTCGCCTGGGAGTCACGCTATCCGGGCTTCGGGGAGCCGGTCACCGAAGCGGAGTATCAACAGGCCCTGACCCTGGCGCGCCGGGTGGCGGCCTGAGCGGAAGCGTTGATCGAAGCGGAGGCGGCGGGGTAGGAAGAAACGGCAACCAGGGTCGTACCGTCGCAGCGCCCCTCACGATGAGGGGCGCTGTTGTTGTGGTTCTCCCCCGATCTATTCGCTGCAGAGGGCGCAGCGGCTCGTACAAGGCCAATCCCCCGCGATCCTCCGCGTACTCTGCGGTAAACCTCAACCAGAGCCGGGAAAACCGGCTTTCCCCTCATCCAGGCACATATGGCGACGGCCCTCATGGGCGCATTTGCGAACCGTGCCTGTGGCATCATAGGGGAAGCAGGGGAACTCCGCTTGTTCCTGCCCGATGACCAGGAATACCCTCTCCGCGTCGCGCAGCGCGGGCGCATGAAAGGTGACGGTAACGGCGACCGGGTATGCTGTGTGCCGGAACCGGCTACGCACAACGAATGCAGGTACGGAGGTGGAGATGGGGAAAAGTGCGGGGAAACCAGGTTTCTGCTTACCCCCGAACCGGCTACGTTTACGACGGGATCCCGCGCGGCTGCGTTATGTAATGACAGAATGCATAAGCGTTTTCTCAACCTCCCACATCAGGTAATAACCAATGCACCTTCACACCCTCCCCGTCTACTCCCGCCTGGCTGACCCGGCGGCCGTGGCTGCCGAAGCAAAGCTGGCAGCGCGCCTGCCCGAAGGCTGGCGTCTCTCCCAGCACCAACTGGCCACCTATCAGGCTCTCCGCGACGACAACATTGACGTGGTGTTCAATACCGCCATGACTGGCGATGGCAAGAGTCTGGCCGGGCTGTTGCCGCTGCTCACCGACTCGCGCCACAATGGAACGCTGGCGCTCTTCCCCACCAATGAACTGATCCAGGATCAGTTTCGCAGCGCCAGGCTGACCCTGCCTACCTGGGGACGCGCCGAGGCATGGGCGGGCACGCTCTACGGCGCGCGGATCGACGCGCTGACGGCGGAGGTCGAGGCGCTCCAGCGGCCCGATGCCCTTGTCAAAGTCTTGAAGGATCATCGCCTTACTCTCTCCAATCCCGATATCTTCCACGCCATCATGCAGTTTCACTACCAGCGGCCCGGACGGAGTCCCGACCACGTGACCGGTCAGTTGCCGCTGCTGTTCGAGCAGTTGACCTTCGACGAGTTTCACATCTTCGAGACGCCCCAGGTGATTGCCGCGCTCACCGGGCTGCTGTTCCTGCGCACGCAGCAGCCGAGGCTCAAAACCCTGTTTCTCTCGGCAACGCCCAGCAACGAGGCTATCCAGCTTCTCGAGCGGGCAGGCCTCCACGACCGGATCAGGCTGATCGACCCCCAGTGCGAAGGCTGGTACCACCAAGGGGCCGACCCCGGCGCGGGATGGCGCCCGATTCTGCAGGCCAGTACGCTTCACTTCGCGGCCCAGAATGCCGAAACGTGGATCGCCGCCGATGGCGAGCGGATCATCCTCGACTGGTTCCGCCAGCAGCGTCCGGCGGCGAAGGGGGCGCTGATCGTCAACTCGGTAGCGACGGCCCTGCGCCTGACCGAACGCCTGCGCCCGCTCTTCGCGCGCGCGGGCCTGAGCGTGGAGTGCAACACGGGCATCACCGGCTACCGGATGCGCCAGGCTTCCTACCAGGCCGATCTGCTGATCGGCACCTCGACGGTGGATGTGGGGGTGGATTTCCGCATCAATTTCCTGGTCTTCGAGGCGCTTAACGCCGGGGCATTCTTGCAGCGTCTCGGTCGCCTGGGACGCCATACCAGCTTCATTGATCGCGATGGCGCCGAACGGCAGTTTGAGGCCTTCGCTGCCTATGCGCTCGTGCCGCCGTTTGTCTACGAGCGGCTGAGCATCCCTGAAGCGGGGGCTGGCGCTCCACTGCGCGATGGCGACACCTACACCCGCACGGATCTGGCGCGCGCCATTCAGGCGGCGTTCCCTCCGCCGGCTAGTTTTTCGGCCTACGCCCGCCGCTGGGGGCGCTTCGTTCCCGCCCGCGTGATCCAGATCCTCTCCAGCAAGCCGCTCAAAATCACCTACGCCTCGGTTACCCCAGACCTGCTGCGGCAGTATGGCAGGCTGACGCAGAGCCGCATCGGGGACGCCTTGCGCGAAGCGCAGGCGCGCCGCGATCAAGGCGAGGGGCCGCTTATCGAGGAGGCCCGGGCCTTCCGCGGCGGCAGCCCCTTTGATTGCGGCGTGATCAAGGAGGATGAGGGCGACGTGGTGACCTACGACCTGTTCTGGCTGCTGGCCAATGGCCATCTGGAACTCCTGAGCCAGGACGAGTTCTGCGCGGCCGTGCGGCGCCTGGAGAAACCCGACGCGCCCTACCGGCGGGGCTGGCAACACTTCTTCTTCCGCTGGCGCGCCCTGCGCGCCCAGCCGGAACGGGTGCAGGTCCTGCTTCCACCCGAGGTGGCCGGCTGGGGACCGGAGCGCCAGCAGGTGGCGGTGGTGCTGCCGAAGGGCACACGGGTGGACTGTAACGGGCATGACTTTCTCAACCAGCTCAACTGCGAGATCAGCCGGCGCCAGTATGTGGCGTTGATCGTGCCGGGCAAGGACCCGCTCCAGGTGCGGCGCGAGGCGTATCTGCCGCCGGGTATGCGCCTGTGGCCCTACCGTGTGGATAGCGAGGGCGGTGAGTTGCGCGGCGCGGTCGCCTTCGGACGCGAGGCCCTGCTGCTGGATAGCCGCCTGCACAACCGCCCGCTGGAGGGCGGGGAGGCCCCGTTCATTTGCTAAGACAAGGTTTTGGAAGGGGTAACGCCACTTTGTTACTTTGCCCCTGGCGGGGGTTGCGGGGGTCTGTGGCCCCCGAAGATCTTTCCTTCCCGCCGGGAAGGGGAAAACCCGGAGGGATGTAGCCCCTCCAAACCTCCTTGTAGCGGAAACTGCGGCAAATGACAAAAAAGTAAGAGGTAACGACTTCTGTTACGAGAAGTCTCATCGCAGAACCGGGAGGTGATTGATGAACCTGTCGCTGTCTGACTCTGAACCGACCGACGATTTCGAAGAAAACCTGGAAGAGGTCGCCGAGTTGAGCGAGCAGCTTACCGCGACCGAAGCGCGAGCGGCGCCGGAGGCGGAGCAGCCGGCGCTGGCCCCGGAGCCGATCTTCGCGCGGTTGCTGCGTGGGGCGATCGACCCAGACGACGCAGTGCTGGCCGATTACGCCACCCACGTGGCCCCGCGTCTCTCGGCCCGGCTCGCCCACGTGGCGGCCAAGGGCGGCGATTTTGCTCTGCGGAAGCGCGCAGCGGGCGCCCCTGCGGAGGAGGTGGCACGCTACGGCGACGACCAGAGCATGCGCGCCCACATCGTCAACGGCCTGCTGCCGGTGGCGCGGGTGGCGCGCACCCTCAAACGCTGGGGCGTACAACGCTTCGTGGACGAGTTTGACGACGAGACGTACCGGCTCTTCTGCGCGGGCTACACCCTCCACGACTGGCTCAAGCTGCCAGGCGTCAATAAAGAGCTACACGCCCTGGGACTGGAATACAACACGGTCAACGTAGCGGTCCATCTGCCCGAGGTGGAGCGGATCATCAGCCGCTGGTGCATTGACCTGGGCCTTGACCGCTTTCTGGAACCCATCGGCGGGCTTGCCGTGCATCTGCACGCTCTGATCTACATCGCCTCGAACACCCAGCTTCAATGGGGAGTGATGCGCAACCTGGCGGCCCTGCCGGGGCTGCGCGCGCGCGGGCGCACCCTGAGTCTCGCCACCGATCTGGCAACCTTCGCCGACTACCTGGCCTATCTGGGCCGCACGCCAATCGAGGCGGCGAGCCATCGGGCCATCCGGGACATGGTGGCCAGCTTTGACGATGCGCATGTCGGCATCGCGCTGACCTACCATCACCTCGCCGATGTGCGCGGGGTGATCACCAGCATCATCAACAACGCCGCCATCGCCGCCTACGCGGTTCCAGACCAGCGCGCACCGCTGCTCTTCGCGCCCACCGGCGCGGTCTATCTGGAGCGCCGGGGCGCGCCCCCTGCGCCAGCGGTGGCCGACGTGGCCGAGACCACGGTCGCGCATATCCGCGAGTTGTGCCAGCGCCAACTGGCCGAGAACCTGACCGGTTTTCGTCGCGACGGGAAAGGGATCAAGCTCGCCGACTACTACACCATGTTTCTCGCGCCGCGCGACCTGGCCCGCCTGGTCGCCGACTTCGCCGAACAGCGCATCACCGGCAGGGCCTCGGCGGGCGAGCGTTACGCCCGCATCGCTGCCAAGGGCCTGGCGCCCGCCGGAACCGACCTGAACCTGCCAGACACGCTCGAAGTTGATCGTATCGCCGAAACCTGCGCCCTCCTGGTGAAGATCGCTGCCGACGCCGATCCCGCCCTCGATGCCGAACAGGTGCTGCTGGATCACATGGGTCTCTCCCATCTTCGTGACCTGGTCAGGCAGATCAACAGCGGCAAGACCGGCGGCGTTCCGTATGGCTGGTACTACGCGGCGGGGATGTACCGCAGAATGACGCCCGGTCTCGATGAGCAGCAGTGGGTCGAACGCCTGCGCGCGCTGGCCGAGTCGGTCGCCGCGCGGCTGCCCGATACGCCGCCAACCGCCGCGCCGCAGTGGGAAGAGATTCGGCGTTATGTGGCCGATCACCTGCGCTTTAGGCCGACGCCCCACGCTGATCTGTCCGCCCGCTTCCAGACGGAACTGGCGCGCTACGGCAAGGCCCGGGCCGGCGGGCGCGGCGCGACGACAGTGTGCGGCCTGTGTTCCTCGCCCTACCGCGTCAGTGAGCAACAGGAAGCCGCCAGCCTGTTCGCGCCGATGGTCTACACCAACAAGCAACCGCTGCACGGCAGCAAGGCCATGCGCCACATCTGCGCGATCTGCGGCGCGGAGATGATGCTGCGCCAGTTGCTGATGAAGCGCGGCCAGGAGAGCGGCGGCAACTTTGAGAAGCGCAAGCTGCGCTATCTCTACTTCTACCCCACCTATTTCTTCACCCCCGAGAGCCTGAAGATGCTCCGCGCCGCACACGATCAGCTCAAGCGGGTCAGTTTCACCGAGTTGCGCAAGGCGTTGGGCAACAATGGCGAGATCCTTGATCTGGACGCGGAGACATTCCAGCGCATAGAACCCCTGCTGCTGGACTCCACGCCGCCTGAGCCGGCCAGCGACCGGCTCTTCCGGCTCCGCTTCCCGAGCAACGAACCGATCACCTTCAGCTTCATCGGCATCCCCCCCGCCGCGCGCGAACCGAAGGACGCCGAGGCCTGGATCAACCCCGCCTTCCTGGCCCTGCTGCTGCCGTTCATTCTGGACGTGAAGGTAGTCGCCAGCGAGAGCCTGCTGCCTATCATCCAGGAGGCCACGGAACTGCCCGAAACGGTCGCCTTCGACGGGGCGCACGCCTACGTGGGTCGTACTGTCGAACAGGCGCGCCTCAATCTGGATCAACTCCTCCCCGCGCTCCAGCGGCTGGTGGCGAGCTACCTGGTGCATCTCGACGGCAACGCCAGAGCCGGCGCGGGCGGCTTCGATTACCGCTGGAACGAGATCCCGGCGGTGGCCCGCAACCTGGAAACCTCACCCCTCTACGCTTTTCACTACCTGAAGAAGGGGCTGCGCCGCGAGAGCGGCGACGGCATCCCGGCGAAACAGGCCGCGCGCTACGTCCACCTCGTCGAACAGTATCTCGATCCGGAGAACACAGCCATGTCCCACGCTCGCCAGCTGGTCACCCTCTACCGTCAGTTCTACCGCCACAAACCCGGGCGGCTCAACAGCAACAGCATTCTGAAGCCGCTGAGCGAAGCCGCCGCAGTCATTCTGGAGGCCGATCCCCGCCTGTTCGATGACGACGAAGCCCTGATCGAAGCGGTTCAGGGACGGCTCAGCAAGTTTCTTGACAACGTGGACCGCGGAAGCGCCGATGGCGCCATCCCCAGGTGGATTGACCGCGAGACGCGCGACGCGAGTCTGGAGGCGTTCAGCCGCTACATGGTCGAGGAGGTGTACCGCAAGGCCTTTGGCGGTGACCGCGCCGCGCTGGCCGGCCGCCAACTCAACCTGCTCAAAAACGCCTGCGAAGCGATCTACATAGCCGAGCAGCGCCGCGAATGGCGCGAGCGCGGCGAGCAACCCGACGAAACCGAGAATGGCGCCGCCGAAGCCTGAGGCTGGTTGTCAGAGCACTGTCCAACCGTTACGCTAACTGCAGCTTTTTGGAAGGAGAAAACCGAATCATGCTCGCCACAACGTTCTTCCCCGATAGCGTTCCGCCGCGCCCCAACGGGCGCTACGCCCACATCGTGCTGCTGCGCGAGACCGACTCCTACGCCCTGTTCCAGACCGACGGCGAACTCAACACCGCCCGGATGCATGCCGGCGTCGTTGAGACCGATCTCATGACCCGCATCACCATGTTCAAACGCAAGCAGACCACCCCGGAGCGGCTGGCGGGCCGGGAGTTGCTGCGCCGCTACGGCTTGATCAGCGCGGAGCAGGCCGCCGAGGGCAAGGATCGCAAGACGGACGAGCGTGGCGTCGCCGTGGACAGTCAGGGCCTGCCGATCTGCGACTACAACGTGGACTTCTGCAAGCAGTGCCCCGACTGCATCAGCTACGGCTTCGCCATCGGCGACGCTGGCTCCGAGAAGTCGAAGGTCTACAGCGACACGGCCTACAGCCTCAGCGCCTTCGACGCCAGCCACGAGGCGTTTACTCTGAACGCGCCCTATGAAGGCGGGACGATGAGCCGCAAGGGCGAGGTGACCAGCCGCATCAACGAGCAGGATCACGTGCGCCCGCAGACCCTCTTCCCGTCCGTGATTACCACGCGCGACCTGACCGCGCCTCTGTTTTTGTACGTCCTCAACAACGTGCTGCGCACCCGGCGTTACGGCGCGCAGACCACCCGCACTGGCACGATGACCAATCACGTCCTGGGCATTGTGCTGGCCGATGGCGAGATCTTCTCGAACTTGCACTTTACTCAGCATCTTTACGACCTGTTGCACCGGCAGGGCGCCATCGATCCTGCTCGCCCCATCCCCGTGCCCGACGCCCTGGCCGCCTCGCGCGAGGTGATCCGCTCCCTGCTGGAGGAGGATCGGGTGGTCATCGCCCAGCATCTGCACGGCGATAATCTGGCGTCGTTTCTGGCCGACTTTGGACAGCGGACTAGCAGCGACGAAGGGATGCGCGAACTGCTGCGGGCCGCGGCCCGCGACAGCGCGGCCTACTTTGCCGCCTACATCCAGAAGAAGGATAAGAGCAAGAAAGGCTAGGACCCCGTCCGACGCCGGGGCCGAAGCACTGGCTGCGCCGCTGCTTCGGCCCGGCTCGAAGGCGGCGCCAGGAAGAGGAGCGCGCACATGCACCTGTACGTCTGTCGTCTAACGCTCCACGAACCGCTCTTCTTCGCCACCCGCGAACTGGGGCGGCTCTACGAGACGGGGCGGTACCTGCACAACTATGCCCTGAGTTACGCCCTGGGACTGGCACAGGCCCCCTGGTTCAACCGCGAGCAGGTTCCGCGTTACAAGGAGGACCTTGGCAGCCTCACCGGCGTATACGTAACCGCGGCCCAACCGGAACGGACCAGTTTTCAGCTTGCTACCTTCAAGTATGGCGAGGAGATCTTGCACGTCGAGATGCAACAGGCGACGCGCAATACGCCCTCCTTTGGCCGCGCCAAGGAACTGGCCCCCGACTCGCGCTTCGTGTGTTACGTTATCAGCCAGGCGCCGTTGCGCCTGCCGCGCTGGGTGCGCCTGGGCAAATGGCACAGCAAGGCGCTAGTGGAGGTTGAAGAGGCTCCGGTGGAGGAGCGGGAGGGCGCCTACGTGGCCGCCTGCCCGCTCAACCCCCTCGACGTGCCGGCGAACGTGTTGCAAGCCTTCGACATCATTTCGATGCCCCCGGCGAGCCTCGTCGCCAATGCTCGCTGCCACGGGCTGCACTACGTCCTGCCCGGTGACCAGGGGTTGCCGGTGGGGATGCGGTACATGTTTCCGTAGGCTATGTTGCACATCAGCCTGACAGTCTGCTCCACACCTCCACATCACCGGTCTGTGGAGGTGTGGAGGTGTAGAGGTGTGGAAGTGTAAAGGTAGGGAAGTGAAACTATGGCCCAAGGGAACGAGCAGGCTTGAATTATTTGCGGTAGGCAATCACCTGCCACGGAGGCGCATATGAGCGATTTTCCCGATCTGTACGCTTTTGTTCTCCGGTTGCACCCGCTGGAGGGCGGGCCACCGCCACGCCCCCAGGGCCACGGGCTGCAGGCGCTCTTTCTGGATCTGGTGCGCCAGGTGGCACCCGAGGTGGCCGAGGAGCTGCATGCCGACGGCCCGGGCAAGCCCTACACCGTCGCGGCCCTGCCCCAACGTAACCGCGACGTGGTGGACCTACGCGTCTCCCTGCTGCGCGCCGATCTATTCCAGCCCTTCGTGCACGCCCTGCTCCGCCAGATGCCCGGCGCGGCCCCGCTGCGCCTCGGCCAGAGCGCGCTGCACCTCGGCGATGTGATCGGCACCCCGCCGCCGCAGGGCCACCCCTGGGCCGGTTATGACAGCTTCGTCGCCCTGGCGGCCCGCGCCGAAGCGGCACATACCGTCGTGCTCGAGTTCGCCAGCGCCACCGCCATCGGTCAGGCGGCGCGCCCCGACGGCAAGCTGCGCCTGGCGATCCTGCCTGAGCCGGAGCTGATCTTTTTCAGCCTGGGCAGACGCTGGAACGAACTGGCCCCGGCGCAGGCGCGCCTGGATCTCGATCTGGTCCGGGCAGCCGCCGCCGACACCCTGGTCTCGCGCTATCGCGCCGAGTCGCGCGAGATCAACCTGGGCAAAGGCCCGCAAAAAGGCTTTGTCGGCACGGTGGCCTACGAACTACCGGTGAACCCGGAGCAGGCGCGATTGCTGGCCCTGCTCGCCGACGCGGCCCTCTTCCTCGGCGTGGGGATCAAGACTGCACGGGGCATGGGTCTGTGCCGGCGCCTGCCCGATAAGGAGACAGGTCCATGAGCATTGACATAGGTCCGCCTGAATTCATTCCGCTCTCAATGTTGAATGCCCTGGCCTACTGCCCGCGGCGCTTCGCCTACGAGTTCATTCAGGCCGAAATGCTGTTGAACGAACACGTGGTTGAGGGCCACCTGCGGCACGAGGGCGTCGATCTGGGCGGCACGACATGGCTGGAAGACACGGTGCAACACCGGCGGGTGTACGTCTGGAGCAACCACCTGCGGATCGCCGGCTTCTGCGACGTTGTCGAAGCGCGCGGCGGAGAACGCTATCCGGTGGAGTTCAAGAAAGGCCGGCCGGGACGCTGGCAGAACGATCACGCACAGATCTGCGCCCAGGCCCTTTGCCTGGAGGAGCGCACCGGCGCACGGATCGAACGGGGCTTCATCTTCTACTTCGCGGCGCGGCGGCGGGAGGAAGTGCGCTTCACGCAGGAACTACGCGCCGAGGTCGAGCATCTGGCGCGCGAGGCCCACCGCCTGGCGGCAGCCGGGACCCTGCCGCCGCCGATTGACCAGCGCGCCCGCTGCCGGGCCTGCTCGCTCGAGCCTCTATGCCTGCCCGACGAAATCCGTCAACTAACTGGCGCGGTTGCAGGCTGATGGTTGATAGTGTACCAGACAGTACTCCGACCCTCACCGGCGGGGCCTGTAGCGTCTCTCGAAACGATCGACTCGCAACGATGGCAGTGCGAGCGCAGCAAGCCATAAGGCTCAGTGGCTTGCGTGGATCAAGCATTCCGGTCAGTGCTCTCAGTTCGCCTCATTCGCCCATGCTCGGAGACAACCATCTATGATTGACATCCCTGGACCTGGCGTGGAGGTTTGTATGGCAACCCTGTATCTCACCGAACAATACAGCGTCGTCAAACTCGAAGGTGAGACCCTGCGGGTGCAGGCCGCGGGCGGACGCAACGGCGACGCGATCCGGGTTCCGCTCAACAAGATCGAACAGATCATGGTGCTGGGCGAGATCACCCTGACCACTCCGGCGCTGCACGAACTCCTCAAGCGCCGGATACCGGTCCACTACCTGACCGCCTGGGGCCGTTCCTACGGCTCGCTGGTGGCCGATTGGGGCAAAAACAGCGGGGTGCGCCTGGCGCAGTACGCCCTGGCAAGGGACGTGGCGCGCAGTTTCGCCGTGGCCCGCGCTTGCATTGGAGGCAAACTGCAGAACATGCGCACGCTGCTGCTGCGCTACGCCCGCGGGCGCGACAATGACGCCGCGCTGCAGGAAGCGGCCCAGAGCATCCGGCGCTACCTGCGTGACCTCGAGCGTCTGGAACCGCCCGCCGACACGAGCGACCGCATGCACGGTCTGGGGCCACTGTTGGGGCTGGAGGGCAGCGGGAGCGCTGCCTACTACAGCGTGCTGGGCATGCTGCTCAAGGGCGAATGGAACTTCACCGGACGGGTCAAACGCCCGCCCACCGATCCGGTGAATGCGGTGCTCTCCTTCGGCTACACCCTGCTCACCAACCAGACGGTATCCCTGGTCCACGCCGTCGGGCTCGATCCGGGCCTGGGCGTGCTGCACCAGCCGGGCTTCGGCAAACCGGCGCTGGCCCTGGACATTGTCGAAATGTTTCGCCCGATCATCGTGGACTCCGTCGTAATGACCATGATCAACACCGGCCAGTTGACGCCCAGAGACTTTGAAGAAGAACTGGGCGCGTACCGGTTACGGGATGGCGCACGGCGAACCTTTCTGGAGAAATTCGAAGCCCGGCTCAACGAACAGGTGCAACATCCCCTGTTTGGATACCGGGTCAGCTACCGGCGCTGCATCGAACTTCAGGTCCGGCTGTTCGCCAAATACGCCCAGGGGGAAATTGAACGTTACGTTCCGTTTACCGTGCGCTAGGCGCTTCCAAGCTTAAGTTTTATTGCAGACAGATCAGCTTCATTGGCATGTTACGTTCCGTTTACCGTGCGCCAGGCACTTCCACATCACGGAGGGTCGCGCAGAGCAGTCACCGGGAGCGCGGATCGTGATGACATCTGGGCGTGCGCCTACTACACCTACCGGTGCAGTCGCGAAGAGCGGTCACCGGGAGCGCGGATCGCGATCCGCGCAACAAGTGCGCTAGGCGCTTCCACACCACGGAGGGTCGCGAAGAGGGCCTGCTCGCCGAAAAACCTGCTCGCCGGCCTATGAGGTTGTGCGCGCTCCCCGGCCAGGTACGTGGCGGAAACCTCATTAGAGGATCTCTGGCGGCGCCACTCGCCTCAGGGCTCAGATCCGATATACAAGAAACGACATACATATCATGGGAGCCTCAGCAACCACAACGCTCTACATCATCGCCTATGACATTCCCGACGATCGGCGACGGACAAAGGTGCACCGGCTGCTCTGCGGATACGGCGCCTGGACGCAGTACTCCCTCTTTGAATGCTGGCTCACGCGGCGCCAACTCGTAGAGCTGCGGGCCAAACTGGCACGGCACCTGCTGGAGGAGCGTGACAGCGTGCGGTTCTACCCGCTCTGTGGCGCGTGCCGCGAGCAGGTATTGACCGTAGGGGGGCCGAAACCGCGCGATCCGGTAACGGTCATTCTCTGAAGGACGCCACGGCCCCGATCAGGGGACCATCAAATCTTTGCCGACAGGGTTGACCGCTACCGAACAGGTTCGCACCCGCTACGACCCGGACCTCGTACGTGGAGCGAGAGGCCCTCGACCCCGACCCGGCGGCCGAACAGGTTCGCACTACATCCTCTGCGTCCCCTGCGCGCTCTGCAGTAAGTTTAAACATGGTACGTCTCCGCCATATCGCCACGCGCCAGGCGCGATTCGAGTAGCGAAGCATGGGGTCTCAGAGCGGGAGGTGCTCGCATGACACGATTGGGCATTCCAGCGCGGCGGAAGTCATGGTACAATGGGAATCCGGTCGCCGATTCACGGCACAGTGTGCCTGCATGCGCGCGCTACTCGCAACAGCGCGCTTCCCTGGCGTCCTGAAGCGGTAACGAGCGTGTAGGGGTCGAAAAGGCCACTAATCCGCAAGGCGGATTGAAACTTTTGAGCAACCGCGGCGGGTTCGGGTTCGGATTGTGTCGAAAAGGCCACTAATCCGCAAGGCGGATTGAAACGGAGGCGGCAGCAGAGGCGGAAGCTCCCCGCCGAGGGTCGAAAAGGCCACTAATCCGCAAGGCGGATTGAAACGACAACACAACGCGGTCCACGCCGTACGAGGGCAAGTCGAAAAGGCCACTAATCCGCAAGGCGGATTGAAACCACCGGTACGAGTGCGGTGACGGCGCGTGTCTGCACAGGTCGAAAAGGCCACTAATCCGCAAGGCGGATTGAAACTCTGGTACCGGCGGTTGGGAGCCAACAGGCTGATGATGTCGAAAAGGCCACTAATCCGCAAGGCGGATTGAAACCGCCATAATAGTGTTGCGAGTTACAGGCGAGTTACGGTCGAAAAGGCCACTAATCCGCAAGGCGGATTGAAACCCACGCTCCCGGTAGTTGAACGTGGCAAATCCGGGTCGAAAAGGCCACTAATCCGCAAGGCGGATTGAAACCAATGTCTCGCGTCCGTATATTGCCAAATTGTGCGGTCGAAAAGGCCACTAATCCGCAAGGCGGATTGAAACTCATCGGATGGGCGGTCGGGCGGTGTGGTCATAGGGGTCGAAAAGGCCACTAATCCGCAAGGCGGATTGAAACTGAGGTTGAGGATACGATGCCGGAAATGTGAGCACGGGTCGAAAAGGCCACTAATCCGCAAGGCGGATTGAAACGTTCGTTTCATCTGCCGATAGCACATCACCAGATAACGGTCGAAAAGGCCACTAATCCGCAAGGCGGATTGAAACTCAGTGTCTGGACAGCAAAGTGATGACGTGTTCTGGCGTCGAAAAGGCCACTAATCCGCAAGGCGGATTGAAACCGATGAAAACATCATGGGCCGGCCCGAGGGGGGCGGGTGTCGAAAAGGCCACTAATCCGCAAGGCGGATTGAAACACAACGATAGTTCCCGACGCAGACCATGCCATCCTTGTCGAAAAGGCCACTAATCCGCAAGGCGGATTGAAACTATCACCTGCAGCGCCCAATCGTGCAGATCTCCCTGGTCGAAAAGGCCACTAATCCGCAAGGCGGATTGAAACGCGGTTTTAAAGCGTCCTGATAACGTCCCCTGGAAGGGTCGAAAAGGCCACTAATCCGCAAGGCGGATTGAAACTTATTGAGCAGGCTCGAATGGCCGCGGTACTGGACGGTCGAAAAGGCCACTAATCCGCAAGGCGGATTGAAACTCGGCGATGAGGGGGAAGAAGACATTGAAAACCATCCGGTCGAAAAGGCCACTAATCCGCAAGGCGGATTGAAACCCCCGGTCCCGCCTCGTGCTCAAAATCGGCCATCGCGGTCGAAAAGGCCACTAATCCGCAAGGCGGATTGAAACTACAACAAGTCCGTTCAAGCGCAAGCGCACCCGCCGGGGTCGAAAAGGCCACTAATCCGCAAGGCGGATTGAAACGTTCGACTCCGACCTGGCCCGCGCCGTGACACTCGGTCGAAAAGGCCACTAATCCGCAAGGCGGATTGAAACATAGGTCCGAAAGGCGTCCGCGATCGCCTGAGAGCGTCGAAAAGGCCACTAATCCGCAAGGCGGATTGAAACAGGATATCCGCCGCGTGGCGTGTCACGGTGCGGCCGTCGAAAAGGCCACTAATCCGCAAGGCGGATTGAAACGCGTATCAAAAAGCTCAACGCAGCAACGACGCAGGAGGTCGAAAAGGCCACTAATCCGCAAGGCGGATTGAAACGTATCATGGGCACACGGCGGGCAGGCCGCGCGTTTGGGTCGAAAAGGCCACTAATCCGCAAGGCGGATTGAAACGTCGCAGAATAAGTTACCCAGCAGCCCCCGCAGGATGGTCGAAAAGGCCACTAATCCGCAAGGCGGATTGAAACGGTCGTTTCCTTGCGCACGCTGGCTTTCAGCGCCGTCGAAAAGGCCACTAATCCGCAAGGCGGATTGAAACCTGTCTTGCAGCTTCGTGCGAGCCAGGCGCACGAAGGTCGAAAAGGCCACTAATCCGCAAGGCGGATTGAAACCCAGGCCCAGAACTGCATCAGGAACGCCCGGCCCAGGTCGAAAAGGCCACTAATCCGCAAGGCGGATTGAAACTGCGTGCGTATGCGCCATATGACCTTTGATTGGTCAAGTCGAAAAGGCCACTAATCCGCAAGGCGGATTGAAACCATAAATACGATATTAATTCAGCGTATCCCTACGCGGTCGAAAAGGCCACTAATCCGCAAGGCGGATTGAAACCTCATCTACATCATTAGGAAACGATAACCATGGAAGGTCGAAAAGGCCACTAATCCGCAAGGCGGATTGAAACTCCGGCCTGGTCAAGGACGGCGTTTTGACCCCCGCCGGTCGAAAAGGCCACTAATCCGCAAGGCGGATTGAAACACGCCCAGGTGCTGGCTCACCGCGGCAATTCCGACGGTCGAAAAGGCCACTAATCCGCAAGGCGGATTGAAACGAGAGGCGTGTGCACGTACAACGTGCACGCGCCTTTCGTCGAAAAGGCCACTAATCCGCAAGGCGGATTGAAACTGATACCAGCAGGCGGGGAGAGGCGGCTCAGAATGGGTCGAAAAGGCCACTAATCCGCAAGGCGGATTGAAACATCACTCGCTCCCGGATTGCGCCGGCATGCCCGGCGTCGAAAAGGCCACTAATCCGCAAGGCGGATTGAAACATGTACTCGGAGTTTTTGGCGGCATTACACAACCACGGTCGAAAAGGCCACTAATCCGCAAGGCGGATTGAAACTTCAATTGTTAATGTGCTATAGGGGGACTAAAACCTACACCCTTATCGGGCCAGGTCGCATTCCTCACGACCCATCCGAACAACCTCAATCTCCCACGGCGGTCCAGGACGCTGCGCTCGTGTGCTTGAGCGTGCTGAGCGCCGTGTCCGAACAACCTCAATCTCCCAGGGCGGTCCAGGACGACCACAATCGCCGCGATCGTCGTATTCCGCACGACCCGTCCGAACAACCTCAATCCCCGCAAGGGGATTAAAACTATATGATCCTGACTTCATTCCACGGCGATTACATCGTCCGAACAACCTCAATCCCCGCAAGGGGATTAAAACCCGCTTGGACGATCCCAACGGACGGGAGCATCACGCTGGGTCCGAACAACCTCAATCCCCGCAAGGGGATTAAAACATCAGCGTCGAGATCGACGCGAGCAGGTCATCTGCCGTCGTGTCCGAACAACCTCAATCCCCGCAAGGGGATTAAAACCTCGGTCTCCCCGTCCGCACCATCCGGCTCGTTGACGGCGGTCCGAACAACCTCAATCCCCGCAAGGGGATTAGAACTCCAGCGTGTTATACGCAAACGCGAGTTGTTCTTCCTCCGAACCACCTCAATCCCCGCAAGGATCTCCGAGGCGCTGAGCGGCATGGTCGGATTCCAGGTTGTTCTTCCTCCGAACCACCTCAATCCCCGCAAGGGGATTAGAACTCATTCGCTTTGCCCAGGGCCGCGGAAAAAATGTCCTCCGAACAACCTCAATCCCCGCAAGGGGATTAGAACCTAGACTCGATGACGAGTCCCATTCCGTTGGGCGTCCTCCGAACAACCTCAATCCCCGCAAGGGGATTAGAACCCGCTCACCCGGCGGAGCGTCCCGGCTGGTCATCCTCGGCACGTCGTGACACTAAAGGCGTTCTCAAAAATGGCATACTGCGTCCTGATGCGCTAGCATTTGGAGGCGGCAACGGATGGGACGAACGAAACCATGGGCGGTGATCGATCCCTTGCTGGTGCGACCGCCGCGACGGACGGATGGCAAAGGGCGTCCGCAGCGGGATGACCGGCCTGTGCTCAACGGTAGCCTGTGGATCGTGCGAACGAACGGCTGCGCCGCGGCCCGCTCTCCCGGATCGCCACCCTCCCTTCCAGACGCGCCATCCACGGTTCCAGGCGTGGTTCGAGCACGGAACGTTCGAGCGCCTATACTAAGCGCGACGAACCATCCACCGCCCAGGGAGTTCCAGGCGTGGTTCGAGCACGGAACGTTCGAGCGCATCCTGACCGCTCTGGCCGAAGACCTGCGGGAACGCGGCGTGATTGACCCTTCGGCATGCTTCATCGACGGCGCCTTTGGGGCGGCGAACATAGGGGCGGCTGCGCGGCAACGACCAGGCGGGGCAACGCTTCGAAGCTCGTGGCAAGCGCCAACCGCGCTGGTCCTCCTCGCGCTGTCCGCGTTGAGGCTGCTCAGCCGCAGGCAGTCGCCCATGGCGCTGACACCCTGGCTTCGCGGTTGGTCGAGGCCGCGTTGATCGAAACCTACTCCAGCCTTGGACGACTGGTACATTCGGTATCGCAGCCCCTCGCTGGCAACTCGTTTCTCGAACGCGAACTGGATAAATGGCGAGCCAGGCGATCACATCGTGATCTCCAAGCGACTCGAGGAAGGCGATCTGGTCTTCGCGATTGTGATCGGCCTCGGTAACAATCCCTGAGCGCCTCTCCCTCTTGTCTCCCTCATCGGCTCCGCCTCCCATGCCTGTGGCGCTCCCGGATGCGGCGGGAAGGACTGAGGAGCGGGAACGAAGACGAGGGGAGCATAGGCGGACGCAGACCTGCCTATGCAGGGGCATGCCGGGAGGAGCTGCTGGCGACGCCCGCGACGGCAGGAGCGCGCGGCGCTCCGGATCAGGGCTGATTCTATTCCCCCACCCCCGGACACGACGCCGTCTCTCTCCCCCTTCCATGCTCTCCGCGCCCTCCGCGGTGCATTCCGTTACACGCCCCGCTCTTTCTACAGCCTTTCTCGAAACGATTGACCCGCAACGATGGCAGCACGATCGCAGCGAGCCTCACGGCTCAGGGTTCTCAGAGGATCAAGCATGCCGATCAGCGCTCTAAGACGTTTCCAATCCAGCCGCGCTATGCTACAGGCAGGTGCATAGCTCGTCACGCTTGCGAAAGGATCCGTCATGGCCGGCAAAACAATTCCGGAAACAAACGCCCGCCGCTGGTCCCCGCGTCGCGTCGGCGCCTGGACTCTGGGAGCGCTGCTTGTTGCCTTCGTCGCCATCCAGTTCCTGCCCTACGGCCGCGACCGCGCCAATCCCCCCGTCACCGCCGAACCGGCCTGGGATAGTCCCCAGACGCGCGCCACCTTTCTGCGCGCCTGCGGCAACTGCCATAGCAACCAGACCGCCTGGCCCTGGTATAGCGCCGTCGCCCCGGCTTCCTGGCTGATCACGCGCGATGTGCGCGAGGGCCGCGCCGCCTTCAACGTCTCTGAGTGGGGGCGTCCTGATAATGAGGGTGATGAGGCGGCGAAGCTGGTGCAAAATGGGGAGATGCCGCCGTGGTTCTATCTGCCGCTGCATCCCGAGGCCCGCCTTGCGCCCGCCGAGCAGCAGCAGTTCATCGCCGGCCTGATCGCCACCTTCGGCGGGGAGGCCGGTGACGAGCGGGGGGAAGAATAGGAGAGGGGTCGGGGAAACCAGGTTGCCCTGAGATCCGCTGCGCCCGATATAGGGACGCTCACGAGGCTCCGATCAGGTAGGGATGGGTGTTCTGTCCGCCTTTAAACCCCGGAGGGGGTGGAGGTTCAGCTAAAAACTTCGTTCACAGACTTAATAAGCCATAGGCTAACGTCCTGCATAGGACGAGCGTGAGTTTTATCGCTCCTCGATAAGACCCCGTATTGACATCACGCCTGCTACCCTCTACACTGATAGCTATCACTGCATACCAACAAGCGCAGGCACAGGTACGGTCGGTCGTTTCGGTGGACATCCTTTCAATTATCTTTTTACCAGAATGTGTTGACGTTCCAGTTGATGCTTTCGAAGCTGACCTGCCGCTGTTGATCCGCTGGGAACAAACGACCCCGGACGGGCGACGGATCACCCTCACGGCAGAGAGCAGCGGATGCTGCCGTTTGCCTACGCCCCGCGCCGTCAGGTTGCTGGCGGATCTTTTCGATGACACCCAGGCCGGACGCACCTACTGGATGCTGGCCCAGAAGACGGAGCACTGGCAGGCGCTCCATACGCTTGGACTGACCGATGGGGTGATATGCAGCGATTTCTCGCGACCTACCGGGGCGTTGCGCGAACCGGCGCGCTTCGTAGGTGTTAATCTGTTCCGGCGTCTGGCTGCGATACGTTCTCCCGAAGGGCGATTGTCCGCGCAACGGCTCATCCAGGCCTTTCTTGACGATCATCCTCCCGCTCCGCTCCCCGCAGAGACCAGGCCTGGATGTCTGATGATCAATCTCTCCCTGCTCGGGGCTCGCAACGACTGGTACAATCCCCTGCTCCTGCTGCCCTGGGAAGCGCTGACCGAACCGGAGCGCCCCGCACCGCTGCAGATCGAGCGCCCCATCGTTATCGTTCGCACTATCGCGGCGGACCCGTACCAGCCACCGGAGGAGTTGAACCTGGAGCAGCCGGCGCCGATGCTGGCCCTGCTGCCGCACAAGGCGATAACGCCTGAAATCCGCGCCGCCGAGCGCCGCGCGCGCCCCTATGCGCCCCGGCGGCATCGCCAGGAACTGGTCTGGTGCGACTGCCCCAAACCGCGCCCCGGCGTCAGAAGGGCCCATCTGCGCACGATATTCGAGCGGCACGCGCCGGCAGCGCTGCACTACTTCGGCCACGGCGCCTTCTGGCCCCTCGATCCCGGGCGCCTCATCAACGCGCTCCAGATTGATGACGCCTTGCTGGGCGCGCTCGAGCTGGCCACGCAGACTCACGATTGCCCGATCTGGCTCTTCTGTTGCTTTGCCTGCCACTCGGGGACGCCGGGCGATCAGAGCGAGCAGCCGCTCACCAGCGAACGCTGGAGCATCATCAACACTTTCAGCGGCAGCGTGCCGGCCATGCTGATGATGACCATCGCGATCAGCGCTGCCGCAGCAGGCGTTGCCGGCGAAGCCTGGTACGCGGCCCTGGCCCGCGGCGCGACCCTGTTGCAGGCGGCGCACCAGATGCGCCGGGCGCTCTGGCAACATGCCCTCCATCAACAGGGTCACTGGTCCGCCGACAGGCACGCCTGGTGGATCCCCGCCCTGTACCTGCGCCATCCCTGCTGGGATCGCGCCCTGGTGAACCATACGGCCTGGCAGCGACGCCTGCAACCGCCGGGGCAGTACTACCCGCCAAACAGGGAACAGCAGGAACACATCAAGACCATCTTCGAGCGGCTTGAACATAGTCGCTACCGGGTGGTCAACGTGCACGGACCGACGCCGCAAACCTCGCGCACCACCCTGCTGCACCAGATTGCCGCAAGGCTGCGCGCGGAGCGGAAGGGCCACCTGCTCCTCTCGGCTCCCGGTGATGGACAGCCAGGCGGCGTTGATCGCCTGGCTCTGCTGAAAAACGTGATCATCACCCGCCTCCGTCAGGCCCGCGGCCTGCATGCCCATTGGGACGGGCAAAGCCTCAAACGGGCAATGTCCGACCATCCAGACTCCGAGGATCTGCACAGGCGCTATGTCGCGGCGCTGAAGGCCCATCGCCGAAAGCCGTTCTGGGTGCTGATTGACGATATTGACTGGCCTGGCGAGCCGCAAAGCCAGGACGGTCGCAAACCCTTCCCCGGTCTCAGCCTGCTGCCGCTGAACGAGTGCGGGGAGACGCAGGTGCGCTTTATCGTTACCACGCGGAACCCGGAGTTTGGCCGGCAACTGTACATGAATGTCCTCAAGCTCGAGGCGGATGAGACCATCAGTATTCCGCGCCTCTTTACTCAACCGCGGCCCTACCTCCATAGCGCGGATGCCTTTACTGAATGGTTCATTCAGCGCAAGGGGCAACTGGCATACCGCCTGCTGGCCGTGCTGCTCATCGCAGACCAGGCGCTGCACGAGACGACACTGCGGGCCTACTGCGAGATGCAAACCCTGGGTGAAGACACCGATGTCGCGAAGGCGCTACAACATCTGAAGGAAGAAGAACTGGCGGCTTACGATGGCCAGCGCTACCAGGCGCGCCTCGATAGCACGCTGGTCAGGCACTGGGCCGGCGATGAAGGGACCGCCCCCATCCGCGCCGAGATTCGCGCCTGGTTCAAGAGATGGTACGAGCGGGTGGCGCGGGAAACGTTGCGCAAACAGCACAACGTTCTTCCCGAGGACCTGCTCCGCTTGATCCTCAAACGCTCGCTCTTTGAGACGCCTTCGCGCTACGAAATTGCCGATTACAACTTTGACGAGACCGCCGACCGGGACAACGCGCTCTATCGCTGGTGGCTGATCCTGCTGGAAAGCGCGGCACGGTACGGTCTTGAGGCATCACTGGCCGACTACGTCGCCGACCTTGCCCGCAGCGACACGCCATACACGGCGTGCGATCGGAAGCTCCTCAACTATCTCGAATGCTGGTTGCGGGGAACGGCATCGCGCGGCGCTTTCGGGCCGCTGATGGAAGAGAGCCTGGACGCCGTGCATCGCCGCGATCCGAAGAACCATACCCAGATCGGCGCGTTTTTCAACGCATTGCGATCACTGCGGACCGTTTTCGAGCGATCCTCCGAGCATCAATAGAGCAAGGACCCCTGAGGCCCGCCGATACTGGCCTCCTCCTGGCTCAACCATTACCGCCACGCCGATGCTTGCGTGGAGAGGACACGCACGGGGAGACGGCATATGCCTGTGCAGATCCGACGCTGGCTGGAAGTTCAGGGGTTTGAACGCAATCCGTTCGAGTATTACGAGGCCGATCGCGAAGAACTGCTTGCCAGTTACTTCGTCGAGCCGGAGTGGTTCGAGGCCCTGCGGGGCGATCCGCGCCAGCCGGCCAGCGCGGTGCTGTTTGCGCCCCGCGGGTACGGCAAGACCAGCCAGCGCTTGCAGATTGCGCGCCTCTGCGGCCTGGAGGCGCAGCCGCCGGCTCTGGTTGTGCAGATCACCGACTATAAATGGTTGCCGGCCGATCTGACCACCCTGACCGCCCGCGATTACCTCCGTTATGTCGCCGACCAGGCCTGCCGGCAGCTCTGGGAACACTGCCAGCGCAACCCGGAGTTCCATCGGCGCTTCCACGAGCAACCCCACGCCCTGCTGCGCCTGCACGCTCTCCGGTACTGGGCCGCTCCGCCCTCGTACCGCCTGCGTCTGCCCGAGCCAGCCCTGGGCCCGGAAACCGTGGCCGAGCTGGCCCGCACGTTTCGCCTGCCTGCCGCAGGCGGCGACGCCCATGCCCTGGTTGAGCAGTTCGCCCGGCACTATGAGGGCCTCAGCGATAGCGACCTGCAGAGCGAACTCCTCGAACTCGCGCGCATAGGCGGCTTCGTCAGCCTGTACATTCTCCTGGACCGTACCGATGAGGATCAATGGACGGTGCACAATCCGGCGATGGTGCTGGCCCGCCTGCAGCCGCTGATCAGCGATCTGCCCGTGCTTGAGCACCCAGGCTACGCCTTCAAGTTCTTCCTTCCCGACGCGCTCCAGTCCCTGTTCGCTGAGCGCCGCGTCGGGCGGGTCGGCGAACGCCCGCCCAGTTATCTGTTGCGCTGGCGTGACCACGACCTGCTGGCCATGCTGGCCCGGCGCCTGCAAGCCTACAGCCAGCCCGCGGGCCGGGTCACCCGCGCGGCGCGCGTCAATCGCTTTCAGGATCTCTGTGAATCCGGCAGCAATGCCGACGAGCGGCTGGTGCAAGCCGCCGCGGGTTCCCCCCGTCGTATGATCCAGCTCGCCCGCGAACTGGTCGAGCAACATTGCACACAGATTGACAACCCGGAAGCCAGGATCCCTCGCACCCTGCTCAACAGGGTCATTCCCCTCCCTGTCCCCCTGCTCTCCCTCGACGCCGAGGGCTTTGTCTGCTTCGATGGACAACGCGCCGAGACGGTGCAGTTGACCGAGATGGAGCGGAAGGTGCTCACCGAACTCTGGCGCCAGCGCGGCAAACTGATTTCCAAACGTGATCTGACGAATGCGATTTATGGCAAGAGCGAGCCAAACGACATAGAGGCGCTGGAAAAAACCATCAAACGGCTGCGCCCCAAACTTGCTCCACCCCGGAACTTGACAGAAGAGCAGTGCAAATATATTGATTATGTACGACAGAGCGGATATCGCCTCGTGAATTACGATCCCGACCAGTAACCGCCGCACGCGCTGCTTTCGCGGCGCAATCAGACCCCGGGCCAGCCAGGTCGTCGCCATATAAGACGTACACCTGTCCGAGAATTGTCGGCTTCCTGTCAGGTTTCCGTCAGGACGCTCTCCTCTTCCCATCCGCCGAAAGGGGTGTACCATTCGGAAGACTGGGTGAAGACCGGGTCATGCCGTTTTGCGCTTAGCATGGTATGGTGGCTTACAATCCGGAATCCATTGGAGTTGTATCCTTGGAAGCAATAGAAACAAACGTTTCAAAAGCCTTTTTTGGACGAAGACCCCTGCTCTATGAGTACTTTCGCTCCATTCGCAGTTTCTTACAAAATCGTAATAAAGATTACTTTTTTCACATCTATGCGCTTACCGGCATGGGGAAAACCTGGCTGATCTGGATGCTGTTCCTTGCGCTGCGCGAGGGGCGGCTCAGCGCCACGTGCTGGATCAGCTTCGCTCCGGCGGACGAACAGCCTCCCCTCACCACTCCGCCCGACTGGCTGTCGTGGACGCTGGTCTACCAGCCGGGACCGCCGCTGGCGCCGTTGATGACCCGCTCGATGGCCCTGAACGAACTCTGTGACAACCTGTTGCGACGCTTTGGCCTTAATGGCGCGCATAGCGAACAACTCGGGGCGATCGCCGGCAATCTTCAGGTTGCAGCGATCCTGCCCGACGATGAAGCCGCGCCACAGTACCGCGACCGGCTGGTGGTGTTCCTCGACGGTCTCGACCAGTTGGAGCAACGTATCGGCGTTGACGCTCAGGCCCTCTGGGAGGCCCTGCAAACCCACCTCTTGCGCCCTCTGTACCTCACCGGCAGGGTGCTGTGCTTCACTACCGGACAGGGCCAGCTCGTCTGGCGTTATTTTGAACTGGCTCGGGTGGTGCACGAACAGCCCTTGCCCGGGCTGAACCCGCGTGAGATACGTGAGATGGCCCGGCACTATGAACTTGACCCCCTCGCGGGCGAGGTGTATATGCTTACCCAGGGACACCCCTACCTCGCGGAGCATCGTTTCCGCCAGACCCGACAGGAACTTGCGGCCTCAGGCGCGGCAACTGACATCCGCCCGGCCATCACCGACGTTTCACCACCACCGGTTACCGATCCGGGCGACCTGGTGGAGCGGCTCGCCCCGGCATCGCGACAATTGCTCCCCGTGGCCGGGCTGCTGCGCAGCCTGGATCTGGGGGCTCTGGCCACCGCTATACAGCAGGTGCCCGGCCTGGCCATTCCGCCCTTCCGTCTGGCCGATCTGCACGCCGCGCTGGGCGATTACCTGGCCGCCGATCTGGTGGCGGAGCACGGCAGCGCGCCGCTGCGCTATCTCTGGCGCGCTGAACTGGTCCCGGCGCTGACCGATCTGGCCGAGCGTGAACTGGATGCCCGGGTGCGGACCGAGCTCCATGACCGGTTCGCCGACTGGTACGCGCAACAACTTGAGACAAACCCCCAGCGGTATGGTTTCTTAATCAACGAGTGGATGTTCCACAGTCTCAGCGCCCTGCCCCCCGGTCCTTCCGCCTGCGCGCGGTGGGCCGAACAGTTTCGCTGGCTCTGGTGGCGCGTGGGGTCCTCGCGAAGGGCGCAACTGCTCTACGAGGACGCTTCCCTGCAGGCGCTGCTCGCCGCTCGCGATTGCCAGCAGCGGGCCGCCGCGATTATTCGCTTCGTGCCCGATCAGCGCGAGCGCCGGGCCGAACTCTATCCGCAGATCCTTGACCACCTGCGCCGGCAACGGATCAGGGGCGGTGAGACGCCGCTTGGTGATGAGGATATTGCCCTCCTGCGCGACCTGGCGGCTTTGCCGTCCTTTGGCGTCGCCGAGGTTCGTGAGGCTATCGGCAAGCAACGCGATAACCGCTCCTCCAGAGTCGTTACGCTATCCGAAGCCATGGAACGCCTGGAGCGCCTGACGACCAGCTATGTCGTCATCCACGATGAGCCGGCCAGGGCCTTTGTGGTGGAACCCTGGCTCAAGCAGGTGCTAACAACCTGGAGGGATAAGGAGACCGAAGGTGGCGATACCGATCCCGATTGCTGAACGCTATATTGGTCAGCAACCGACGATTGAGGCCCTGCACGCCGCTCTCGAACGGGCCGGCACGGACACGGACCATTGCCACATGCTCTACGTCGAGGGCGGGGGCGGTCAGGGCAAGACGTTCTTTCTGCGCCAGATACCGTCGCTGGTTGAACCGCAACCGGCCTTCATCGCCCGGATCGTTGACCTGGCGGATACGCAGAACCGCAACGGCCCGTTTCTGGAGCAGACGATCATCGAGGGCCTGTCGGACAATCAGGAACAACCGCATCGCCTGGCGCCTGATGCGCTGCAAGCGGCATTCGTCACTTACTACGCGCTGCGCAAGCAACTGGAACGCGATCGCGATCGGCTGGCCGGGGCGGCCTATGAGTCCCGCTGGGCCGAGGTGCGCGCGGCTTTCGCCGAGGCGCTCAACCAGATCGCCCTGCAACGCCCGGTGATTTTGCGCTTCGATACGGCCGAGTCGCTCACCGGCGAGCCGCCCGAACCCGAACTGCAAGAACTGCTCGCCAGCACCCGGCGCGCCGCTGGCATCGAGCTGCGCTTGCCCTCGGCCCTCGATCTCTTCTTCGACTGGTTCAGCGCTGTCATTCCCCGGCTGCGGCGCGTGCTGGTGCTGATCTGCGGGCGTCCGACGCCTGCCGCCCGGCCTGATGCCACCCTCCTGGGACGCTGCGCCGACCTGCCGCGGGTGACGATGCACCAGTCGGCCCTGCACCCTCTCAATCGCGAGGAGATTGCCGAGTACCTCCGGGACGCGTCAAGCGACTTCACGCCCGACCAGGTTGACCAGGCGTACCGCATCAGTGGCGGCGCGCCGCTGCTGGTCGCCAGCTATGTCTGGCTGCGCATGACCGACCGGCAGCCTTCGTTCACCGCCGGCAGTCGGAGCGACTTCGAACGCCACCTGATCACGCAGGTGCTCAACCCCGTTATGCCCTGGGCCAGCTTTCCCATCAAGGTCCTGGCCTACTGCCTCTACGTCCTGGCCTATGCCCGCCGCGGCCTGACCCGCGAGCAACTCAACGCCTTTCTTGCCGAGCAGGATCTGCCAGCCCCACACGAGAGCTTTACCAGCGAGGAACGCCGCCAGTACGCCGATCTGATCGCCCATCTGGGCGAGGTGGCCCTGGTGAAGGAACGCCCCCAGAGCGGGTTGTTGTACCTCCACGACGAAGTCCATCGCATGATTGACGAGTGGCAGATTGCCGACCGGATGGACCTGCGCGGCGAGACGCTCCGCTACCTCCGTGACCTGGCGGTCGCCGAACATGAAAACCGCCTGCGCGTTCGCGCCGTCGAACCGGCGGAACGCGCTGCATTGCTGGTGGCTATCAGCAATCGGCTTTTCTATGAACTCGAACTCGACGTTTCCACCGGCTATGCGGAGTACCTGCTCGCCCAGCTCCGCCTCTTCAACAACCGCGAGTACGAACTGCCCCTCCTGCTCCGCGATGAGTTCTGGCGCTGGATCAACCTGCAGGCCACCGATTCTGAAAACGAAGGGCGCAGCTATCAGCCGCGGCGCGACCAACTGACCGACGCGCCAGCCTCCCACTTGAACCTGAAGCATCTGGTCGCCGACGATCTCCTCTGGCTGTTGCGCTACAACCTGGCCCGCAACGAGAACCGCCAGGCCGTCGCGCTGGGCCGCCAGGCGCTCGTGGATTTCCTGCCCCAGTACAGCGACGACGCCTACTTTCACTACGATCTCAAACAAACCCTTGCTCACGCCCTGACGCTCTATCACAATCAGGAGGTGCTCTACACCGGGGCCGAGGACCACTTCCGCGAGGCCCTGGCGATCGCGCAACGGGTGCCGGAGGAACCCGCCCTGTTGCCGCGCCAGCGTTTCTTTCGCGCGTATATCAACTATCTCCTGGGACGCACCCGGACGCTGCTTGGCTACATGTATCGCACCGTGCAGGAATATGAACGGGCCTACGCCGAGTATCAGGAGGCCTATCAACACTTTCAGGATATCCAGCATGAGAGCGCAACCTCCCGGCTCGCGCTCTACCTGCCCGTTGGCGATGAGATGGCGCAGATCCGCATTAATCAGGTGTTTGTCCTGGCGCACCTGGGCGACTTTGACGAGGCCGAGCGACTGCTCATCGAGCTGAGGACGGCCATCCGCCACGGCCAGATTTCGCCGGTGCGCCAGGCGCTCATTTTCAACGTCAGTTCAATCCTCGAAATCCAGCGCAACCGGCCTGAAGCCGCCGAGGCTTTCGCCAAACGCGCTCGCACGCTGGCCGCCAGCACCGGGAATGAGCGGGTGCTGGCACAGGTGAATTACCAGCTAGGCATCGCCTCGCACGAACTGTTGAAACATCCGCCCTACCCGGTCGATCTGTCGGCTGAGGAGTACTTCCGCGCCGCGGCCGAGTTCTTCCATAGCGCCAACGAACGAACGAGCCTGTGTGATGTGCTCCTCGACTACGCGCGCTATTTGCGTACCCTGGCCCACAATGAGAGCCGCAAAGCCAATCCTGACCGTGTGCGAATGAACGAGTTGTTTGATCGCGCCCAACACACGCTTGACCTGGCTAACGAGGCAGTGAGCGAAACACCGCTTACCGGGCACATCACCCTGCCCGCCGTGGAGATCACTGTTGAACGCGCCTTTCTCCTGCGCCTGAAGCACGAGCGCGCCGAAGCGCTACGCGTCCTCGATGAAGCGGAAGACCTTATCCGGCGCCATCGCCTCCCTCGCCGCGCGCTCCTTATGAGTGCGACGATCGCCTTCGAGCGCGCCTGGCACCGGGCCGAGGAAAACCAATCTCGGGTCTTCCTGCACCACCTCCTGATCGCCCTGGTCCATTGCCGCATCTACGCGCGCAATGATCGCACCTATCTGCGGTTCTGGGAGATCATCCGGGGCGACCTGAACGCCTATCCGCGCGATTTCCTGTTCGCCGCGCAACACGTCCTCGACCATGCCGACCGGGACCTCCCGGCCACGCCGCCAGCGCTGATGGCCGGGCCGCTCGATCCGGATACGCTCCATCAGTACACACAACAGTGGCCGGGGTTCTGGAACGAAGAATGCCGGTTTTTGCAAAACGAGGTCGAGATCCAACTGTCCAGGTTGGGATAGTAACGGTGCGCTTCCGGCATGCCATCTGCAAGCGAGTTCAGTCTCCTCTTCGATCACGGCGACGACCCGGACAAGAGCGAAGCCGTCACCGACTGCGACTGCGCCTGTCCTGTCGCGCTGCCGCCGCCTGCCACTCCGCCCCCGCCCGCCGCGCCGCTCTACCCGCACCCCGACCTGCGACGCCTGCCCCTCTCGGACCGGGCCTGGGTAGCCTTTGTGCCGTCCTTCAGCCGGGTGGCGGTGCTCGATCAGGCCACCTGGGACCTGCTCTATACGCCACCGCCCGCCCGCCCGCCCGACGCCAGGGCGGGGAACATTCTGGCAACCGCCCATCACCTCGGTCTGCTGATCGCTCCTGGCGAACCGCCCCGCGCGCCGCTTCGGCCTGACCGGCTGCTGGCCTGGCTGCATGTGACCAATGCCTGTAATCTGCGTTGCACGTACTGTTACCTGCACAAGAGCGGCGAGCGCATGTCATCGGCGACCGGCCGCGCGGCCATTGACGCGACGTTTCGTTCCGCCCTCGCCGCGGGCTACCAGCGGGTCGAGTTCAAGTACGCAGGGGGCGAGGCGCCCCTGCACCTGGAGCGGGTCGCCGAACTCCATCGCTACGCCGCCTCGCGGGGCGCAGAACACGGCCTGGAGGTTCGCGGTCGTATCCTGAGCAACGGGACAACACTCACCCCTCAACGTCTGGCGCTGATCGCCGAACTGGGGATCGGCCTGATGGTGTCCCTTGATGGGCTTGGCGCCGAGCACGACGCGCAGCGCCCCACCACGCGCGGTGGCGCCTCGGCCCTCGCCGCGCTGAACGGCCTGCGCCGCGCCCTGGCCTGCGATCTCCAGCCAACGGTTTCGATTACTGTCACCCCCCAGAGCGTCACCGGCCTGCCCGCGCTTCTCGGTGAATTGCTCGACATGGGCGTGTACTTCACCCTGAACTTCGCCCGGCCCGTCACCGCTGCCGCCCCGGCGATTACCGCGGCTGAGGAGCGCATCATCGAGGGACTTCGGGCGGCATACGCCGTTATTGCCGGGCGACCGCTGCGCTACAGTCTGCTCGGCGCGCTGCTCGACCGCGCCCACCTCGGAGCCGGTCATCGCCATGCCTGCAGCGTCGGAGAGCACTACCTGGTCTTTGACCACCGCGGCAACGTCGCCAAATGCCAGATGGTCATCAACGAACCGATCACCACCGTAGCCGCGGATGATCCCCTCGCGCTCATCCGGGCTGATCGCACCGGGGTCCAGAACCTGGCGGTTGAAGCGAAGGAGGGTTGCCGCAACTGCGAGTGGCGCTACTGGTGCGCTGGCGGCTGCGCCGTGACGACCTATCGCGTGACCGGGCGCTATGACGCGCGTTCACCCAACTGTCGCCTCTACCGGGCCCTCTACCCGGACGTGCTGCGTCTGGAGGGGTTGCGCCTGCTGGCGTTGTATGTGCCGGAGTCGTCCGCCTGATCCGCGTTGTCGGCGTTCGTCGGCATGGCGGGGGTTATTGTCGGATGCACACCAGGGAAATATCGCTTTGCAGGCGCTGCCGTGGCGGATCTCTGGAGGGAGAAGAACGGCAGACTGGGTCTGGTTATGTCGGGTAGGGGCTTCTATACTACGGCTGCACGGCCAGTGGAGCGAAGCGCACCGGAGGAGCCCAGATGTATAGCCCTACCGACTTGCTATTTGTAATCGTAGGAACCGCGCTCATCACTGCGCTCATCGTCGCCGTCTTGATACGGAATGTGACGTCCTATCCGCGCGAGGTGATCTACGTTTCGCCAACCCAACCGTCGGACGATGCCGGCTCGGGATGTCTGGCCATCCTTATTCTGCTCGGTCTGATGGTTTTCATCGTGTTCACTTTTAGCAGCTAACCAGCTTAAGCGCGGGGGAGGACGTCGGAGAACAGCGCCTCCCTCATCCTTTCCGTCGTGCGGGCTTTGCCCGGAGCGCAACCCTGTGGGTTGCGCTTTTCATCAGTCTTCAATATAGATCGGATTCGTAAACAACCACGATTTCCCGCCCACGTACCCCTCCAGCCGATACACCGCGGCGGCGTCCACACTCTGGCGGATGCGCCGCACCCCGCTGGTCAGCACCTCGCCGTCGGCGATAAGGCGGATGAAGGCGTTACGCCCTACGTCGGCCTCGATCAGCAGGGGGCCACCGGCGATTGAAGCCGTGTCGCCAATGGTGTAGACCTCGTGACCCCGGCGCGCCGTGAAGACAATTGACGGCGCGGCCCCATCGAGCCGGTTCACAAAGTAGCTTCGCCCCGCGCCCAGGGCCGCGTACACCTGCTGCGTCGCCACCTCCGGGTCGTCGTGCAGGGGCCGCTCCAGCAGCAGGTAGTTAGTGAGCGTGCCAAACAGCCAGCGGTAGGGAAAGACCTCGATCACGCCCCAGGGCGCGCGGTGCTTGAAGGCATGCGCGTCCACGCCCCCGATGCCGAAGGTGCGCCGCCCGACCATGTTCAGCCGGTCCCACCAGGCCAGGGTGGCAGGCGTCGGCCCGCTGAGACCCAGCGCCGGCACGAAGAAGTGCGGGTAGCGATTGCGCCGGGTCAGGTTCTCGCCCCAATCGCTCATCAGGTTCCACAGTTCCAGACCCACAGGCCGGCCCGCGCGGTCGGTCGGGCCATCTATGGTCCAGTCGTCCCAGCGGTAACAATCCTTGAAATCATTGCGTATTCGTTCGTCGGGATGGGCGATAATGCCAAACCCGCCCCGGGCGTACACCGCGTCAATGAACGCCTGCGGCGGCAGGGCATTGCTGATCACCTCACGCACGTTGAGCGCCAGAAAGTGATTGCGCGGCGGAGTGATTTCGTGCCCGACGATGACCAGCAGACCGTCGTGCCAGCCGGCATAGGGCAGCCCTTCCAGCGTATCGTGGTCGGTGACGATGATCCAGCGCAGACCGGCGTCACGGGCGGCGGCGATGACCTGCGGAAACGTGCCGGTTCCGTCAGAGTACGTCGTGTGGATGTGGATCGCGCCAGGGTAAATAAACGCGGGAGGCATAGACGTCTGAAGATGAAGGAGGTTTTCCTGTGAGGATTGCTCGCTCCTGATCCCCTTGCGGGAAGGGGCATAAGGCAACCTGGTTTCCCTGCCCTCCTCCAACCGGACCGGGGGGCGTCGGACGCTAGCCCGGCGGGCAGGGGTGTGGGGAATCCGGGTTTATCCACGTTCACCCCAGTGTACCACGCAACCTGAAGGAGAGCCATCTGGTTGCATTAGGCATCTATAATGGACACGGAGAACGTTTCGATGCCGTCCCTTTGCAGCTCATCTACTCGCAAAAGGAACATCGTATGCAGCGTCTGGGGTCCTGGATCATTCGTGTGAACACATCGAACGAGGATCGACAGCGGCGCGGCCAGACCCTTATCATACTCGGCATCGGTCTTATTGCCCTGGCCCTGGCAGCTATTCCGCTCAGCATGATCGCCGGTCAACCCTCCGCACTGTTCATTAGTGCGAGTGCCCTGGTCCTCCTGGTCGGAGTGATTATCCTGGCCCGCATGGGACGAGTCAACCTGGGCGCCTATCTGTTGCTCTTCGTCTTGCTGGCTGGAATTATCGGTTCGTTTGTCGCCAGGCCCGTCACGCCGAACGGGCTGTTTTTTATGATCCTGCCCATCCTCTGCGCGAGCATTCTGTTGCCGCCAATCCACATCTGGAGCACGCTGGTCCTGGCTATGGCGGGAGTCCTTCTGAGCTTCGGTCTCCTTCCGGCGAATCTCCGCGACGACCGCTACTGGCGCGTGGCGGCGCTGTCGGCGCCGTTATTGATGGCGATGAGCGCCCTTGTCAGTTTCCTGGGAGCGCGGATGGTGAAGCGTTCCCTCACCATGGCACACGCCGCGCGTGCCGAGGCTGATGCCGCCAACCAGGCCCTCGCCGCCAGCAACGTCTCCCTGGAAGCGCGCGTCGCCGAACGCACTGCCGCTCTCCAGCAACTTGCCGATGAGCAGACCGCCCTTGCCGCCCAACTGCAGGCCAGCCTCGAAACCCAGAAAGATCTGAACCGCGTTATCGCCGCCCTCTCGATGCCGGTCATTCCTATCAGCGACAGGGTCCTGGTGGCGCCGATTATCGGCAACCTCGACACCGAACGCACGCAGCTCCTGCTGGCTACGGTTCTCGATGAAGTGGAGGCTGCGCGAGCGCGCGTGGTGGTGCTCGACATTACCGGCGTTGCGGTGGTAGACACCCAGGTAGCCGCGGCGCTGCTGCGCGTCGCCGGCGCCGTGCGCCTGATGGGCGCCGAAACCCTCCTGGTGGGCATCCGCCCCGAAGTGGCTCAGGCCCTGGCGAGCCTGGGGGTCAACCTCGGCGAACTACGCACCGCAGCAACCCTCCAGGACGGCCTGCGGGCGATTGGCTTTAGCGATAGCGCCAGGATTGCAGAGAAGGATCGCTCGAATGGGCGCCGCCCCTCTTAGCCCCTCCCATCGAACGACGACTCATCATCCAAAATCCAAAATCCAAAATCCAAAATCTAAAATCCAAAATCAACTGTCTCCCGCAGCGCCTCGGCCAGCGGCTGGCCCTGGCGAAGGCGATACGTAGGCACACGCAACTCGGCCAGCCGCCGCAGGACCGGCTCGGGGTCCTGCCAGCCGCCGTAGCTTCGGGGGTCCACAAACAGCGCCACTGCGCGCACCCCGCGGTAGAGGTGCTGTTGCAGGGCGCTGACCCAGCGCTCATCCACCGACGAGGTGATCACCACCAGCGTACAGTTGCGCCCGAAGCGCTGGCTCTCCGCCACCAGCACCTCGGCCAGCGCGTGGGCGCCGTAGGCGCGGAGCACGGCCAGGGCCTCGAGGATTTTAAAAAGCTGCCGCACCTCACGCTCGGCGGGAATGAGTTCACGGTGCTGGCCCCAGGCCACCAGACCCACCAGCCGGTTCTGCGCCAGCAGCGCGCGGGCCAGCGAGGCCGCGGCCAGCACCGCATGTTCCTCAGTGCTCTCCAGCAAAACCGTTTGTGGCGCGACCGGCTGGCGCACCCACCAGGGACCCGCGTCGCGGTCGTCGCTGCGCGGTGATTGAGGCGGACGGGAGTCGCGTACCACGGCTCGTTCCTGCATATCCAGCACCAGGTACACATCGGCGCTCGGATCCAGCTCGAACTCCTTGACCATCAACCGGCCCGTGCGCGCCGTCGAACGCCAGTGGATGCGGTTCATGCTGTCGCCCGGCGCGTATTCGCGCACCGTGGCCACACTGGGCGTGAGATGAAAGCTGCGGGCGCGGGTAGTCCGCCCGCCGGGCAACTCGGCGCCGGGCAGGCGGAAGTCTGGCAGATCCACCGTTTGCGGGTAGACCAGGATCTCGCCGGTTGCCGGGACGGAGCGGCGCAGGCGCACAATGCCAAAGGGGTCGCCACTGATCAGCATCGCCGGCCCCAGGCGAAAACGCCCCCGGCGCGTGCAGAGGGTGCGCGCCGTCCAGCGCCCGGTCTCTCCCCCGGCCAGCGTAGCGACGAACCCGGGGCCGCGCTCCGGCAACTCCGACTGGTCGTACAACTCGATCCAGAGCTTGGGGAGCAACCAGCGGTTCCGCAGCGTGATGCGCTCGCGGGCATACTCGCCCACTGTAGCCCGTGGCGTCAGGATTTCGCGCTCGACGACTAGGCCACGCAGATTGAGCCAGGCCCAGAGCGCCGCGAGGATGAGCAGTCCCACGAGCAGGTAGCTCAGATGAAAAAAGAGCCGCAGGCCGGTACCCTGGGCGGCCAGGAAGCTCAACGCGGCCAGGATCAGCAGCGTCAGCGGACGAACCAGCATAGTAGATTCCAAAAGCGTTTTCAGCTATCCGTTTGCCGTAGCTAGCTGGTTACAGCAAACAGGTATAATGCAGGGCGTCACCGCGAGCCAGCGGCGCTTGCTCCGTCGGATTGTCAGGCGTCCGCACTTAAGGCGCGCGGGCGGCAAAACACGTCCTGATCCCGGTTCCTGTTGAAGAGAGCGCCCGCACGGTTATCACTAGATCTCATGGCAGCATGATAGACGGCAATCCAAAATCCAAAATCCAAAATCCAAACCTGTCAGTTCCACTTCAGCGCGACAAGGAACGACCATGGGTAGACTCGATGCGCTGTTCGCGAGCCTGCGCATTCCCGATGAAGATGTGCAGCGCCGGGGGCGGATTCTGAATATTCTAGCACTCGGCCTGATCATTCTGAGCTTAGTCTATGTACCGATCAGCCTGATCACCGGTTATGCCTTGTTGCGGATCGGGCAACTGCTGACGATGGCGATTGTCGCGGGCATAGCATTCTGGCTCGGCCGATCCGGGCGGGTGACCGTGGGCGCCTATCTCCTCATCGGGGTCATGATCTACGCGGTAGCCTCATCCATTCCCGGACGGTTTTTCTCAGCCAACATCCTCTTCTTCACCATTCTCCCCGTGCTCTTTGCGGGCGTCCTGCTGACGCCTATTCACATCTGGAACGTGCTGATTATCACGGTGGCCATCATCACATTTCGGGTGAGTCAGCTTCCTCCCGGCATACGCTACAGCATGTCGTGGAACACCACCTTTTACAATGCGCCGCTGCTGCTGTTCGCGGTCGCGTTGGTGAGCTTTCTCAACGCCCGCGCAACTGTGCAGACCCTGCGGCAGCTTGCGGCGGCCCGCGCAGAAGCCGAGACGGCTAACCAGGCCCTCACGGCCAGCAATGCAACTCTGGAGACACGGGTCGAAGAACGCACCGTCGCCCTGCGTCAGGCCCTCGAAGAGCAGCGGGCCATCGCCACGCAACTTCAGGCCAGCCTGGCGACCCAGCAAGAACTCAACCGGGTCATCGCCTCTCTTTCGATACCGGTGATCCCTATCAGCGCCGGCACGCTAGTGGCGCCGATTATCGGCAACCTCGACACTGAACGCGCCAGGCTGCTGCTCACCACCCTGCTGGCGCAGGTTGAGGCGACCAGGGCCCGCACCGTCGTGCTGGATATCACCGGCGTCGCCGTGGTGGACGACCAGGTAGCCGCGGCGCTGCTGCAGGCGGCCAGCGCCGCGCGGCTGATGGGCGCCGAAACGGTAATCGTCGGCATTCGCCCCGAAGTGGCGCATACCCTGGTCCACCTGGGCGCGGATCTGTCCCATCTTCACACCGCCGCCACCCTGCAGGACGCTCTGCAGGCGCTCGATGGCCGGGCGCGCCGGTGAGGCTGGCCGTTCACCATGTTCCGCACCTGTGCTCACCGCCGAGAACGCGGAGAGATCAGAGGGTTTCGCTCAACCGCCGTCTCTGTGGTTAATCTGAACAGGTATCGCATGATCTATCACATTACCAGCAATGCCACCTGGATGGCGGCCCGGGCCGCGGGAAGCTACACGGCGGACTCGCTGGCAACCGAGGGCTTTATCCATTTCTCAACTCGCGACCAGGTGCTCCGCGTCGCCAACGCGCTGTTTGGGGGGCGAAGAGATCTCGTGCTGCTGGCCGTAGACCCGGCGCGTCTCAGCGCGGAGGTGCGTTACGAGGAGACACATCCCGGCGAATACTTCCCGCACCTCTACGGCCCGCTCAACCTCGACGCGGTCGTGGCCGTGTATCCCTTTCCACCCCGGCCTGACGGGAGCTTTGACTGGCCGCCGGGGTGTCCTGTAGAGGTGTAGAGCTGTGGAGGTGTGGAGATGTAGAGTTGTAGCGTGTCAACCACATTGGCTCACGGTAGAGCACTGAAGTAGAGCTGTGGAGGCGTGGAGATGTAGAGTTGTAGCCGTGTCGGTTCATCTCCACACCTCCACACCTCCACACCTCTACACCTCCACATCTCTACCCCCCCAGGGCCGCCAGCACCTCGCCCCGTGGCACGCTGCGCTGCACGCCAGCGCGCAGGTCCTTGACCACCACCTCGTTGCGCGCCAGTTCGTCAGGGCCGAGCACAAGCGCGTAGCGCACCCCTTTGCGGTCGGCCTCCTTGAACTGCTTGCCCAGCCCCGCATCAGGGTCGAGGCTTACCAGGGTGTTGATCCCCCCCGCGCGCAGTTCGCGGGCCAGTTCGAGACTCGCGGCGGTCAACTCGGGGTTGAAGATGGTCACGTAGGCGATGGCCGTGCTGCTAATCTGCGGGCCAAGCCCCAGCTCTTCCATGACATCGTGGAGCCGGTCAATACCGAAGGCCAGGCCCACAGTGGGAACCGGTCGCCCGGCAAACTGGCCGATCAGCTCGTCGTAGCGCCCCCCGCCAAGCAGCGAGCCTTCGGGCCAGTGGGGGGTGATGGCCTCGAAGACCATCCCGGTGTAGTAGGCCAGACCGCGGGCCAGGCGCGGGGCGACGCGGTAGCGCTCCGCCGGCACGCCCATCGCGGCGAGGCCGGCGATGATCGCCCGCAGATTCTCCAGCGCGGCGGACGCCCGCGTGTCGCTGGCGAGACGCTCCGTCAGCGCCGCCAGCACCGCATCCGGCTCGCCCTCGATCTGCACCAGCGCCAGGATCTGGTCGGCGGCCGTCGCTTGCACGCCCGCCCGTAGCAGTTCCTCGCGCACCCCCTCGGCGCCGAGCTTGTCGAACTTGTCAATCGCCCGGTACACCCCTCCGGCAGCCTCCTCGTCCAGACCGCTGACGCGGGCGATGCCGCCGATCACCTGGCGGTGGTTGAGCAGGGTGGTGAAGTCGGGAAAACCCAGTTCGGTCAGCGCGTCGGTGAGCAGGGCCACGATCTCGGCGTCGGCAAGCGGCGAACTACTGCCGACAATATCAACATCAAACTGGTAAAACTCACGGTAGCGTCCCCGCGCCGGGCGTTCGCCGCGGTAGCTTGGCCCGTAGGCGTAGCGACGCCAGGGCAGGGCCACGGCGGCTCCGTACTGGGCCACCACCCGCGCCAGCGGCACGGTCTGATCATAGCGCAGGGCCAGGCGCCGGCCCCCGTGATCCTCAAAGCGGTAGATCAGCTTTTCCTCATCGCCCAGCTTGCCCTCCAGCACCTCAGCATACTCCACCACCGGCGTCTGCAACGGCTCGAAGCCGTAGCGCTCGGCCACCCGCGTCAGCACCGCCAGGATGTGCTGGCGCAGCAGCATCGCCTGGGGCAGATGGTCGCGCATCCCTTTGATGTTTTGCACTCTGGACATAGTATGTTCCTGAGCAGTGGGTGCAACCTTCCAGGTTGAGTGGGTGCAACCTTACAGGTTGCACCCACAGAGGGAAGCCGGGAATCCCCTTACCTCACCAGTTCAACCGTCGCCAGATCGAGCAGGCCCATCGGGGTCAATTCCAGGCCGCGCACGTAGGGCTTAACCAGCATGTATTCTACGTCATGGTACAATGGGATCAGCGGCGCGTCGGCCAGGATGCGCCGTTCGACCTCGCGGTACAGGGCAAAGCGCCGGGTCTCATCCGGCTCGACCGCAGCCTGGTCCAGCAGCGCGTCCACCTCAGGGTTGCTGTAGGCGAAGTGGTTCTCGCCGCTGCCGCTGCGGAACAGCACGTCGAGGAAGTTCTCCGGATCAGGGTAATCGGCGATCCACCCGCTGCTGAACATTGGCAGCGTATTCGTGTCGAGCGCGTCAAGAAACGCACCGAAGTCCTCAAAATCACGCACCTCTATCGTCAGACCCAGGTCCCGTTCGGCCACGTCGCGCAGCGTCCCACTCCACCCGCCGTAGGCCACAATGGGAGGCAGGCCGGCAGCACCGCCATAGCGCGACTCGGCCAGCAAGGCTTGCGCCCGCGCTACATCGGGCCCCGGCAGCGGCAGATCGGGATTGTAGCCCGGCATCCCCGGCGGCAGCACGCCGGCGGCGGGTTGCGCCGCCCCCTGTAGCGACAGATCGGCGATCTTCTGGCGGTCGAGCAGCAGCGTAAAGGCCTCGCGCACCTTCGGGTCGTCAAAGGGCGGGATGGCGACATTCATGCCAATGTAGAAGAGCGAGAGCTGCGGCACGCGAAGCAACTCGCGCGAGAGGGGATTGTTCTCGTCGCGCACGCGGGCCAGGGCGTAGGGAGGCACGCTTGTTATGTCAATTTCACCTTCTTCATAGAGCACCTGCGGATTGCTTGCCGCAGCGCCAATAAGCATCCGCACCCGATCAAGACGCGCCGGCTGGCGGTAAAACACCGGATTGCGCGCCAGCACCAGCAGCCGGTCGTGGTCCCAGCGTTCGATAGTGAACGGCCCGCTGCCGTTGGGCCGCTCGGTCCAGCGGGCGCCGCCCCGCTCCACCGCGCGCCGATCAACGACAAAACTGGTCGGATGGGCCAGTTTGGCCAGGAAGTAGCTTTTAGGAGCGTCAATGGTGATCGTCAGGGTGCGCTCGTCGAGCACCTGGATACCCGCGATGCGTTCGGCCTGCCCGGCGATCTTCTCGCGCACCCCCACGATGTCGCCCAGGTAGGTGCGGGCGGGCAGAGCGGGGGCCAGACGCGGGTCGGCGGCCCGTTCCAGGCTGTAGCGCACATCGTCGGCGGTGAGGGGCGCGCCATCGGCAAAGCGCGCTTCAGGGCGCAGGCGGAAGGTGTAGGTGCGGCCATCCGGCCCCAGTTCCCACGTCTCGGCCAGATCGGGTTCCACTTCCAGGCGGTTGGAGAGGCGCACCAGACCGCTGAAGATCTGCCGCACGACAAAGGCGCTGGTCACATCGCCCACCAGGGCCGGATCGAGCGTCTGCGGGTCGCGGGCGCCGAGGGTCATGATGAGCGTGCCGCCGGGGGGGGCATCGGCCACGGGGAAGGGCGCGGGCGTCGCTCCGGGCGCGGGGGTCAGCAAGGCGCATCCGGCCAGCAGCAGGATCGCCAGCAGGAGCGGGATAGGGCGGCAGGGGTATCGCTGGTTCATTATGGCACGTATTATACCAATTCCTGCGGTATTGCCCGCGCGCGCACCATCGTCAATCCAAAATCCAAAATCCCAAATTGAAGGCCGCGCCCACGACCCGCCCGCTTCCTGCGGTATTGCCTGCGCGCGCACCATCGTCAATCCAAAATCCAAAATCCAAAATCCCAAATCGAATTTCCTCATCCAAACCGCAGGTCATTAAAGGCCGCGCCCACGACCCTTCCGCGCTCGTCATGGCGCGCCGATTTGCCGCCCGATTTCCGCTGCACCTCCGATACAACCCGATGCGGATGCAGGGTAATATAGTCCACCCGGCACAACCGTGGCGTCAGACCGGCGGCCAGCGTTATCCGCTGGGCCTGGATTTCTTCCGGGCGCAGGCCATATTCACATCGAGCACGGTGGCCTCGCGGAACAGCCCGCGCGCCCGCGTCTGCGGCCCGAACAGCAGATCGTCGGCCAGTTCGCGCAGGGGGCCACGCAGCCAGGCCTGCACCGGCACCAGCATGCCGCTCTTCGGGCGGTTCAGGATCGTCGGCGGCAGCAGGTCGCGCACGGCCTGCTTCAAGATCCACTTCTCCTGCAACCCACGCAGCTTCCAGGACGGCGGCAGGGCGAACGCTGCGTCAATCAGCGGCGGCGCGAAGAGCGGAGAACGCCCTTCAATGCCGCTGGCCGTGGTCAGACGCTCGACCTTGGGCAGGATGTGGTGCGCCCTTGGTGCGGAGGTTGGTGTACAGCAGGCGGTTGAGGAAGGCGGTCATACGGGGCGATTCGAGGTACGGCTCCACGCGCCGTTCCAGCGGCGGCGCGTCGCGCAGCGCGTCGAGCGCTGCGGGCGTCAGCAGGCGCTCGAGGTCGGCGTAACATTGCCAGGTGCTCGGCAATGCGCCTGCCCTCAAAGGTAAGGACGGTATGCGCGGTGCGGCAATGGGCGGCAACCAGCCCGGAATAGGCCAGCTCGTTGGGCAGGTCGCCGCCGAAATTGATCGCGTAGGTGCGCACCGGATGCTGGTGCAGCCGCGCCGCCAGGGCCGTGACCAGACTACTATCAATCCCGCCGGAGAGGAACACCCCGACAGGCTGGCCCGCCGGCAGGCGCGCAGCGACCGCCTCTTCGAGCAGGGCGCGCAGACCGCGCGCGCGGCTCTCCGGCAGGTCGTCCGCGTTCCATGCGCCCTCACGCGGCTCCCAGAACTCCTCCTCGTAGCAGACGCCCCCGGCGCGCAGACGCAAACAACGCCCGGGGCGGGCCTCATACACGTCTTCAAGCAGGGTCTCTTCGCCCGGAAGGTAGGCGAAGGTCAGAAAGGCGCGCACCGCGTTCAGGTTCAGCCGTGCGGCCAGGCGCGGCCAGGCGCGCAAGGCGCGCAGCGAGGCCGACGCCGCCCGGTCGCCGCCCGCGCGCGCGTAGAACAATGTGCGCGCACCGGCGTGGTCGCGGGCCAGCACCAGCTCCTCGCCATCCAGGATAGCCACCGCGAACATGCCGTCAACCGGCGTGAGTCTCGCAGCGCCGTAGCGCGCATACAGGTGCAGCAGCAGCGTCCCATCGGCGCAGTCCTCCGGCAGCCCTACCCCGTCGCCACACAGGCGCCGGCGCAACTCGCCGCGATTGAACAGCGTCACCGGCCCGGCGGCGACCAGGCCCTCGGCATGGAACACGGCGCTCTGGCAGCCATCAGGCACCAGACCCAGGGCCAGACCGTTACGCGCGGCGACCGGCGCGGCCCCCATCGCCGCCAGGGCCGCTTCGGCCCCGTTTGCATCTAGAGTGGCGCAGAACCATCCTCTCATCCAAAATCTCCGTCGAAATCGCCGCCGCCGAAATCGCCGTCTCCGAAATCGCCGCCGTCGGCTTCTACCGCCTCCAGTTCGGCGCCCTGGCCCGCATCACCGCCCTCACCGCCGTCGCTATCGAATATGTAGGTTCCAGAAGACGAGTCGCCCCAATCGGTCGAGCCGCCATAACCGCCGCTTGCAGCCTGTTGCTGCTCGGCCAGCTTCGCTCGCAGGGCCGCTTCCTGTTCGGGAGACAGAATATCCGGGGGCGGGATGAGCTGTCCGAGCACGAACCCGGCGCCCATCCCCATCAAAATCTGCCCGACCCGCCCGCCGAACGACGTCTGGTTAACCGTCAGCACCCTGCCGCCGTACCAGAGCGTGCGGCCATAGCCCTGCTCGCGCCCGTACACCACCCGGCCATTCGACAATTCACGCTTAATGATCCCATCGCCGAGCAACTCATCAATGCCCGAATACCCCTGGCTGTCCTGCCACTCGACCCGGCCATCGGGCAGGCGGCGGCGCCATTCGTAGTTCTCGTCGCTAAAGGCTCGACGCACGCTGCCGTCGGCAAGGAGTTCATCTTTGTAGGTTATCACGCGCGGATTGAGTTGCACAGGCTCTCCTTCCCTCATGCAGGCCAGCTCATATAGCCGCTGGCAGGCCACCGGCGGAGCTGCGCCAACCACGGTTCACGGCGCCGCGCCGGCTGCGCGATCCGGCGGATTGCGCGCGGCAGGGCCGGCGGATGCGGCGCGGCCAGTTCCGCCCGATAGCCTGCGCACAGCCAGGCGCGTTCGAGCGCATTCAGTGACGCGGGCAACTCTGCTGCGAAGCCGGGTTGTCGCGTGGCAAAGAGATGCATGCGCAGGGCGTGCCGCGGGCGCAGCCCCGGCGCATGAACGCGCAACCCGCGTGGCGGATCGAGGAGTCGCCTCGCCTCGACAACCAGACGCAGCCCTTCGGGACTCGCGTCGTGCAGGAGCAGCACCCGCGGCGCAGGGGCGCGCATCAGCATGGCCACCAGCGCGTCTGGCAGCGGCGTGGCCTCCTCCAGCGACAGAACGGCGCACGCCAGCTCCATATGCAACAGGTTCGCCCGCAGCATCCGCGCCAGCGCAGCATCCTGGCACACCAGCGCCAGCGCCATACCATAGTCGTACAAGTCTGGTTCGCGTCCGACGAGTGCACGGGGCGAGGGAGGAGCATCAGGCAACAGCCCGGGCGGATCGCCGTGACGCGCGCGGTAGGCCATCAGCGCCCGGTCGAAGGCGCTTTCACTCAGGGGCGGCTTGAGGGTAAAAGGCATCGCGCGCACCAGGCGCGGCGCAGACAACCCTACCGCCGATCCCGTCAGGCCTGTCCACACCGGAGGCGCGCCCTGCAGCGCCAGCAAGCCCGCCCCGGCGGCACCCAGCATCCAGGCCGACGCGCGGATCACCCGCTCCGGCGGCAGCAACGTGCGGCAGACCGCGTAGTAAAGCTGGCGACGAGTGTAACGCACCCCGCCCGTCCCGGCGCGGGCAATCCCCCGCGCCAGCGCCGTCTCCAGGTCCGGCGTCCCTGGAAGACGTCGAGGCGGACACCATTCTCCCGACATCATCCCCCCCTCAATGCTCTGGCCAGGACATAAACCCGATCGCCTGCGCCTCAATCTGGGCCTGATGTTCGGGATCTACCTGGGACGGGCGAACCGGCGCGAGCCGTTCAACCGCCCGGGTGACGACGTGAACCAGCTTCGCCGGCGGGATGAAGCGGGCCGGGGTCACATAGCCCTTGCTCAGCCACTCAATCTCCTCTTGCTCCAATGCTGGCGCGCCGGACGTCCGCGCCCCCGATTCTAGCAGCCTGGGCAAAAGCTGTCTGACCAGTTCTCGTCGCTCTTTTCGCCAGGGCCAGTGCCACCGCCGCACCTGCGCCGGACGCAACCCCAGATCGACGATCCGATGGTTCGGCGCGAGCTTCCACTTTTCTGGCAACAGATCACGCAATAGCGCTCCCTGCAGACTGGCATCGTGCAGCAGCAGGATCGGCAGCCGCGGACGTTCCCGCAGCAAGGCGAGCACCCCTTCCTCGGCCTCGCCACGGGGTTCCTCGAAAGGCAGCAGCGCCAGATCCAGGCGCTCCGGCAGACCATTCGCCCGCAAACAGTCGAGCACCTCCAGATCTGGCGAGACCAGCGCCGCGCGCAGGCGCGACGGCGGGGGCTGATACTGGCGCAGCCGCGCAAGCTCCTCCCGGGTCACGCGCCCTGGCAACTGTCCGTGGATACGCTCCCACGGGAGAACATAAGTTTGCTCGAAGCTGTCAGCCAGGGTGAAGACCGTGGCTGACAGCTCCTCGAACTTTCGCCGTAGACGCGGGTACGAGGTCAAAGTGCCTACGGTGAGGAAAATAACGTAACACCGTAAAGTAACCGAGCTGCGACGCCGTATAGCGATACGCGCCCTGCTGGCTCAGGCGTGCAGCCAGGCGGCATTGTAGCAAATCGCTCTTAAGGCCGTATTAAGAGCCAGTTTGGAGGCCTCCTTGAGGAGGGTCTGGGAGGGCTTCACCCTTCTAGCGCATAACCGGACACCCTCCTTATCCGATGACGTTCTGCCCGTCCGTGCCTGCCCGGAGCATCGGCCAGGTCATATATCCGATTGCCCGCGCCTGCGCATTGGCGAGCGAGTCAACGCCGCGGGCGGGCGCGTACCGCTCCACCGCTCGGGTAACCAGCGTAACCATCCACGCGGGCGGCATAAACAGCACCGAACTGTTACATCCCTCGCGCAACCAGGCCAGTTCGTCCTCGCTTAGTCTGACGCGCTGCTGGCGTTGGGCCTCCTGCTCGAGGCGCTCGAGCATCTGGGGAGACGGCGCCGGATCATAGGTGCGTGGGAGGATAAGGGTTTTCATCCATCGGCCGCGTATAGTGTACTCGGTGAAACGATGGGCACGCATCGCCTGGCGCGGGCGCAGGCCGAGGTCCAGGACACGCTGAGAAGGGGCCAGGTCCCAGCGCTCAGGGAGCAGCGCCGGGAGCAGGCATCCCTCCACGCTGGCGTCGTGCAGCAAAAGCAGCGGCACGTCGGGCCGGGCGCGCAGCAGGTCCAGCACGCGCTCGTCGGCCTCGCTGAGCGGACCGTCAGGGTTAAGGAGCGCTAGCCCCAGGCGTTGCGGCAGGCCGTTGGCCAGCAAGCAGTCGAGCACGTCGAGATTTGGCGAGGCGAGCACGGCCCGCAGGGGAACAGGCGGCATGTAGGCTGCGCGCAGACGCGCTCGTTCGTCGTCAGTCACTCGGCCCGGCAGGGGGCCGTGGATGGCCTCCCAGGGCAGAATGCAGGAATTTGTCAGTCTTGCCGCGAAAGATTCGATAGTTTGTAGCGTATAATCGTTATAGAGTCGCTTTTTTCTTTCAGGTTCTGCTTCGAGACCACCTTTGGCGCCAGCGCTATCCGCGCGGAATAATATAATTAAAACATATGAAGAAGTATAGAATACAGTTGAAACAGTTGCAAAGAATAGGGCCTCTTGCGGCGATTTTACTGAAATAAATATTAAAAAGATTACGATGAACAAGATAAGGGATCTCCGTCCTACACGCCGATATGGCTTGTCATTACTACTAGAAGATGCAGATATTGAAACTGGCCGTTCTGGCGAGGGAAATCTGCCTTTTTCCCGATTCAGATAGTACACCAGTTGTGCTGTCGTATAACGATACGAACCGCGGCGACTGAGGTACTCTGCCAGACCGCGCAGGCTTAGGTCGCTCCATCCATCAACACGCGGCTCCAGGGCAAAGGGCTTCTGGCAGTGCGGGCAGCGCCGATCGCGGCGCTCGCGGTACTTCAGGTCAACACGGCAGTGGGGGCACTTCACGATTCACCTCGTTGCGTTCTGCGCTCGTTCAGGCGAGGCGAGCACGTCAAGATTCACTGCGGGCTTTCCATCGTTTATAGTATTCGGAGAATATGAAATCTGGACTAAGAGGAAATAAAGACTCAGAAAATTAATTGCTAGTATTTGAACTAAGTAGTCTGTAAATTAAATCTTTCGCTAAACCCCTACTCCTCTCCCCAACCCTCCCCCGCCGGGAGAGTGAGCCGGTCTCCTCCCCCCGTTGGGAGAGGCTGAGGGGGACGGAAATGCCAGGAAACTCACTTTACAGACTAGTTAGAAAGGCAAGGAAACTTACTTAACGGACCAACACTTGTTCGTAAAGCAAGCCTTGCTCCTCACCCCATCCCCGCCAACTGCCCGCACGCTGCGGCAATGGCGACGCCGCGCTCGACGCGCACCGTACAGGGGATCTGGTAGTCGAGCAGGATCTGCTGGAAGTCGAGCACCCGCTGGCGCTCGGAGCGGCTGAGGGGCATGCCCGGCACGGGGTTCCAGGGGATCAGGTTCACGTGGCAGAGCAGCGGCGGCCCCTTGCTCACCCCCTGGCCGCGCAGCAGCTTCGCCAGGGCCAGGGCCTGATGCGGGTGGTCGTTGCGCCCCTGGAGCAACACGTACTCGAAGCTCACGCGGCGGCCGGTTCTGGCGATGTACTCGCGGGTGGCGTCGAGCAGTTCCGCCAGCGGGTAGCGCCGGTTGACCGGCATCAACTCGGAGCGCAGGGCGTCGTCGGGAGCGTGGAGCGAGATAGCCAGGTTGATCGGCAGGCGCTCGTTGGCCAGCCGGCGAATGCCAGGAGGCAATCCCGCCGTCGAAACGGTCATGCTCCGCGCGCCCAGGTTGAAGCCCTGGGGGTCGTGCAGCCGTTCGACCGCCGCCCACCAGCGGTCGTAGTTGGCGAACGGCTCGCCCATCCCCATGAACACCAGGTTCGTGATCCGGCCTACCTGGCGCGTCACCCGCTCGCTGAAGGGTTCGCCCTCGGCGCCCCACCACTGCCCGTCATCGCCGAGGGCCGCGGCATCGGCGGAGTGGGAGACCAGGGCGGCGATCGGCGCCTCGGCCCGCTGCCAGCGGCGCAACTCCCGCGAGGCCCACAGGGCCTGTTCGACGATCTCGCCGGTGGTCAAGTTTCGTAACAGCCCTAGCTTGCCGGTGGCGCAGAACACACAGCCCATCCCGCAGCCGGCCTGGGTCGAGACGCAGGCCGTGGCCCGGTCGGGGTAAATCATCAGCACCGTTTCCACCACGGCGTCCCCGGGGAGGCGGAAGAGGGCCTTGCGCGTCAGCCCGTCGTCGGCGACCTGCACCCGCGCCAGGCTGAGGCTGCCAAGGGTTGTCTCGGCCCGCAGCCGCTCGCGCAGCGCCGCCGGCAGATCGGTCATCGCCGTTGGATCATCCGCCAGGTTCACGTAGAGCTGGCGGTAGATCTGCCGGGCGCGGAAGGGCGGCTGGCCCCACTCACGCATCAGCGCCTCAAGCTCCGGGAGAGTCAGATTGTAGAGCGACGGGATCATGGGGCTATGGCAATAGTTCTGTACCGCTTGGAAGAGTGAACCCTGTGCCCCAACCTTCAAGGCTGGGGCACAGGGGAACACCGGTTACCCCGTGCTCATCTCAACCGCGGTCGGAACTTGTACCCGTAAACGAGCACCCCATCCTCGCCCGTATCGGCCAGGCGCCGCGTGACCATCTCGACCGGCATGCCGATGGCCAGGTCCTCTTCGGCGCAGTCGGTCAGTTGCGCCGTCACGAGAGGACCTTCCTCCAGACGGACCATCCCCACCGCGTAGACGCCGAAGCTCTCGTACCCGGCAGGGGGCTGCCGCAGCACGCTGAAGCTGTAAAGCTCGCCGCGGCCGCTCAGGGCCAGCGGCTCCCAGACGTCCGGATCCTCACCCAGCGCGGGAGGTTGGGGCGGAAAGCGCACCACCCCGCTGTGACGGTGGCGCTGACCCTCAAGCCGGTAACGGGTGGCGCGCTGGCGCCAGTGACGGGCGATTTCCATAGAAACACCTCGTGGACTGTGAACGTTGCCTCAGGGCGAAAAGCCGCCCGAGGCGCCGATGAACGCCGCGATAAGCGTAGCGAAGAAGAGTGCGACACATAGAACGATTGCCAGGCCAATCGCGAACAAGATGAGGACAACGTACAGGGCCTTGTTCGCTGGCAGGTTCATCCCCGACTGGATGGCCAGATAGGTCAGGTACAGGCCATAGATCGACACGGCCAGGGAGAGGAACGCTCCAACTACCGGGATGTTACTCACCAGACTGCCGATCACGGTCAACGGCGCGCTGAACAGCGCGAAGCCGTAGGCCAGTTCGCCGAACTCGCCGGTGCCGCCGAAGGCTCGACCGAGTAGATAGACGATCCCCCAATAGATCAACAGAAAGATCACCGTACCCAACAATGTGGCGGGGAGCAAAAAGAAGATATCCGTTGCTTGGCTCGCTGCCACGCCCGGCTCAAGACCCGGTATCTCCGGTGGAAACAGCAGTGACCCGATCCAGCTAATAACCGCATTGATCACGCCCGCTATCAGCGAGTAGATCAGCGCCCAGCCGAGGTTGTTCTGCTCGTGCTCCTCGAAGGTCGAAGCCGACGGACGGGTCAGGACCGCGATGCTGCCGTTGATCATTTGCTGGAACATTGCGCCTCCTCTGGTTGGCAGATTGCGCTGTGTATTGTAGCGGATCGAACGAACCAGAGGAAGACCTATTCCCAGACTTTAACAAATTGATAACAATTTGTTATCACTGTAGCGGTGTCTTGCTTCGCAAGGCCGGTTGGCAGAGGGTGGGGAAACCGGGTTTCCCCACGCCCCGGCCCGCGGGAAGGCTGCTGGCGTCCCCTTGCCGAGTACAAAGGTGTGGGGAAACCGGGTTTCCCCGCGCCGCGGCCTCCGAGGCAACCCGGCAGCGCCGCCTCGAAGGTGGCGCTACCGCTCCGCGACCAGGACACATGTCGCAGCGGTCGCGCCTACGCCGCCGAGACACTGGGCCAGGGCCACGCGCGCGCCGGCCACCTGGGTGGGACCGGCTTCGCCGCGCAACTGGCGCAGCAGCTCAACGACCTGGTACACCCCGCTCGCGCCGGCCACATCGCCGCGGGCCTTGTAGCCCCCGGCCGTGGCGATCGGCGTGCGGCCCGCGGGGGTGATGGACCCATCGGCGGCGTGGCACGGCGCGGCGCCCCGTTCATAGTAGCCCATGGCCTCCAGGGCCAGCGCCGCGGCGATGCCGTGGGGGTCGGTCAACTCGAAGACATCCACGTCGCTCAGGCCCAGATGGGCGCGCCCCAGAGCGATATGGACGCTGGCCCGCGCCGCGGCCAGGTCGAGCGGATCGGCGCGCAGGGCCAGCGCGGGCGTGTCGGTCGCCACGGCCACGCCCGCCAGCCGCACCAGCGGCACGCCCTCGGCGGCCGCTTCGCGGGCCACACGCTCGCCGGCGAGCACCACGCAGGCCGCGCCGTCGGCCACGCTGCTGCAATCGAGCATGTTCAACGGCGAGGCGACCATCGCGGCCTTACGGTACTTGTCGGCAGTGATGGGAAACCGGTAGAGCGCCAGAGGGTTCTTCGCGCCGTTAGCATGGGCATTGACCGGGAAGGGCGCGAAGGCCTCGGCCCCATAGCCGTATTCGTGCATGTAGCGGCGCATGAGCATGGCCCACTGGGCGGTGAGGGTCAACCCGTGGATGGCTTCGCTCTCGGCGTCGCTGGCCAGGGCCAGGGCGGCTTCAACCGCGTCATCGAGATGATCCGTGACCTTCTCTGCGCCCAGCACCGCCACGATCTCGGCCGTCCCGGAGGCGATGGCCTGCACCGCCTGATGAATGGCCACGCCACCGCTCGCGCCCGCCGCCTCCACCCGCATCGACGGCACGCCCCGCAGGCCCACTGCCGCGGCCAGATAGGCTCCCAGGTGCCCCTGGGCCGCCAGGCGATCACCCAGCGCGTTGGCCACATAGAGCGCTCCCACGCGGTGCGCCACGAACTCCGGCAACCCCGCGAAGGCCGCCCGCGTCGCCTCGCTGGCCAGATCGGCCAGGCTCCGCCCGTAGTGCTCGGCTACCGGGGTAGCGCCCGCGCCAATCAGATACACTCCTGACATAGATCAGCCTCTTTCCACAGGGAGAGCGCGGCCCTCCCGGAACACTGCTTGCCTGATCGAAGAAACCGGCTTTCCCCGCCCCTCTGCCGTGCGGGAGGATTCGGGAGAGCGGCGCCCCAAAAACTTCCAGATGTTACTTCGGGGACGTGAGCCCCGACGCCGCTTGATCCGGGGCGCCTCGCTTTCCCCCTCTACCCCAGCACCAGCTTGCCGCGCCACCTGGCGTAGGTGGCATAGTCCACGAACACCTCCCGCTCCAGGTAGGCCGCCGTCAGCGGGGCGCGCTCGCGGCAGGCGGGCAAGCGCTCGGTCACGGTCAGGGCATAGGCGTCGGAACCGGCCCCGCTCCCGTAGGTGGTGACAAAGATCGTATCGCCGGGCCGGGCCACGTCGAGGATGGCGCACAGCCCCACCAGCGCCGCGCCCGAGTACGGGTTGCCGATGCGCGGGCTGAGCAGACCAGGGGCGATCTGAGCCTCGCTGAAGCCCAGGCGTTTCGCCACTGTCTGTGGAAACTTGGTGTTGGGCTGGTGAAAGACGGCGTAGGTAAAATCGGCGGGGGCGCGCCCCAACTCATCAAGCAGACGCCGCGCCGCCGACATGATCTGATGAAAGTAGGCCGGCTCTCCCGTGAAGCGGTTGCCGTGCACCGGGTAGGGCCGGTTGGCTCGGCGGTAGAAGTCCGGCGTATCGCTCACATATGAGACCGTCGCGTCAATCGTGGCCAGGGCCTCCTCAGCAGGACCAACCAGCAACGCTCCCGCCCCGGCGGAGGCCGTATACTCCAGGGCGTCGCCGGGGCGCCCCTGGGCCGTGTCGGCCCCGATTGCCAGCGCATAGTCGGCCATGCCGCTGCCCACCAGGGCCATGCTGGCGGTCAGGGCTTCGGAGCCGGCCTTGCAGGCGAACTCCCAGTCAGCCGCGCTGATCCAGTGCGTGGCGCCCAGGGCCTCGGCCACCACCGTTCCCGACGGCTTCACGCTGTAGGGGTGGCTCTCGCTGCCCACCCACACCGCGCTCAGACGCTCGGCGGGAAGGGCGGCGCGGGCCAGCGCGTTGCGCCCGGCTTCGATGGCCATGGTGATCACGTCCTCATCGGGGCCTGGCACACTCTTCGCCTCCACCGGCACCCCCGCCTGCCCGTCCGTCCACATGCGGGCAATTTCTCGCGCAGCAATGCGGTAACGGGGAACATAGGCCCCATAGCCGACCAGACCCACGGGCCGGATGGGTTTCATCATAAAGAAAACTCCTTACATATAGAACAAAACGATCCCAACAAAGCGGCGACAGGCGACCGGAGGTTCGTACAGGCAATGTTGCGGTCAGCTTGTCACCGTCATTTCCACTGGGAGCAACCTTACAAGGTTGCTCCCACCAGGTGTCACAAATGAGACGAAACAGGGATGTTCCCGGGAGGGCGAAGCTCTCCCAGACCCTCCTCTTTGCGCATCAATGTGAACTCGCCGCGCGCAGTTCCGCGACCAGCTCCTCGGCGCGGGCCGGCTTGATGTTGCGCTCTTCGACCATGCGCCGCGCAACCTCGTCCACCAGTGGGCCGTGGGCGCCCGCGGCCATAGCGATCTGGCGCGCGTGCAAGCCCATGTGGCCCTGCTGGATGCCCTCGCATGCCAGGGCGCGCATCGCGGCCAGGTTGCTGGCCAGACCGGCGCAGACGGCGATCTCGGCCAACTGGTTGGCGCTGGTCACCCCCAGTAGCTTGAGGGCCGCCTGCGCGGCAGGGTGCACCTTGGTCGCCCCGCCGACAATGCCGACGGCCATGGGCATCTCCAGGGTGCCGACCAGGTTGCCCTCGGCGTCCTTCTCCCAGACGCTCAGCGAGGTATAGCGCCCGCTGCGGGCGGCGTAGGCATGGGCGCCGGCTTCGATGGCGCGCCAGTCATTGCCGGTGGCGACGATCACCGGGTCGATGCCATTCAGAATGCCCTTGTTGTGGGTCGTGGCGCGGTACGGGTCCACAGCGGCGAAGGCGTAGGCCCAGAGGATGCCTTCGACCACCTCCTCGCCGCGCAGACCGTCGCGCTCAAGGGCGCGCGGCGGCACCACGCAGCGGGCGCGCGCCAGGCGCCGATCGCTCAGGTTGGAGAGGATGCGCAGGTAGACCCGGCCGCCGGTGATCTGCTCCAGCAGCGGCGCCACAGCTTCACACATCGAGTTGATGGCATTGGCGCCCATCGCGTCGCGCGTATCAATAATCAGATGCACCACCAGCATCGGCCCCATGGGGCTGGCTGGATGGTAGTGCACCTCAACATCGCGCGCCCCCCCGCCAAGAGCGACCAGCGAGCGGCTCTGCGCGTTAGCGACGGCCAGGATCTCGTCCTTGCGGCGCAGAATATCGTGGCGGGCGCTCTGCGGCGCGGCCACGTTCACGATCTGCACCTGGCCGATCATCAGCGGCTCGGTGCTGCTGGCGCTGAAACCGCCGCCCTCGCGCACCATCTTCGCCGCATAACTGGCCCCCGCCACAATTGAAGGCTCTTCCACCACCATTGGAATGAGATAATCTCGCCCGTTGACCTGGAAGTTTGTTGCAATCCCCAGTGGCAGGTTGAAGGTGCCGACAACGTTTTCGATCATCTTGTCAGCGCGCTCAATCGAGAGGGTCCCCTGCCCCCCGTGCAGCGCGCGCAGATCTTCGTCGCACAGCCCGTCGAAGGTCTTGACCATCTGGAGACGCTCGAACGGGTTGAGTTGGTAAAATCCCTGGAGACGTGAGTTCTTGACGCCCATACGTTCGGTTATCTCCTCGGTTCGTGACTGCACGCACAATTCCACTACGCCAACAATTCTAGCACCGCTATCCTTCCAGAAGCCTCAAAAAGACTGTCAAAACCTATCATGGGACTTTCCAGGACTTCCAGGAGCGCTCATGGACGGGGCTGCGCCGTCCTTCAGCGGAGATGCAACGAGACTCCCCCGCAAAAGCTTCGCGCCCTCCCGGAGCCTTCCTTCCAGCAGGGTTGCCGCTCCCATCCCGTGGTACAATGCCAGGCGACTCTCAACGCGCCGCTTCGCCAGCGCTCTCCCTGCAAGGAACTGACATGAAAAGAGCCGGCAGCCCGCCGCCGGTGTTTTCATTGCGGCGGCGCGGGCGTAGCGAATGAGCGTCTCATACCCGTATCCTGTCGCGAAAACAGCATGCGCATCACCGCCAGCTCTCATCAGGACGCCGTATACGGCAATCCAACATCCAAAATCCACAATCCGAAATGGCATCAGAGAGCCTGGCCTCTCCGCTCCCCCGCGGCGCCTATCTTAACCGCTATGCGCTGGCTGTCACTCTGGCTGCTCGTCCCGCTCCTCATTGCCTGTGGAGCGGAACGCCGCGCCCGACCCACGCCCCTCCCCGCTCCAACCACTCCGGCGCTCAGCGCCGTTCTCGCCGCGGCCACCCCCGGCCCGGTGCGCACCTTCGGCTACCTCCTGATCAGTCACGAGGGCGCCACACTGGTTGAAGGGGTGAGCATGGCGCCGGACGGGTCGCCTGTACCGCTGGTCCCGGAGGGGCTATGGTTGGGCGATCCGCCCCCCCTGCCCGACGAACCAGCATTAGACGAGGCCGGCGCCGTTCGCTACGGCATCGTCAACGCCAGCGGCATCCTCGCCGGACCGGGGCGCTTTGGGCCGGAAGGGCGCTACAGCTACCGACTCAGCGATCCGCGGATCATCCCTCTGGGTCTGCGCGAGGTGACCATTGCCCTGCTGCTGGAGAACAGCGGACTATATGAGGGCCAGGCGGTGCGTGTGCGGGGCGACCTGCTGGCCCGCGGCGACGCGGCCGTGCTGGTCGAACGGTTGGGACCGGGGGGGGTGCCCGAAGCCGCCGCGCGGCAGATCAAGCTCGACGGTCCGGTGCGCGACAGCGGCGCGCTCGCGGCATTGCACACCAACCCCGGCAACAAGGTGCGCTTTGGCCCGGTGGAGATCACCGGCGTCTGGCGCGGCGGGCGTCTGTATCCGCTGAATGTTCGGGTCAGATGAGGGGCTAGCAGGCTGCGCCTTGCCGAGCATTTCTAACGTCAAACCAGATGCCGCGTGGTCCTCACCCTCCCCCGCCTCGCTGCGCTCGGCGCCCCCTTCCTCTCCACCTGCGGCGGAGAGGGAGGGGGCAGGGGGAGGGTGAGGAGGTGCATTCCTTCGGTTGGGGAAACCAGGTTGCACCGCCCTGCCAGACAGCGGCAAAACTGCAGTATCATTGCAAAGCCTGTGCAAATCCTTGACAAACGATCAACCCGTGTTACTGTATACCATGGCGTTGAAAACGGAGCCCTGACATGAACAATCTTCCGCGGAAGAGCGGCTGAGAGACCAAAGCCCTCTCGGAACACCTCATTTTCTACGCCTTCAGGGCGCGGTTACGCCGCACCGGAACTCCGTTTACGAGCAACAACGCCTGAAAGGATCTATTCGCTTATGATCTATGCAACCCGACGTTTTGAGTTTTCGGCGTCGCACCGCTACTGGCGCGACGATTGGAGCCCCGAGGAGAACGAGCGGCTCTTCGGGAAGTGCACCAGTCCCTACGGGCACGGGCACAACTATACGCTCGATGTCACCATCACCGGCGCGCTCGACCCGCGCACGGGCATGGTGATGAACATGACTGAACTGAAGGCGATTGTAAACCAGGTGCTGGAGGAGTTTGACCACCGGCACCTGAATGAGGATACGCCCTATTTCAAAACCCAGCTTCCGACCACCGAGAACCTCGTGCGGGTGCTCTGGCGGCTGATCGCCGCGCGGCTGCCCGCCGCGGCCCGTCTGGCGCGCCTGCGCCTGTACGAGACGGCCGACCTGTGGGCGGAGTACGATGGCGCCGACGAGACCACCTTCGCCCGCGCGTACACCTTCTCGGCGGCGCACCGGCTCCATGCGCCAGCGCTGTCCGATGAAGAGAACCGCGCCGTCTACGGGAAATGTAACAATCCCAACGGCCACGGCCACAATTACACCCTCGAGGTAAGCATCAGCGGGCCGGTTGACCCCGACACGGGCATGGTCATTGACCTGCCTGAGCTGGATCGCACCGTGCGCGAGGTGCTCGATCAGCTTGATTTTCGCCACCTTGATCGCGAGATTGCGGCCTTTGCCGATCAACCGTCAACCGCCGAGAACATCATTGTCTATCTCTGGAACGAACTGGCGCCTCGTTTTGAGGGCCGCCTGAGCTACCTGAGGCTCTGGGAAACGCGTAAAAACGTCTTCGAGTATGCTGGCCCGGTCGAGGCTGGCGAGCGCCGGTGAAAGGGAGGTGGAGCAACCAGGGTTCTCCCGGCGCCTCCAGGGCGCCAGGGGCGTAGAGAAGCAACCGCCTTTCCCTATGCTGCTCATCTCTGCTCAGGGCTGATACAGGAGAGGAAGCCGCACACCCCGGGTGTTCCGCCGGTTCTGGCACCGGAGTTGCCAGAACCGGTTGATCCTGTCGAGCGGCCGCCTCGCCCCGGTCTCCTCCATCAGAGGCCGACGATGCATCAGCCCTGTCACTCTGCGTGTCCATCGTTTTGAAATCTAGCACATCGCTATATCATACGGATCCACATATGACAACCCAACTAGAACCTAACGGAAGCGCCCGTCATCCCAGGAACGGGCGCGACTCCGAGACATTTAACGCCCATGACTACGAAGCCCTGATCGTCCCGGGACGGGGCAAACTCGAAAGCGTCGCCTACGGCTCCAATCCGCAGATCGAGGCGGCTGTGCGCGAGATCCTGGCTGCTATCGGCGAACAACCTGACCGGGAAGGTCTGCTGAAGACCCCTTCGCGGGTGGCAAAGATGTACGCCGAACTGACCGCCGGCTATCACGTTGACCCCGAGGCGCTCATCAACAATGCCATCTTCAGCGTTGACTACGACGAGATGGTGCTGGTGAAGAACATTGATTTCTACAGCCTGTGCGAGCATCACATGCTGCCGTTTATGGGCCAGGTGCATGTAGCCTACATTCCCAACGGCAAAGTGGTGGGGCTGAGCAAGATCCCGCGCATCGTTGAGATGTTCGCCCGACGCTTGCAGGTGCAGGAGCGCATGACGGTGCAGATCGCCGAGTTCATTGATCGCCACCTGCAACCCCTTGGCGTAGCCGTGGTGGCCGAAGGGGTGCATATGTGCTCGGTGATGCGGGGGGTGAAGAAGGCCAATGCGAGCATGGTCACCTCGGCCATGCGCGGGGTCTTTCGCGATGACCCCAAGACGCGGGCCGAGTTTATGGCTCACGTGGGTCGTTCCCGCACCCAGGAGATGTAGCCGGGTTGGAGCAACCCGGAGGGTTGCCGCCCCCTCCGGGTTGCATGTATCATAACCTCTTGCTATGACCATCCAACGAACCATCGTAATCACCGGAGCGTCGCGGGGCATCGGGCGCGCCACGGCGCTGGCCCTGGCCGCTCCGGGCACGCGCCTGATCCTGGCGGCCCGCTCGGCCCCCGCGCTGGCCGAAACGGCGGCGGCTGCCCGCGTCCGCGGCGCTGAGGCCTCGCCCGTGGCCTGCGATGTGGCCATTGAGGATCAGGTGCAGTCCCTGATCGCCGGCGCCGCATCCTCCGGACGCCTCGATGTCGTAGTGCATAGCGTCGGCGGAGCGCTGGTCGGACCCTTTGAACAGATCGAACTGGCAGCGTGGGAGGAGACCCTGCGCGCCCAGTTGACCAGCCTGTTTCTGGTGTGTAAGCACGCGGCCCCGCGAATGGAGGCGGGCGGGTTGCTGATCAATATCGCCTCGGTGGCCGCCCGGCAGGCCTTCCCGGGCTGGGCCGCCTACAGCGCGGCCAAGCACGGCGCGCTGGGCTTCATGAACGCCGTGCGCGAAGAACTGCGCCCCCGCGGCATCCGCGTTACCTCGGTGCTTCCGGCAGCGACCGACACCGACCTCTGGGCCGGCGTGCCCGGCACGTGGAACCGGACCGCCATGCTGCGCCCTGAAGATGTTGCCGCGGCCGTCGCCGCCCTTGTCAATTACCCGCCCTACGTGACGGTCGAAGAGTTGCTAATTGGACACGTAGCGGGGAGGCTGTGAGGGGAGACACGCGATGGGCCTGATGGACGGCAAACGGGGTCTGATCCTGGGTGTGGCGAACGACCACTCGATCGCCTGGGGCATCGCGCAGGCGCTGCACCGCGAAGGGGCCATTCTGGGCTTCACCTACGCCAGCGAGGCGCTTGAACGGCGCGTGCGCCCGCTGGCCGAGAGCCTCGGCGCGCCGCTGATTGCACCGTGCGACGTGACCCGCGACGAGGAGATCGCCGCCCTTATGCAGCGCGCGCAGGACGCCTTCGGCCAGATTGACGTGCTCGTCCACGCTATCGCCTTCGCCAACAAAGAAGAACTCAACGGCCCCTACCTCCGCACCACCCGTGAGGGCTTTCATCTGGCTATGGATGTTAGCGTCTATTCGCTCACCGCTCTCCTGCGCGCGGCCGAACCGCTGCTGGCCCCTGGCGCAGCCATCCTTACCCTCACCTACCACGGCGCGCGGCAGGTCATTCCCAACTACAACGTAATGGGCGTCGCCAAGGCGGCGCTGGAGGCCAGTGTGCGTTACCTGGCCGCCGACCTGGGTCCCCGTGGCGTGCGGGTCAATGCCATCAGCGCCGGGCCGATCCGCACCCTGGCCGCCAGCGGGATCGCCGGCTTTCGCGCCATGCACCGCAGCTTCGCTGCGCAGGCCCCCCTGCGCCGGAACGTGACGATTGAGGACGTCGGCGACGCCGCCCTCTGGCTGTGCAGCGACCTCAGCCGGGCCGTGACCGGCGAAGTGCTCTACGTGGACGCGGGCTTCAACATTATGGGCATGAGCGTCGATGAGGGGTGATGCGACTTTGGATTTTGGATTTTGGATTTTGGATTTTGGGTGAGAATGGGTGTGATACCGAGAGGCCTGAGGTTCTCCTGCAACCTCCGGTTGCGGCGCGCGTGAGTGTGCTACAATAGCGTAACCACTGGCGTGCGCTGACTTCTATCAAAGCGGCGTGTCGCCGGTAGAAGGTCGGTTCCCGTTATGGCACTGCCAGGGTGCCGCTGCTTTGCGTTGATGGTCGGCGGGTAGAGAGACACCATCAGGGAGCGGCGGCGACATACACCGAGTCCCATCGAGTATCGCTGAGGTCACGCTATGCCCACATCAGTAGCGGTGGTGGCAAGCGACGCCGGCACCCGCGAGCGGCTGGCGGCGCTGATCCCAAATGACTCGTTCAACATATCCCTGCACGCGCCCGACAGCATTCCCCAGCCGATGCCTGATCTGTTCATTTTCGCCCTGCCGGCGCTGGAAACCCCTGAAGAACAACTGATCCAACGGCTCCGCGCCGATGAGGCGACCGCAAACATTCCCATTGTGATTGCCAGCTCCCTGCCGATGGTGCATCTGCAGTCAATGCCCTATGCCGCTGACTGGACCGTCGCCGTCGTCGAGGAACCGGTGAAGGCCGCCGAACTCGCCGATACGATCAGGTTCCTGCTCAACCCCGATTCCTGAACGGGCTCCGGCGCCAGAAGCGCGAGGCGCGTCGTCAGGAATGGTTCAACCGCGCCCGGCGATGCCGGGCTTTTGCTCTGCACCTCCGTGAAATCCTCGGGCGGGTCAATGGAGCGACGGTCACGCAGAAACGCCAGGGTCTGAGACGGAGACACGGCTGAGCCGCGGAAAACGCAGCGAGGAGGCCCCGCATGCACAAACACGACCTGTTGCAGGCGACTATCGCCCGGCAAGCGACCCCCCGCACCCCTATCGCCCTGTGGCGCCACTGGCCAGTCGAGGATCGTTCCGCCGAGGCGCTGGCCCGCGCCACCCTGGAGTTTCAACAACGCTTCGACTTCGATTTTATCAAGGTCACGCCTTCGCAGACCTTCGTGGCCGAAGATCTGGGACTCACCGGCGTCTATGATGGCAATCCCGAGGGCGACCTGGTGAAGGGGCCCCCGCCGATTTCCTCCCTGGAGCAGTGGGAAGCCCTGCGCCCCTGGCCGGTGAGCCAGGGCGCCCTGGGGCGCCAGTTGCGCTGCCTGGAACTGATCGCCGCCGGGGCCGGCGATACGCCCTTCATCCAGACGATCTTCAACCCCCTCACCGTGGCCCGCTGTCTGGCCGGCGCCCGCGCGGTGATCTGGCGCCGTCGCCATCCCGACGTGTTCCGGCGCGGCTTCGAAGCGATTATTGAGACCTGGAGCGCCTTCGTGGCGGCAGTGATGCGCACCGGAGCGGCGGGGATCTTTCTGTCCACCACTGACGCCAGTTACAGCGCGATGTCCGAGGAGGAGTACCGGCGCTGGGGCCGCCCGGGCGACCTGGAGGTGGCTGCGCCCAGCCGCGACGGCTGGCTGAACGTGCTGCACCTCCACGGTGAAGAGTTGATGTTCGATCTGGTGGCTGACTACCCCTTCCAGGTCGTAAACTGGCACGACCGCAAGGCCGGCCCGTCGCTGCGTGAGGGCGCCGCGCGCTTCAGCGGCGCGGTGGCCGGCGGCCTGGCGCAGTGGGACACGTTGCTGGCTGCCACGCCGGAGGAGGTGGCTCGCGAAGCGCGCGAGGCCATCGCCCAGGTGGAGGGGCGAGGGCTGATCCTGGCAGCGGGCTGCGTCACGCCCATAACTGTGCCGGAGTCAAACATCCGCGCGGCCATTGCCGTGGCCCGCGGCTCGGGGTAGGCTTTGCGCCGCGCACAGACGCCCCCGCTTATAGCGTTTCGCGAAACGATTGACCCGAAACGATGGCGGCGCGAGCGCACTAAGCCACACGGCTCAGCGTCCTCAGCTATTATGGCCACTGCTCTGAAGGAAGGGTCTTGACGGGTTAATTTCGCGCCAGGGCGTTTTGACGAGGAAACAACGAACAGGTGCGAGGCTCTGTTCGCCGTTTGCGGGTGAAGCGTGAAGGCCCATGACAGCCCGAGGGCTGGAGCAGCGCCTGGCGCTTCCCCAGCCCTCCGCATCGCATTGCCGCAACGCTTGGAGCCAATGGCCGGACTCGAACCGGCGACCGGCTGTTTACGAAACAGCTGCTCTACCGACTGAGCTACATTGGCGAATATTCAGCACTAAAAGATTGTAACGGAAACGGGTCTTCCTGTCAAGGTGCATGCGCTGCATTCGCCATCGAATGCACAGCTTTCTAGCGCCGAGAATCCCTTACAACCGCCAATCCGCGATGCTATAATGGGCATGAGTTGGCAGCCCGGCGGCAACGCGGGCTGCCACGCCTCAGGGGAGGTGGGCCGTGCCCGAGGAGATTCCGGTCCTGTTCAATTTTCCAGCCAGCGGCGCGCCTGATCCAGCCGACAATCAGCCCCAGGAGGAGCGCGATCTGGCCGTGCTGCCGCTCTCCGATACCGTCCTCTTCCCATACATGCAGGCGCAACTCTTTCTGAGCGAGGCGGCGGCCCTGGCCGCGGTGGAGGCGGCTGGCGCAGGCGATCACACGCTGCTGGCGCTGGCGTGCCGCAACGTCCACGGCGAATGTACCAGCCTGGAGGATCTGTACACTATCGGGGTCGAAGCGCATGTAGAGCGGGCGCGCAAGATGCCCGATGGCTCTACTGGCGTGACGCTCGTGGGCCGGCGGCGCATGCGCGTCGTTGCCCTGCTGAGCGAGTGGCCGGTGCTGCGGGTGCGGGCTATGCCGCTCGCGCCAGTCGAAGAGCGCAGCATCGCCGTCGAGGCGCTGATGCGCAGCGTGCTGGCGCTCTTCGAGCGCGTGGTGCGTATGTCGCGCTCCCTGCCCGATGACGCCTATGTTACGGCCCTGAACGTGAACCAGGCCGGCGGCCTCGCCGACCTGATTGCCGCGACCCTGCCCCTCTCTCGCGCCACGCGCCAGGAACTGCTGGAAACCCTCGATCCCGAAGAACGTCTGCACCGCGTCAGCGCCCTCCTCTCGCGCGAACTGGACGTGCTTGAACTGGAGAGCCGCATTCAGTCGCAGGTGCAAAAGGAGGTGGACCGCAGCCAGCGCGAACTCTACCTGCGTGAGCAGTTGAAGATCATTCAGCGCGAACTCGGCCAGGAGGACCCGACACAACGCGAGATGCGCGCCCTCCGCGAACGGGCCGCCGCCATCCCGCTGCCTGAACGCGCCCGCGCCCGCGTCGCCGAGGAGATCGCCCGTCTGGAGAGCATTCCGCCCCATAGCCCCGAGCACGCCGTGGTGCGCACCTACCTGGATTGGGTGCTGGCCCTGCCCTGGGGCGCGATAAGCGACGATCGCACCGATCTGCGGGCGGCGGCCCGCGTCCTCGACAAGAACCACTACGGGCTGTCCAGAGTCAAGGACCGCATCCTGGAGTTTATCGCCGTGCGCCAACTGGCCGGCTCGCACCAGCACTCTCCCATTCTCTGCCTGGTTGGTCCGCCCGGTGTGGGCAAGACCAGCCTGGGCCGCAGCGTCGCCGAGGCGTTGGGGCGCAACTTCGTGCGCCTGAGCCTGGGCGGGGTGCGCGATGAGGCCGAGATCCGCGGCCATCGCCGCACCTACATCGGGGCCATGCCCGGGCGCATCATCCAGCGCATGAAAGAGGCCGGGGCCCTCAATCCGGTGCTGATGCTCGATGAGGTGGATAAGATCGGCGCGGATTTTCGCGGCGATCCCGCTGATGCGCTGCTTGAGGTGCTCGATCCGGAACTGAATAATACGTTCGCCGATCATTATCTCGATCTGCCATTCGATCTTTCAAAGGTGTTCTTCATTACCAGCGCCAACTATCTCGATGAGATCCCCGAGCCGCTGCTTGACCGCATGGAAGTGATCGAGTTGCCCGGCTATACCGAGGAAGAGAAGCTGCAGATCGCCCGGCGCTTCCTCGTGCCCCGGCAGATCGCCGCCTGCGGGCTGCCGCCCGGCTCGCTGCGTTTCGGTGAGACGACGCTGCGGGCGATCATTCGCGGCTATACCTACGAAGCCGGGGTGCGCGGCCTGGAGCGGGAGATTGCCGCGATCTGCCGCAAGGTCGCCCGGCGCATTGCCGAGGGACGGCGCGCTCCCCGCGTTATTACGCCGCGCCTGGTGGAGAAGCTGCTTGGGCCGCCGCGCTACGATGTGAGCAGCGTGGAGGAACACGACCAGATCGGCGTCGCCACGGGGATGGCCTACACCGGCGCGGGCGGCGATACGCTGCCCGTCGAGGTTTCATTGATGGAGGGAAAGGGCGCTCTGACCCTCACCGGGCAACTCGGCGAGGTGATGCAGGAGTCGGCCCACGCCGCGCTGTCGTATGCGCGGGCCAATGCCGCGGCCCTGGGGTTGGACGCCCGGCGCTTCGAGAAGACTGATATCCACGTGCACGTACCCGAAGGCGCCACGCCCAAGGACGGCCCCTCCGCCGGTCTGACGATCGCCATCGCGCTGATCTCCGCCCTCAGCGGCCGCACCGTGCGCCGCGACGTAGCGATGACCGGCGAGATGACCCTCCGCGGGCGTATTCTGCCTGTTGGCGGGATCAAGGAGAAGGTGCTCGGCGCCTACCGTGCCGGTATCCGCGAGGTGGTGCTGCCCAAGAAGAATGGCCGCGACCTGGTCGAAATCCCCACCGTGGTGCGCTCCAAGTTGACCGTGCGCCTGGTCAGCCATATTGACGAGGTTATCGCCCTGGTCCTCGGCCCGCCGCCGCCAAAGCCCGAGAAGCGCAGCGCCCGCGCCGTGATCACCCGCGCACGCGAAGCGTGAACGATGAGATGTTGCGCGGGCCCGCGTTCCTGCAGCCTGCGTCGCAGATTTGCTCCATCCAATCCGAAATCCAAAATCTAAAATCTAAAATCAATCCGGCCTCAGGGCGCTTCGACCAGAAAATCCGCGGCCACGTAGCCCTCGCGCCCATCGGGGGCGCGCACCTTGCGCCAGAGGTAGTCGCCCCCCGGCACCTCCTCGCCGAGGGCTTCTACGCGCGTGCCTTCGGGCAGGGTGGTGATCGGCGCGCCGGCGGTCGAGGGATCGGGACGCAGGAAGAGACCCTGACCGCCCGTACCGCTGACAATGTAGAAACGCCGGCCCGCCGGGGCCGCCACCGATGTCTCCGCCATCGGCGACGGGTACGGTTCGCCTGACAGCACGCCTCCGGGTACAGGGGTCGTCACCGGCGCGGCGGTCGGCTCGCGAAAGCCCAGGCCGCTTTCACGCTGTTCGGTGCGTCCAAGGGCGAGCAGGGCGATCAGCAGGACAATTACCAGCAGCGCGATACCCGCCAGGTAGCGCCATCCTCCGGCCTGCAACCACAGTTGGAGTTCCTGGGGCGACGCCGGCAGCAGGCCCCGCGCCTGGCGGCGCCGGCCAGACGAACGTTCCCTGCGCCAGTGCGGATCGGCCGGCGCTCGCTCGACCCACTCGCCCTCGTCGGGATCGTAGCGCCGCGTCTGGGAGGAGCGGCCGGTATGCCCTGGCGCGTCGCGGTCGGGAAGCCGCTGCGTCTGCCCGCGCCGGTTTTCGGGATCGCCCATTGGTCGTCTCCTTCTACAGCGGGTGTATGATAGCATAGAAGCAGGCGAAACGGAAAAGGAGCCGCCGGGGTGCGTGTTCAGATTTACCGCAGAGCACGCAGAGGAACGGAGAGGGTGAGCTTATTGAAGCCCTTTGCGTCCCTCCGCGCCCTCTGCGGTGCGAACGGGTTCAGTAGATGTGAACACTATCCCATCGGGCCCGTCCGTCCGTTGCCGGTATGACCAATCCGCATGCCACATCCGAGGCAGCTCCGTGGAAATCACCCTCGAATCGCCCCTCGATATGCACCTCCACCTGCGCGAGGGGGCCATGCTGCGCCAGGTCGCCCCGCTGAGCGCTCGCCACTTCGCCGGGGCGGTGGTGATGCCCAATCTGATCCCGCCGGTGGATAACCTCGAACGGCTGCAGGCCTACCGCGCGGCGATCCTCGAGGCCGTCGCCCCCTTCCCCTTCACGCCCTGGATGACGCTCTTCTTCCGCCCCTACCCGGAGGATCTGCTGGCCGCCGCGCGAAGCGAGATCATCGGCGTCAAGCTCTACCCCGAGGGTGTGACCACTAACAGCAGCGAGGGGGTGCGCGACCTGGAGGCGGTGGAGGAGACCCTGGCACGCATGGAGCGCCTGGGCATTCCGCTGCTGGTCCACGGCGAGACGCACGGTTTCGTGCTCGACCGGGAGGCCGAGTTTCTGCCTATTTACGCCCGCTGGGCTGAACGCTTTCCCCGTCTGACGATTGTGATGGAGCACATTACGACCGCCGCCGCCCTCGATCTGCTCGAGCGCTATCCTAATCTCGCGGCGACGGTGACGGTGCACCACCTGCTGACCACCCTCGACGACGTGGCCGGGGGGCTGCTCCAGCCGCACCTGTTCTGCAAGCCCATCCCGAAGCGCCCCGAGGATCGCGCCGCGTTACAGGCGGCGGCGCTGCGGGCCCATCCGCGCCTGATGTTTGGCAGCGACTCCGCGCCGCATCCCCGTGAGCGGAAAGAGGCCGCCGCGTGCGCCGCAGGGGTCTTCAGCGCACCGGTGGCCCTGGCGCTCCTGGCGGAGTTGTTTGCCCGCCACGACGCGCTTGCCAACCTCCAGGCCTTCGTCTCCGACAATGCCCGGCGGGTGTACGGCGTCACCCCGCCAGCGCGGCGCGTGCGCCTGGCGCGGCGCCCCTGGCAGGTTCCGGAGCGTTACGGAGATGTCGTGCCGTTCTATCACGGTCAGACGCTGGAATGGCAGGTGCTTGATGTTGAACCCTGAGTCTGTTGCCGCGGTCGAAGCGGCCCGCTTCGGCGAGCGGTTCGTGCGCCCGCTCTACACTGGCTACGGCTTCGCCGCGATTCCCGGCGCCATCGAGCGCCTGCTCACGGGGACCAGCAGCGACGCCCTGCCGCCTGCCGCCTTCCCCGGCGGTCTGGAGCGGCGCGAAACGGTGATCCTGCTGTTCCTGGACGCATTCGGCTGGCAGTTCTTCGCCGCGCACGTTGACCGGTATCCCTTCCTGCAACGGACGCTCGACCATGGCGTGGTCTCGCGGTTAACGACCATGTTCCCTTCGACCACTGCAGCCCATGTGACAACCATCCACACCAGCCTGCCGCCGGGCCAGTCGGGGGTGTTCGAGTGGTTCTTCCACGAGCCGACCCTGGGCCGGATCATCGCGCCGTTGCTCTTCTCCTACGCTGGCGAGCGTGAGCGCGAGACCCTCGCCGCCGCCGGGGTGGACCCGGCGGCGCTCTTCCCCGCCGCGACGCTGTACCAGCGCCTTCAGGCCGCCGGGGTGCACTCGACCGTATTCATGCACCGCGCTTATGCCAGCTCCTCCTACAGCCGCGTCGTGTGTGCGGGCGCCGACACGGTAGGCTACCAAACCTTCGCTGAGGCCATCACCCTGCTTGGGCAGCGCCTGGAAGCTCGTCGCGGCCCGTCCTACTATCTCCTCTACGTGGACACCATTGACGACCTGTGCCACACCTACGGCCCCGCGGCCCCCCACGTCGCGGCTGAGATTGACACCGTGCTGACCACGCTTGACCGGCTGCTGCACCCCCTCCTGGCGCGGCTGGGCAGGCCCGTGTTGCTGCTGTTCACCGCCGACCACGGGCAGATCAGGGTGAACCCGGCTGCGAGCCTCATGGTCAACCGGCTCGTCCCCGAACTGGCGGCCGCCACTCCCGGCGGCGCCGACGGGCGCCCGCTGGCGCCGGGAGGCTCGAACCGCGACCTGTTTCTCTACCTCAACCAGGATCGGGTGGAGGAGATGCGCGCCGCGCTCAGCGAACGCCTCGCCGGGCGCGCCGAGGTGCATCGCGTGGCCGACCTGGCGGCCCAGGGCCTCTTTGGCCCCCACGTCTCGCCCCTCTTCCTGGCCCGCGCTGGCGACCTGGTGGTGCTGCCCTACGCTGGCGAGTCGGTATGGTGGGACGCCGAGCCGTTCAAGCTGCGCCACCTGGGGATGCACGGCGGCCTGACCCCCGAAGAGGCGCATACGCTGCTCGGCGCGTTGATGTATGAGTAGCTTCGCTGGCGGTTCCGGCGCCGCCGGGTTAGAGGATGCGCCGGAAAACCCTACACCTGATAAGGGTCAGGGAGGGGGCGGGGCGGTGTCCGCCGCGAACGGACGCCGCGCGCTCCCGAAACCTGGTCCGCTTCGCGCGGCGAGGAGCAGCATGCAAAACGTTTCGTCACACCCCGCTTGAGGCGACGCATTGACGCCCGTTCGTCTGCCGTGCTATACTCCACGGCAAAAGTGCATAGCGCTCATCAAGAGGGGTGGAGGGACCGGCCCGATGAAGCCCCAGCAACCCCCCGGAGCGGCGCCGCGTCGCGCACCGGCCTGGAAGGGTGCTAAGTCCGGCAGCGCAAGCTGGGAGATGAGGTCATCGAAGCCTTCACACCAGCGTGTGAGGGTTTTTTTGCGCCACATGAGGAGCATCACCGCAGTGACGAAGCCCAAACCCACCTACCTTGAAGCCCTGCGCCAGCGCGTGTTGATCTACGACGGCGCGATGGGTACGAGCATCGACACCTTCCCCCTGACCGTCGAGGACTACGGCGGCGAACGCACCTTCGGCAACCGCGATTACCTGGTGATCACCCGGCCTGATGTTATTAGCCGCATCCACGAATCGTTTATGGAGGCCGGGGCGGATGTGCTGGAGACATGCACCTTCCAGTCCACCCGCATTCGCCTGGAGGAGTGGGGGTTAGGCGAACGCACCCTGGAGATCAACCGCGCCGCCGCCCGCCTTGCCCGCGCCGTCGCTGATCGCTTCGAGGCCCGCGATGGCCGCCCGCGCTATGTCGCCGGCTCGATGGGGCCGACCGGCAAGCTGCCTTCGTCCGACGATCCCGCGCTCTCCGACATCAGCTTCGAGGAGCTGAGCGACATCTTTCGCGAGCAGGCCATTGGCCTGATCGAAGGCGGCGTTGACGTGCTGCTGGTAGAGACCAGCGTGGACATCCTCGAGGTCAAGGCGGCCCTCGACGGCATCCGCCGCGCGAAGGCCGAGTTGAACCGCCCCGATGTGGCCGTGCAGGCCCAGGTCTTTCTCGACCTCTCCGGACGCATGCTCCTTGGCACTGATGTGCCAGCGCTGATTGCCACCCTGGAGGCCATGCCGGTGGACGTGATCGGGCTGAACTGCTCCACCGGCCCGGAGCATATGCGCGCAGCCATCCAGTATCTCACCACCCATTCGCGCAAGCCGATCTCCTGCATCCCCAACGCCGGGCTGCCGCTGGAAGTTGACGGCCAGACAGTCTATCCGATGGAGCCGGAGCCATTCGCCCGCATCCTGGGAGAGTTCGTGAGCGAATATGGCGTGAGCGTGGTAGGGGGATGCTGCGGCACCACCCCGGCCCATATCGCGCGCCTGCGCGCCGAGGTCGGCTACGACCGCCCGCCCGCGCCCCGGCGGATTGAGTACATTCCCAGCGTCTCGTCGGGCATCCGCGCCGCTGCTCTCAAGCAGGACGCGACGCTCACCATGATCGGCGAGCGGGTGAACACCCTGGGGTCGCGCAAGGTCAAGCGGCTGCTGCTCAACAACGACTACGACGGGGTGCTGGAGGTTGCCCGCGAGCAGGTTGACAGCGGCGCGCACATGCTCGATGTCTGCGTGGCGATGACCGAGCGCGCCGATGAGAAGGAGATGATGGTCACGCTGCTCAAGAAGCTGACCATGAACATCGAACTGCCGCTGGTGATTGACACGACCGAGGCCGACGTGCTGGAGGCGGCCCTGGCCATGTACCCCGGCCGCGCGGTGGTGAACTCGGTATCCCTGGAGGGCGGACGGGGCAAGAAGCTCGACCGGGTGCTGCCGCTCGTCGCCCGCTACGGCGCGGCGACAATCGTCATGACCATTGACGAAGAGGGCATGGCCCACACCCGCGAGCGCAAGGTCGCCATCGCCCGGCGCATCGCGCGCATTGCCGAGGAGGAGTATGGCATCCCCGCCGAGGCGCTGATCTTCGACGTTCTCACCTTTCCGATCACCACCGGCCAGGAGGAGTTGCGGAATGCCGCCGTCGAAACCATCGAGGGCATTCGCCTGGTCAAGGAGCAGATTCCGGGCTGCTTCACCACCCTGGGGGTCAGCAATCTGAGTTTCGGCGTGGCCCCCCACGCCCGGGCCGCGCTCAACTCGGTGTTCCTCTACCACGCCGTCGCCGCTGGACTCGACACGGCGATTATCAACCCGGCCCATGTGACCCCTTATGCCGAGATCCCTGCCGAGGAGCGCGAGGTCTGCGAGGACCTGATCTTCAACCGCCGCGAAGACGCCCTGGCACGCTTTATCGCCTACTACGAGCAGAACCGGGCCGCCCAGGAGGGTGAACGGGCCGATCCGACCGCGGCGATGAGCGTGGACCAGCGCCTGCACTGGAAGATCCTCCACCGCAAGAAGGAGGGGGTCGAGGAGGACATTGACGCCGCGGTGGCGCAGCGTATGGACGCCGACCATCCGGCGCAGACAGCCACGAGCGAGGGCACGCCCCAGGGCCGCGCCGCAGTAGATGTGCTCAACAACGTGTTGCTGCCGGCGATGAAGGAAGTCGGCGACCTCTTCGGCGCGGGCCAGCTCATCCTCCCCTTCGTGCTCCAGTCGGCGGAGGTGATGAAAAAGGCCGTGGCGCGGCTCGAATGCTACCTTGACAAACTTGAAGGGGCCAGCAAGGGCAAGGTGGTGCTGGCCACCGTGTATGGCGATGTCCACGATATCGGCAAGAACCTGGTCAATACGATCCTCTCCAACAACGGCTACACGGTCTACGACCTGGGCAAGCAGGTGCCGGCGAACACGATTATCGAGAAGGCCGTGGAGGTCAACGCCGACGCCATCGGTCTCTCCGCGCTGCTGGTAAGCACCTCCAAGCAGATGCCGCTGATCGTGCAGGAGCTGCACAAGCGCGGGTTGAGCTTCCCGGTGCTGGTGGGCGGGGCGGCGATCAACCGGCAGTACGGGCTGCGCATTACCTTCGTGGGCGATGAAGAGCCGTATGAGGCCGGCGTGTTCTACTGCAAGGACGCTTTCGAGGGGCTGGAGACGATGGACCGCCTGAGCGATCCGGCGCAGCGGGAGGACTTCGTGCGCGCCACCATCGCCGAGGCGGCCACGGTGCTGCACGAGCGCCAGCGGGGGCGGGTGGCCCTCTCGGATCTGGGCAAGGCCAGCCAGCGCGGGCCGCAGGCGCGCTCCAACGTGCGCCGAGACGTGCCGACGCCCACGCCGCCCTTCTGGGGCGCCCGCGCCATCACGCGCATCCGCCTGGCCGACGTGGTGGCCTGTCTCGACCGCAATGCCCTCTACCGCCTTCAGTGGGGCGCCAAGAACGCCAAAGGCGCCGAGTGGGAGCGGCTCAAGGCCGAGTTCGACCAGAAGGTGCGCGATCTCGTGCGCGAGGCCGAACGGGAGGGCTGGCTCGAACCAAAGGTGGTCTACGGCTACTTCCCCGTGCAGAGCGATGGCAACGACCTGATCGTCTATGACCCGAGCGATCGGCGGCGCGAGTTGACGCGCTTCGTCTTTCCGCGGCAGCCGGAGCGTGAGCGGCTCTGCATCAGCGACTACTTCCGCGACGTGGAGAGCGGCGAGTACGACGTAGCTGCGTTCCAGATCGTGACCATGGGCGAACGCGTTGACGCCCTGACCGAGGAACTGCAACGCCAGGGCGATTACAGCCGCAGCTACTATGTGCACGGCCTGGGGGTGAGTCTGGCCGAGGCCCTGGCCGAGTACACCAACCGGCTGATCCGGCAGAGCCTCGGCATCGGCGAACATCGCGGCAAACGCTACTCCTGGGGCTACCCGGCCTGTCCTGACCTGGAGGAGCACGGCAAGCTGTTCCAGATTTTACCCGTCGAGCAGATCGGCGTCACGCTCACCGAGGCGTTCCAACTGGTGCCGGAGCAGAGCACAGCGGCAATTGTGGTGCACCATCCCGAAGCGAAGTACTTCAGCATCGGCAGCGCCCGTGAACGGGCCGAGCAGGATGTCGAAGCGTAACCTTCGAGCCACCAGAGCGGTATATGCAGCGATTACAGATTTGTCATTGCGGATCGGGCGCGGCGCGACCGAGCACGGCCCGCAGCGCTCCGGCGCCCGAACGGCTCGCCTGGAGCCGCAAGATACGCCGGCAACGCAGCTTCATCGCAGCAGGAGCAAGCACCATGCAGTGTCGTCACTTCACCATCCGCCCGGCGACGGAACACGCTCGCGAAGACGAGGCCCGCCTTAATGCCTTCTTGAGTTCGGTATACGTCCACTCCGTGCAGGTCTCAGCCGCAACGGCAGGAAGCGCCGGCTGGTCGGTGCTGGTATTCTACGAAGTGCGGGGCGCGGCCCTCAGACGCCCTGGCCTGGATGCAGCGCCGCCGCTGCGCTACCAGGTTGCATGAAGGGGGTAGGTACAACCTTCCTGATAACACCATCCTCTGCACCCTGACAGGCAAAGACTGGAGGGGGTCCCTGTTGCTCTGCAGGCACAACCTTCCAGGTTGCGCCCTCTTCTGTATTGCACCCCCTGTGGGAGCAACCTTCCGGGTTGCTCCCCAGCCCCTGTAACCCCATGTCCCTGCGGTGCATCATACTGGCGTAAGGTTAAAGAACCCTTTGCAGACCAGGAGGATGTTCGTATGCAGCAGGCAGCGACGCGCTGGTTCAGTCTACGCCGCAACCTGAGGGAGCAGTACTCGCCGCTCTTCTTCCTCGCCGCCCTGGGGAACGGGGGCACCGCTATCACCTTCTTCATCTGGTTGAACTTCCTGATTCCGCACCCCAGGACCCCGATTGTGACCTTCGACAGCATCGCCGCTTTCCTGAACAAGGCGGATACGCTCGCATACGCACTTACCATTGGCGCGATGGCCGGGATCGTCATCTTCGCTCTACGCCACCTGCGGCTAATCGTGTGGAACGTGCGCGAATACGCGCAGTATCGGCGAACCCCGGCCTATTCGGCGCTGCGGGAGACAAACGGCGCCATTTCGTTGATGGGCATGCCGCTAACGCTGGCGATGACGGTAAATGTCTTCTTCGTGCTCGGCGCGGTGTTCGTGCCCGGCCTGTGGAACGTGGTCGAGTATCTCTTCCCGATCTCGTTGAGCGTCCTGACGATCATCGGCGTAGCAGCGCTGCGAATTTTCCTCGACCTGTTCGGGCGCGCCCTGGCCGGCGGGCACTTCGACTGCACGCGCAACAACAACCTGAGCCAGTTGCAGGCCGCTTTCACCTTCGCGATGGTGGCAGTGGGCCTGGCGGCGCCGGCGGCGATGAGCGGCAACCGCGTCACGATCGCTGTAAGCATTCTGCTTGCGATCTTCTTCCTGAGCGCGGCGGCCCTGGTGGGAGTGATCATGCTGGTCCTGGGTTTCCGCGGCATGCTGGCGCACGGGCTGGCGGTCGAAGCAGGGCCGAGCCTGTGGATGCCCATTCCCATCCTCACTCTGATGGGGATTGCGATGATCCGCATTCGCCACGGTCTGCATCATGGCTTTGAGGTGCACATCGAGCCGGGCAGCACGTTCGTTCTCATTGGCTCGATCCTGGCCCTGCAACTCTTGACGGGAGTGATCGGCTATGCGGTACTGCGGCGGGTGGGCTATCTGCGCACCTACCTGTGGGGCGAGGCGCGCAGCCCGGGGAGCTACGGGCTGATCTGCCCGGCGGTGGCGCTGTTCGTCTTCGGGATGTTCTTCGTGCATCCGGGCCTGGTGCAGAACGGGCTGATCGAGAAGTATTCGCTGACGCACTACCTGATGATGGCCCCCCTCGCGCTGGTTCAGGCGCTGGGGATCATCGCAATGCTGCGCCTCGATGGAAAGCTGCTGCGCCCACAGTTCGAGGCCCCATCTTCAGAAATGGCGACGGCCTGACATAGTGGCCTGAATTTCTGGAGGGCAACCTTGAAGGTTGCCCTCCAGGCCGTGCTAGGGGATCATCACCAGCCAATCCGGCCCGCGACAGGTTTTCTGTCGTAGGCCGGATTCTATGTTGAGCGGCGATCAGCAACGCTCTGGTAATGCCAGTCTACTATTATCCCTGTACTAATCTGAAGCGCGCACACAGTGAAGCTGCTTACGCTCGTCGCCGGTGCGGAGGGTTGCTGTAAGGTCTATGCCCTGACGGAACCGCCTGTTCCAGTACATACCGGATGGGTGAGTAAACGGCTCTCTGCCGGGAAGGATATTCCTGGCGCGAGCCGTTTTCTTCCCCCTGGTGACAGCCACGTTCGCTGCCACGCCGAGCCTTGCGGAGTAGAGCTATGCCCGTTTCTTCAGCCCGGATTATTGTCGTAGATGATGAGGCGCCACTGCGCGCCCTGTTAATGCGCTTCCTGCAGCTTGAGCATTTTGAGGTGTTAAGCGCCGCAAACGGCGCGGAGGCCCTGACCCTGATTGCCGAACAGCAGCCGGATCTGGTGCTCCTCGACCTGAACATGCCGGTGATGAGCGGCTTTGAGGTATTACAACGACTCAAGGCCGATCCGGCCAGTCGGGAGGTGCCGGTGATTGTGGTGTCATCTGATGGGGACGTCGAGCAGATTGCCACCTGTTTGAAGCTTGGAGCGGACGATTATTTACCCAAACCCTTTCATCCGACCATTCTCAGCGCGCGGGTTGGCGTATGCCTGGAACGCCGGCAGTGGCAACTCCAGCAACGAGACTACCAGGCGCAACTCGAACGCCGGGTGAAGGTGCACTCGGCGCTGGCTGCGCAGCACGCCGAGGCGCGCGCCCAGTCCGACGCGGCGCTCCAGCGGCAGACCGCTATTCTCCAGTCGGTCTTCGTCACACTGAGCGAGGGCGTGGTGGTCGTTGACGCTAATGGCTCCCTGATCCACCATAATCCAGCCGCCTCGCGAATCCTCGGGACCTGGCTGGAGACATTGTCTGAACCAGGGAACGCCATCTCGCCTGAAGAGGATCCCAGAGCATTCCTTCGGTTGCTCCTGTCGGGCGCGATCCAGGGCAACGAGGTGGACGGGCGCGAAGTCTACCTGCCGGACGCCGCTGACGGTCAGTGGCTGAACGTATCGGCGCGACCCCTACGGAATCAGGACGGAGCAATCACCGGCGGAGTGATGGTGGTGCGCGACATCAGCGCCAGCAAGCGCGCTGAACTGGCGCTGCGCGAGAGCGAGGAGCGCTACGCTCTGGCGGCCCGCGGCGCCAATGACGGGCTGTGGGACTGGGATCTGCGCACCAATAAGATTTACTATTCGCCCCGCTGGAAAAGCATGCTCGGCTACAGCGAAAAGGACCTGGGCAACGATCCCGCCGAGTGGTTCGAGCGGGTCCATCCTGAAGATCGGGAGCGGCTGGAGATCCACCTGCAAGCCCACTTCCGTCGGCTGATCACCCATTTTCAGCACGAGTATCGCATCAAGGCCAGCGATCACAGCTACCGCTGGATGCTCTGCCGCGGCCTCGCCGTGTGGGACGAGAACGGAGTGGCGACGCGTATCGTCGGCTCGCAGACCGACATTACCGACCGCAAGCGCGCCGAAGAGCGCCTGTTGCACGACGCCCTCCATGACGGTCTGACCGGTCTGCCCAACCGCGTGTTGTTTCTCGACCGGCTAAAGCACGCCATCACGCGCAGCCGGCGCGACGGGGGCCGCTCCTTCGCAGTCATGTTTCTCGATCTCGACCGCTTCAAGGTGATCAACGACAGCCTGGGCCACAGCGCCGGTGACGCGCTGCTGGAAGCCATCGCCCGCCGTCTGGAGCAAAGCCTGCGTCCGGGTGACACCGCAGCGCGTCTGGGTGGCGATGAGTTCGCCATTCTGCTCGAAGATATCGGCGACAGTGCGGCGGCCCTGGCAATTGCCGAGCGCATCCAGCAGGTCATCGCGACCCCGGTGAACCTCGGCGATCGCGAGATGTTTACGACAGCCAGTATCGGCATCACCCTCTACCAGCAGGTCTACGACTCGGCTACGGATATGATCCGTGACGCCGATACCGCCATGTACCACGCCAAGATGCGCGGCAAGGCCTGTGCGGTGGTGTTCAACCCGACCATGCACGCGGCGGCGATGGAACAACTTCAACTCGAAACAGCGCTCCGTTGGGCTATCGAGCGGAATGAACTACGTTTGCATTATCAGCCAATTGTTGATCTGCGGACACAGAAGATCGAGGGATTCGAAGCCCTGGTGCGCTGGGAGCACCCGCAGCGGGGATTGCTCTACCCGTCAGAGTTTATCACAATTGCCGAAGAGACAGGACTGATCGTGCAGATTGGCTGGTGGGTGCTCCGCGAAGCCTGCCGCCAGGTAAAGGTCTGGAAGCAAACCATTCCCGGCGCCGAGAAGCTGTGGGTAACGGTGAACCTCTCGGCCCGGCAGCTCATCCAACCCGAAGTGGCGCAGATCGTCCTGGGAACCCTTGCCGAGTTTGAACTTCCGGCGCATGCGCTGAAGCTTGAGATTACCGAAACGGCGCTGGTGAACTCTAACCAGGAGACGCGGGAACAACTGGCGCGGCTGCGCGCCGCAGGGGTCAAAATCTGTATTGATGATTTCGGCACCGGCTATTCGTCGCTCAGCTACCTCCAACGCCTTCCGGTAGATATTCTGAAGATCGATCGCTCTTTCGTGCAAGCAATTGAGGACGCCGGAAGCCATAGCGCAATCGTAGGCAACATTATCGCCCTGGCGCATGTGCTGGGTCTGGATGCCGTCGCCGAGGGAACCGAAACCCTGGCCCAACTGCAACGCCTGCGCGAACTGCAGTGCACCTACGGTCAGGGCTGGCTCTTTTCGAAACCGCTGAACCCGATGGACGCAGCAGGGTTGTTGGGGTGAGCAGTCCTCACCCTCCCCCGCCTCGCTGCGCTCGGCGCCCCCTCCCTCTTCACCTACGGTGGAGAGGGAAGGGGTCAGGGGGAGGGTGAGGGACAGCCAGCCCAACGCCGGTCAGGGAGAGTGGGGAAACTCGCTTTCTCCCCCGACCAGACGGAAGGGCCGCTGTGTAGCTCAAACCCGCCGCGGAAGGCGCGTGAGGGCATGCCGCCGGGCAAACTGGCGCCGCAACCACTTCTCGATCTCGATGATCGTGTAGGTGATCACACCAACGGCAAGCACGCGCCCCCAGGCATCCATATCCAGCGGGGCGCTGCCCATGATCCGATGCATCACTGGCGCGTAGGTAAAGAGAAGCTGTAGCAACACCATCACCAGCACGCCAACGATCAGCCAGCGATTCGAGAAGACGCCGATACTGAACATTGAGCGGGTGAGCGAGCGACAGTTGAACAGGTAGAAAACCTCGACAAAGACCACGACATTGACCGCCACGGTACGGGCCTCGGCCAGGGCAGCGCCGCGGGCCTGTTCCCACTCGAAGAGACCGAAGGCGCCGGCCAGGATTAAGAGACCTACAATGAGGATGCGCCAGAGCAGTTCCGGCGTGAGGATCGGCGCATCGGGGCGGCGCGGCATGCGGTGCATGATGTCGGGTTCTTTCTGTTCCAGAGCGAGCACCAACCCCAGCACCGCAACAGTGGTCATGTTGATCCAGAGGATCTGTATCGGCAGGATGGGGAGAGATAGACCGGCAACGACCGCCGTCAGGATGATCAGACCCTCGCCGAGATTGGTCGGCAAGGTCCAGGCAATGATCTTAGTCAGGTTGTCGAAGACGCCACGCCCCTCTTCGACTGCGGCGGCGATGGTGGCAAAATTATCGTCGGTCAGCACCATGTCGGCGGCCTCTTTGGCCACGTCGGTGCCGCTCAACCCCATCGCGACGCCAATATCGGCCTGTTTGAGCGCTGGCGCGTCGTTGACCCCATCGCCGGTCATTGCCACCACGTGGCCCCGCGCCTGCAGGGCCTCAACCAGGCGCAGTTTCTGCTCCGGGGTGACGCGGGCAAACACCACGGCGCGATTCACTGCTGCAATGAGTTCCTCGTCGCTGAGGGCCGCCAGTTCCTTGCCGGTGAGCGCGGACGGCCCCGCCGACGTGTCGGCGGGGCCGTCAATGCCGATCTGTCGGGCAATGGCCACGGCGGTCAGGGCATGATCGCCGGTGATCATTTTGACCTGGATGCCCGCCCGCTGGCAGGCTTGCACTGCCGCGATGGCCTCTGGCCGCGGCGGATCGGCCATACCCTGGAGGCCAAGGAAGATCAGGTCCGCGGCAACGTCGGCATGGGCAAGCCGGGTCAGCGTGGCAGGAACGGCGCGTCGGGCGCAAGCCAGCACGCGCAAGCCGTCGGCAGCCATGGCTTCCGCCTGCCGCTGCACGCCGGGGCCATCCAGGGCCGTCTCGTTTCCACCTGCATCGAGCATCGCCCGACAGCGGGGCAACAGGGTCTCGAGCGCGCCTTTTATGTAAACCAGATGCGTCTGGCCAACGTCGTGAAGGGTGGCCATATACTGATGCTGCGACTCGAACGGAATGGCGTCCAGGCGGGGCAGCGCGGCGCGTTGCTCATCCGGGCGCAGCCCGGCCTTCATCGCCGCCACCAGCAGCGCCCCCTCGGTCGGGTCGCCCTGCACCTCCCAGCGGCCCTGCTCCTCGACGAGCTGGCTGTCATTGCATAGCAGCCCGGCTCGCAGGCACTCCAGCAGGGCCGGGAAGGCGGCGGGGTCAATGGGCTGACCGTGATGGGTTATGCTGCCCTCGGGCCGGTAGCCCGCTCCGGTGACCTCGAAACAGGCTCCGTTCACCACGATCCGCTGAACGGTCATCTGGTTCTGGGTGAGGGTGCCGGTCTTGTCAGAGCAAATCACTGTCGTGCTGCCGAGGGTCTCCACCGCCGGGAGCTTGCGGATGATCGCCCGGCGACGGGCCATCCGCGAGACGCCGATGGCCAGGGTGACCGTCACCGCAGCGGGCAGACCTTCGGGAATGGCGCTCACCGAGAGGGCAATCGCAGCCATCAGGGCGTCAATCAGCGGCCGGCCCCGCAGCGCCTCGACGAGAATGCTCAGCCCGGCCAGGGCCAGGATCAGGTACAGCAGCACCAGACTGAAGCGGGCAATCTTGCGGGTGAGGGGCGTTTGCAGCTCCTCGGCGGTGGCAATCAGGCGGGAGATCCGCCCGACCTCGGTGGCGTTGCCGATCGCCACGACGATCCCGGCGCCCTGGCCATAGGTTACCAGCGTGGAGGCATAGGCCATGTTGCGCCGGTCGGCGAGGGGCGTGTCGCGCTCCAGAACCACCTCCGCCACCTTCGCCACCGGCGCCGACTCGCCGGTCAGGGCGGCCTCGGCGATCTGCAGTTCACGGGCGCGGATGAGCCGCAGGTCGGCGGGAACCTTGTCGCCGGCCTGCAGAAGCACGAGATCGCCCGGCGTCAGGTCGGTGGCGGAGATGCGGGTGGTGGCGCCCGCCCGCACCACGGTGGCTTCGGTGACCATCGTTTGCGCCAGGGCCTCAATGGCTCGCTCCGAGCGCGACTCCTGGAGATAGCCGAGAATGGCGTTTACCAGGACCACCCCGAAGATGATCCCCGCGTCAATGGCATCTTTGAGCACCAGGGTAATGACGCTGGCGACGAGGAGAATGTAGATCAGCGGATTGTGAAACTGCGACAGGAAGCGTACCAGGGGGCTTTTGCCGCGCCGCCGGGTGATAACGTTTGGCCCGAACTGTTCCTGCCGGCGCCTGACGGCAAAGACATCCAGGCCGCGCTGCGGGTGGGTTTCAAGCAGGTCAATGACCTCATCAAGCGGCAGGTGATGCCAGGGAACCTGCAGGAGTGTGGCGTTCACGGAAAGCTCCGGTGATCTTATGTCGGGAGGGACGGCTCTTCCAGATCGTGCGCGCAACCCTCCGGGTTGCGCTACTGGCTTGCCTGCGACCTGGAGGCTTGCCCTGCTACCCGCCCGGCAGCAACCGGTCAAGCTGGCGCGGATCGAGGGCGCCGGCGACAACGTCGGCCAGGCGTTCGTAGGGGTCGGAGCCGGAAGTCGCTTCCTCCGGCTGCCAGCCGAGGGTGGCGAGCCAGGCGCGGCGAAAGACTGTGTTGGCGAAAATGCCGTGGATGTAGCAACCCCAGACCCGGCCATCCTCGACGACGCAGCCGTCCAGATCATCGCCGGCAATCGCGCCGCGGCGGATGACGCGGGCCAGGGCCGCGCCGCCGGTCACGCCGGTGCGCCCGGCATGGATCTCGTAGCCTGTAAGGGGCGCGCCAGGGGCCCAGGGCGCCAGGGACTCGGCGACGACCTGGACAGTAAGCTTCTCGCGGTGGAAAACGGTCTCGACAGGCAACAACCCCAGGCCAGGTTCCTCGCCGCCGCTACCCTCGACCCCCAATGGGTCGCTGATACGCGCGCCGAGAAGCTGATAGCCGCCACAGATGCCGACCACCGCGCCGGGGAAGGCGCGCAGCGCGGCATCGAAGCCCCGTTCGCGCAGCCAGCGCCGGGCGGCCAGGGTGTGCTTGGCTCCAGGGAGGATCACCGCTGCGGCTCCAGAAAGTTCCTCCGGCCGGTCCACGTACCGCAGACTCACCCCTGACTCGCGGGCAAGGGGGTCGAAGTCATCGAAGTTAGCGATGGTCGGCACGCGCGCCACGGCGATGCGCAGGCCGCCGTCCGGCCCGCCATGCCCCCGTTCGAGGGCCACACCATCTTCCTCGGCCAGGCCCAGGTCGTCGATCCAGGGAACCACGCCCAGCACCGGCACACCGCTGCGCTGCTCCAGCATGCGCACCCCATCGGCGAAGAGGGCCGGATCGCCCCGGAAGCGGTTGACGACCAGACCGGTGACCAGGGCGCGCTCCTCCGGCTCCAGCAGGGCCAGCGTGCCGAGCAACTGGGCGAAGATCCCGCCGGTGTCAATGTCGCCGACGAGCAGGGTGCGCGCGCTGGCGTAGGTAGCCACACGTGCGTTCACGATGTCGCGGGGCTTTAGATTCAACTCCACCGGACTGCCGGCGCCCTCGGCGATGACCAGATCATAGCGCGCCCGCAGACAGTCGAGGTTGCGGGTGACGACGGCCCACAACTCCTCACGCCGGCGCCAGTACTCGCTGGCGTCGAGGGTGCGCCAGGGCCGGCCCTCGACGATGATCTGGCTGCGACGCTGCCCTTCAGGCTTGATCAGGATGGGGTTCATTTCAACCGTGGGCTGAATGCGAGCTGCGGCGGCCTGCACGGCCGTGCTGCGGGCAATCTCGCCGCCATCGGCGGTCACGGCGGCATTGTTGCTCATGTTCTGGGCCTTGAAGGGCGCGACCCGCAGCCCGCGTCTGGCGGCGATGCGGCAGAGAGCCGCCACCAGAACGCTCTTGCCCACCGACGAGGCCGTGCCGAGGACCATAATCACCGGGGCGGGCATAGACTCTCCTTCCAGGCCGCGAGGAGGCGGGCATTGTCATCGGGATGGCGGGGAGCGACACGCACCCATTCGGGAAGGCCGAAGGAGGCGCAATCGCGCACGACACAGCCACGCCGCAGCAGGGCCGTCCGCGTTGCCGCGCCGTCGCCGGTGCGCACAAGCATAAAGGGCAGCGTGTCGCGCCACACGTCGAGACCAAGGCCGAGCAGATCGGCGCGCAGGGCATCGCTGGCCGCCCACAGGCGGGGCAACGTGGTTCCAAGAAAGGCATCGTCACCGAGGGCGGCCAGGCCAGCGGCCTGGGCGGCGCTGTTGACGCTCCAGGCGGGCTGGTACGCGCCGATGCGCGCCGCCAGTTCCGGGGCGGCGATCAGGTAGCCCAGGCGCAGCCCGGCCAGCGCATAGGCTTTGGTGAGCGAATAGACGTGGATCTGGCCCGGCGGCGCGCCGGCCAGCTCATCGAGCGCGCCCCAGCCATGGCGGCGCAGCAGGGCGTAGGCCCGGTCGAGGACCAGCAGGCCGCCGTAGGCCATGCAGGCCTCTCCCAGGGCGTTGATCGTTGCAGCAGGAAGATCAACGCCGGTGGGATTGTTGGGCAGGCAGAGCCAGGTGAGGCGCGGGCGCGCGCTGCTAATTACCGTGGTCAGGGCGTCGAGGTCGGGCCGGAAGCCCTCCCCGTAGCGAGTTCGCAACTCGACCATGTGCGCGCCGGCCAGCCGGCTGGCATAAAGGTACTCGCCGTAGCTCGGCCCGACCAGGAGCGTGGTGTCGTTGGGCCGGAGCAGGGCGCGGGCTACCAGATGGATCAACTCGTTGGCTCCGTTGCCAACCAGGATCGACTCAGGCGGGCAGCCATGGCGCGCGGCGAGGGCGACGCGCAGCCAGTGACAACTACGGTCAGGATAGGGAGCGACATCGAGGCTCGCCAGAGCGGCACGCGCCGCCGCAGGCGGCCCGAAGGGATTAATGTTACTGCTGAAATCCAGCAGTTCTTCCGCCCGGAGACCGAGCGCCGCCAGCTCGGCATGGTCGAGCGCGCCGTGCGCTATGGGGTCGAATGGACCCATGCCGCCTCCAGCGCCTTTAACTCGATAGGAATGCCGCAGACCACCAGATAAACCTCGGCGGCGGCGGCGGCGACCTGCTGGTTGGCGCGTCCGAGCAGGTCGCGGTAGGCCCTGCCCAGCGGATACTCAGGCACAAGCCCCGAACCGACTTCGTTGGTTACGACGATCAGGGTCAACTCGCGCGCGCGCGCCTGCGCCAGAATCCCCGCCACTTCGCCCTCGATCACGGGTTGGGGGTTATCTTCGTGGTCCAGCAGCAAGTTGCTGACCAGCAGTGAGAGGCAATCAAGGATGACGACGGCGCCGGGATCGAGGGTGGCGAGAACCGGCGCCGCCTGGCGCGGCGCCTCGCGGGTGCGCCAGGTGGAAGGACGGCGGGCGCGATGGTGGGCGATACGCACACGCATCTCCTCATCGCGGGCCTCGGCGGTGGCAAGGTAGACCACGGGGCGCGCCAGGCCCGTGGCGTACTGCTCGGCACAGGCGCTCTTGCCGCTGCGCGCCCCGCCAGTAAAAAGGACAATCTTGCTCAAGCGGGTCTCCTGCCGATGATGGTACGCAGGCATCCAGGGCGGGTCAGGATAGCGGGGAGAGCTGCGCCCCTCCCGCGAGGGCGGCCCTCCCCGCTCCTCGATGTGCGGTCCGGGTTCACGCGAGGGCGGCGGCGATGCCGCCAGCCCAGGTTTCGATGGCCTCCCAGTTGCGGAAATCGCCGGTGGGGGCTTTGATAACGTTGATCAGCATCTTTTCGGTCAGGTTCAACCGGTCGGGATCAATGTTCCCGTGAAACACGGCAATATCGCGCGGCTGGATGCGCTCGACCAGGCGGCGCTGCCCTTCGGGAACGCGCCAGCCCTTGAGCAAGACGACAGGATCGCCTTCACCGGTTGGCCCGCTGGAGAAGAGCCACACCGGTCGTCTGGACAGGGCCTCGCTAAACCCTTGCAGGAACTCAACCGCCGGTTTGAGCCAGACGCCGGTATAGACGGCGCTGCCAACGACAACGGCAGTATAGGGCATAGGGTTCAGGGTTGGCGTAATCTCGGCGACATCCACTTCCAGACCGGCCCGGCGCAGAGTCTGGCCGATACGTTCGGCGATCTCGGCGGTTGAGCCGTATTTGGTCGCGTAGGCTACAAGCACACGCTGAGACATAGGGTTCTCCTTTGGCAACAGAGTTTCCAGGAGGAAACACACGGGTATGCTCCAGAATGAAGAAAAAGAACCCCGACGCTCTTACCTTTTATTTATTTCCCGGAAAGGCTGCGCCCTCCCCGCTTCTACCTGCAATCTGGAGGGCTACGCCAGGAGGACCCTCCAGACAGAAGTATATGCTTATCATACGCCTGAAGCCGACCTTTTGTCATCAATCCAGGGAAGGATCTTATGCTGATCGAGCCGAATGGGGTGGCGCGGAGGCGTGACGTCTGCAGAGTCGCTCGCATTTCCGGCGGCGCCAGGAGGGTCCTGCCGCGGGCGGAACACATGACCGCGGAGGCGCAACCCTCCGCGCTTCGAGCGAACGTCAGGGGGTGAAGGCGTGTCTTATTAGTCTGTAAACATAGTTGTTCGCTCAACCCCGCCCCCTCCCCAACCCTCCCCCGCTGGGGGTGGGCGCCCAGCTCCTCCCCCCGTTGGGGGGAGGCTGGGAGGGGGGCGGAATTGCCGGGAAACTTAACTTTACAGACTAATCAGACAACGCGCATAGCCACACCCGCTCAATGCTCCACGTGCGCATGGGGCTCCACCCGCGCGGCGGTGCTCGACACAAGGGGCGTCACCGGTTCGTGCATCAGCCAGTGGTAGCAGGCCATCGCTACCGGAGTGAGCAGCCAGAAATTGAAGAGGCGAAAGATGATCGCCGCCGGGAGGGCCGCCGGTCCGACGCCAAGCTGGGTAAGTACGGCGACCAGCGCCGCCTCCACCGTCCCGCCGCCGCCGGGCAGGACATTAAAGGTTGACGTGACCAGGGCAATGCCAAAGGCCGCCAGCATCATCCCGAAGCTGGCGCTGACCCCCAGGCTGACAAGGACGGCCAGCATCGCCAGACTATGACCGCTCAGGGCCGTGAACTGAACCAGCACCAGCAAGATGACATCGCGGCGTCGGCTGGCGAGCAAGCCCCGCGCGCGGGTCAGGTCAGCGACAATGCGGGCGGCTCTAGCCCCCGTCCAGCGCTGGCCGAAGATCCGGCCGATACCCAGTTGCAGGCGAGTGATCCAGCGCCGCAGCACCGCCTCGGGGCGGGTCAGGAGGTAGATTGCGCTCCCGATCACCGTCACCGCCACCAGGGCCGCCACCAGGCTGGCGATGGTGGCGTCAAGGCCGTGGAGAGCCAGGTAGATCAGACTGAAGGTAAAGACGAGGAGCATAGCAATGGCGTAGCTCAGAGTCTCGAGCGAGGCGATCAGCGCCGACTCGCCAGGTGAAATGCCCCGCCGGGTGAAATTGGTTATTAGAAAGGCATAACTACCAAGGCCCCCGGCGGGCACCGACTGGCTGATCACGATCGCCACCAGCGCCGTGGCCCAGAGCCGGAGCGTCCCGATGCGATAGCCCAGCGAGCGGAGCACAATATTGAAGACCTGTGCACTGATCAGGTAACTGGCGCCGATCAGGATTATCGAGAGCGCGAGCCAGAGGGGGCGCGCCTCATCGAGCAGGCGGAAGGCTTCGACGATCCAGGCCCGGTTCAGGTAGGCAAGGACCAGAATGGCCATGCTGACGAGGGCGCTGATGAAGAGCTTCCAGCGAAACGCGGGCATCAGCGGGTCCTTTCGTCACGAGACGTTGTCAGACGCCTGGACGCCGCCGGTCGGGGGCCGCAGCGGCACGAACAGGAGCAGGGTTCAGACCTGTACGCCAGAGTGATTGTCACCTTTACACCTCTAGCGTGGGGGTAAACGGAGTTGACAGCCATAGAATAGGCGGGCGCTACCAGGCAATGTGAAATTCGCCTTCTTTTCCGGTAGCCGGTTCCCAGGTGACATTTACTTTTTCTACCACAGCGGATCCGGGGCCGCTGTAGCACCAGCTTACCATTTGCTGTACGGCCGCGCGCGTGCCCTCAAACACCGCCTCGACCCGGCCATCGGGCAGATTGCGCACCCATCCCTTTACCCCAAGGCTACGGGCGCGGGTGCGTGTATACGCCCGGAAGCCAACGCCCTGAACCCGGCCGGAAATCACTACGCGCGCCCGTACCTGTTCCATGGCCGTTGATCGCTCCTCAATGGGTTAAACGCACGACATTCGGGCCTTCGCGGCCCGAACCACTGGCAAGTATACCGTAGCGTTAGCGACTATGCAATTGGGAACTTCCCCAGAGCCAGCGCCCGGACAAAGTTCCTCTCCCGCGGCGAGGTACAGGGCGGCTCTGCTGCCAGAACCGCCAAAAAAAGCCGGGACTCAGAGCTTGCCGCGTGGACTCTAATCGAGCCCTGTTCCCCAGGACTGATGCAACCTCGGCCCGCCAGGGCAAATAATGGTATACTGCCTGCGGAACAGCAACATCGCGCCGATTGGTCCGCCCTGGAACCGCACCATGTCTGATCAGGCAAGGATCCGCAATTTTTGCATTATCGCCCACGTCGATCACGGCAAGACTACGCTCTCTGATCGTCTTCTAGAGCTGACGAGCACGATCAGCGAGCGTGAACGCCGCGAGCAACTCCTTGACTCGCTGGATCTCGAGCGCGAGCGGGGCATCACTATCAAGCTCAAAGCGGTGCGCATGCACTATCGTGCCGCCGATGGCGAGGTGTACATGCTCAACCTGATCGACACGCCCGGCCACGTAGACTTCAGCTATGAGGTCGGGCGCTCGCTCGCCGCGTGCGAGGGCGCGCTGCTGGTGGTTGACGCGGCCCAGGGGATTGAGGCGCAGACGCTGGCGAATGTGTATCTGGCCCTGGAGAATGATCTGACGATCATCCCAGTGATCAACAAGATTGACCTGCCCGGCGCGCACCCCGAAGAGGTGGCCGCGGAGATTGAGAAGGTGATCGGCATCCCCGCCAAGGAGGCGATCATGGCTTCGGCCAAGGAGGGCATCGGCGTGCCGGAGATCCTCGAGGCGATCGTCCGGCGCATTCCGCCGCCCCACGGCCAGGCGGGGCGCCCTACCCGCGCCTTGATCTTCGACTCGCACTACGACCCTTATAAAGGCGTCATCGCCGCCGTGCGCGTGGTTGACGGCGCGATCCCCTCCGGCGCGCGCGTGCAGTTTATGGGCACCGGGGCCAGGACGGAGACCCTGGAGATCGGCGCCTTCCGCCCGGCGATGCAGCCGCTGCCCGTGCTCAATACCGGCGAAGTTGGCTACATCGCCACCGGCCTGAAGACGGTTGCCGACTGCCAGGTTGGCGATACGGTGACCCTGGCCGACCAGCCCGCCGAGACGCCGCTGCCCGGGTATCGCCCGGCCAAGCCGATGGTTTTCGCCGGTCTCTACCCGGTGGATAGCAACGCCTACCCTGAACTGCGCGACGCGCTGGAGAAGCTCAAGCTCAATGACGCGGCCCTCTCCTTCCAACCTGAGAGTTCGGCGGCGCTGGGCTTCGGGTTCCGCGCCGGCTTCCTTGGCCTGCTGCACATGGAGATCGTGCGCGAGCGCCTGGAACGGGAGTACAACCTCGATCTGCTGATCACCGCCCCCAGTGTGGAGTACCAGGTGCTGCGCACCGACGGCGAGATTGTCACCGTCTCCAACCCCTCGGAGATGCCTGAAGCGAGCAAGATCGCGGCGATTGAAGAGCCGATCGTGCAGATCAGCATCATCACTCCCGCGCGCTACATCGGCGCCATTATGGAACTGGTGACCACCCGGCGCGGCGTCTTCGAGACCATGGAGTACCTCGATCCGACCCGCGTGCTGCTGAAGTACCGGATGCCCCTCGCCGAGATCGTGATTGATTTCTACGACCGGCTCAAGAGCAGCACCCAGGGCTACGCCTCGCTCGATTACACCCTCGCCGGCTACCAGGAGGCTGATCTGGTCAAGCTCGATGTGCTGGTCAACCAGCAGCCGGTTGACGCCCTCTCGCTGATCGTGCACCGCGAGTTCGCCTACCAGCGTGGGCGCGACCTGGTGGAGCGCCTGCGGCAACTCATCCCCCGCCAGATGTTCGAGGTGCCCATCCAGGCCGCCATTGGCAGCAAGGTGATCGCCCGCGAGACGGTGCGGGCCCTGCGCAAAGACGTGCTCGCCAAGTGCTACGGTGGCGACGTGACGCGCAAGCGCAAGTTGCTGGAAAAGCAAAAAGAGGGCAAAAAGCGTATGAAGATGGTCGGCAACGTCGAGATCCCCCAGGAGGCGTTTATGGCCATCCTTTCGCTCAATGAGAATGGCAACGGAGATCGTTGAAACTGAAAGCGGCCTATGCGCGGGAACAACAGGGGGAAACCCGCTTTTGCCCCCCCCCTGGCCGGATCCGGGCCGCCAGCGCCCTCCGGTTCAAGAACCGACGCTGCACGTCTTTACAGATGTCGCCAGAAGACTATGAAAACCTCGGACTATCCCATCCTCACACTCCTTCGGCTGTGCGCCGGTCTGCTGCTCCTGATCGCCACGGCGGGATGCGCCAGCACCCGCAACGGCCAGCAACTGGCGCCGCCGGATAGCCCGGTGATTGTGCGCTTCGGGGGGCAGACCTACACCATAGCCGATTTCGAACAGCGCCTGCAGCGCGACATTGGCCCCGGCATCGCCGATCTGCTCGCCCAGGGACAGACCCGCGAGCAGATCGAGCAACTGGCCAACGATGCCAATGTTCGCGTTACGATCTTCGACCGCATGATCCAGGATCTGCTGCTGCTCGACTACGCGCGGCGCAACGGCATTGGCGCCGACCCGGCCGCCGTGGACGAAGCGGTGCTGCCGATGTTCTCCGGCGGCGTGGATGGGCCGCTGGCGCCGATGACGGCCCGGCGCGAGCAAGCGGCTCGCGAACAGGTCGTCTTTGAGGTGATTGCCCGCAACACGCGCGCCGATATGGTGAACGTGCGCCACATCCTGGTGGCCGACGAGAGCGCCGCGAAGCAGGCACTGGCCGACCTGGCCGCGGGCGCCGATTTCGCCACCCTCGCCCGTGAACGCTCCCAGGACACTGCTTCGGCCGCCAGGGGCGGCGACCTGGGCTGGTCGCCACGGGGCCAGTTCGCGCCTGAGTTCGAGGAAGTCGCCTTCTCCGCCCCGCTCAACACGCCAACCAGCGTGCAGAGCCAGTTTGGCTGGCACGTGCTCGAAGTGCTCGCCCGTGAAGCGAACCGGCCCTTTGACAGTTTTGAACAGCTACGAAACAGCAGTAACGCGCAGGCGTTCTACGAGCAGAGTTTTACACCCTGGTACGAAGAACTGCGGCGCCAGGCCGAGAACAGCGGGATGCTGGAGATCGCTCCGGGCTTTGATCCGAACAGTGTGCCGCTGCCCTTCCCCGCCGAGGGCGGGGCGCGCTAAGAGCCTGTCTCCCGGACCCGCTCCGCAGGCAGGGGCGTGGGGAAAGCTGGTTTCCCCACCCTCCTCCTAGAACGACCGGGGAATGCCTGGGAGGGCGGCAGTCTCCCGGACCCGCACGAAGGAGTTATCCAGACAGGCTCCAGGTATGTCAGAACGGAACGTCAACCAGCTTCCCCTGAGAACCGGAGACCTCCTCGAGGCCGCCCTGCGCGCCCTGGACCTGGAGGCGCCCGCGGGCTTTCAACTGTGGGCGGTGGAAGCATTGCTGGCGGCGGCGCAGCCGGCGGGCCTGCCCCCACCCGAACCGTCGCCGCTCGTGGCTTCGTATGCCGAAACGCAGGGCCTGGGAACCTACGCGCCGCCCGCCGCTCCCTTTCCCCTGATCGCCAGCGTGCCCGCATTGCTGGCAGGCGCCCCTGACGCCGATTGGGCCGCCGTGGCGCGCCTGCTGCTTATCCGCTATCCCGGCGCGCACCAGGCGCGCCTGGCGAGTCTCGACGCCGCTGGCGCGCCCCTGAGCCGCGATGAGCTTCCCCTGAAGGACGTAACCGGGTGGCGCGTCGATCCCGCCGCGGCGCTGCATCTATGGTTCCTGCCCCCGCTGCCGCCACACGACGACCTGCGAAGCGCCGAGGGGCTGCGCTGGGTGGTAGCGCGTCTGCTCGGCCCCGGCGGTTGTCCCTGGGACGTGCGGCAGACGCCCCGCTCGCTTCGCGCCGCTCTGCTGGAAGAGGCCTATGAGGCGCTTGAGGCCCTGGACAGTGGCGATACAGCCGCGTTAAGCGAAGAACTGGGCGATCTGTTGATCACCATTTTCAGCCAGAGCGAGATGGCGCGGCAGGCAGGCCACTTCGCCCTCGAGGACGTCTTCGAGCAGGTGGCGCGCAAATTGATCGAGCGCCACCCGCACGTGTTCGGCGCGCTGGCTGTGGCGCACGAAGGCGAGGTGTTACGTAACTGGGAACAGATCAAAGCCGCCGAGCAGGCCCGTAAAGGGCGCGCCCGCGCGAGCATCCTGGACGGGGCGCCGCCGACGCTGCCCGCGCTGGCCCTGGCCCAGAAACTCGGCAAGAAGGCCGCGCGCGCCGGCTTCAACTGGACCGACAGTGCCCAGGTCTGGGCCAAGCTCCGGGAAGAACTGGACGAACTGGCGGAGGCCGCAGCCGCGGGTGACCCGGCCCACGCCGCCGAGGAACTGGGCGACACCCTCTTCGTGTTGACCCGCCTGGCCGACTGGCTGGGCCTTGATGCCGAGGCGGCGTTGCGCGAGGCCAGCGCCAAGTTTCGCCGCCGCTTCGCCGTCGTTGAGGCCGCCGCCGCGCGCCAGGGTCGTTCGCTTGACGCGATGTCGCTCGACGAGTTGCTGGCCCTGTGGGAGAGCGCCAGGAACGCCTGATATGCCGCCGCCGCTCGAACTGCATCTCGACGACATCGTGCAGACCCGCAAGCCCCATCCCTGCGGCGGCGACACCTGGCGCATCGTGCGCCTGGGGGCCGAGATCGGCATCAGGTGCGAACGCTGCGGGCGGCGCGTGTTGTTACCGCGGGCCGAGTTCGAGCGGCGCATTAAACGCTTCGTGGCGCGTGGACCCGCCGGGCCCGCCTGAGAAAGCCGTTGTCGCTGCTCCTGGAATGTACTATCATGCACATACAATCATGAGCGAGGTTTACTGGAAGCAAGGCCCCTGGCACGTTGCCTGCAGTCGCGCCATAGTGTGGATCGTGGCGCTGCTGAGCATACTTCTAGCCCTGGCGGCCGCTGCGATACCGCCCTGGAGCGCAACGGCCCAGGGGGGCGGGCCGATCTACACCGTGACCCTTGATGGAGTAGTAAGCCGCTACAGTATCGGCTATCTGGAGCGGGCGCTCCGCGAGGCCGAAGCGGCCAACGCCGAGGCGCTGATCGTCCGGCTGTCGGCTACCGGCGCCGTGCTGCGCGATACGCGGGCGTTCGCCAGCCAGTTGGCGCAGGCCCGCGTTCCCGTGGTGGTCCATGTCGCGCCTCCGGGCACGCGCAGCGGCGCAGCGGGCGTATGGCTGCTGACCCCGGCACACGTGGCGGTGATGGCGCCCAACACCAGTTTTGGCATCGTCGAGCCACTGGTACAGCCAGACCCGAACGCCAGCGACGCCACCCGCGAGCTGCTCTACACCGAGGCCATCAATCAACTCGGCGCGTGGAACCGCGAGCGCGGTCGCAGTGACGCCTGGGTGGAACAGGCTGTGCGCGAGGGGATGGTGATCAATAACGAACAGGCGCTGGCCTCCACCCCACCGGCAATCGACCTGGTCGCGCGTGATCTGAATGAACTGCTCACCACCCTCGAAGGACGCACAGTGGTCCTGGAGGGCGGCGAGAGACGCACCCTGTCCGTCCTGGGGCGCACGCCGCAGCCGCTGGCGCCAACGGCGTGGGAACAACTGCTCCTGATGCTGGCTACTCCCACCATTGCCTTCCTGCTCCTGGTGCTGGCCGGCATCGCCATCTATGCCGAGTTCGTCACCCCGGGCGTGGGGGTGCTGGCAGGGTTGGGCATCGTGCTCCTGCTTGCCGCCGGGGCGGGTCTGATCGCCCTGCCGGTGCGCTGGCTGGCCGTACTGGGGCTGGTGGTTGCATTTGGGCTGATAGTCACGGACTTGTACACTCCATCGCATGGAGCGTTTACCTTGGTCGGCGTGATCATCCTGGTGCTCAGCACATTGAACCTGTTCGACACGGTACAGGCGCCCGGGGTCGGCGTGGCGCTGTGGGCGATAGCCCTGGTCGTGCTCCTGCTGGTTGCGTTCGCGGCCACGGGGATCTACCTGGTCCTGCGGACGCGCAACACCCCGGTCACTACCGGTCAGGAAGGGCTGGTCGGCCGGCTTGCCGAGGTCCGCAAGCGGTTGGAGCCCGAAGGAATGGTGTTTGTCGAAGGGGCGCTCTGGCGGGCTATCAGCGAAGACGGGGAGGTAGAGCCGGGCGAATGGGTGCGCGTCACCGGCGTGTACGACCTGCGGTTGACGGTGCGGCGTCTGCCCGAAGAGCCGGGTCGTCAAGAGCGTGAGGCTGGCGAGCGGTGAGGCGCAGCGTTGTAATGAAGCCGGAGAAAGCAGATGTTCCCGCGCTCCGCGCCTGAGGAGGGTCTGGGAGGGCCATACCCTCGTGGAGTGTTTTTGTTCGTCAAGAAGGGAGAAAGCCATGGGTGGACAACTCGCCCTGCTGGCCTGTCTGGCTGTGCTGGCCTTTATCGCCTTAATGGTGCTGCTGTCGGCCATCAAGATTGTGCCTGAATACGAACGGGGAGTGATCTTTCGTCTGGGACGCCTCGTTGGCGCCCGCGGTCCCGGCCTCTTCCTGGTCATCCCGGTTTTTGAGCGCATGGTCCGTGTGGACACACGGGTGATCACAATGGATGTGCCCGTCCAGGAAGTGATCACCCTCGACAACGTGACGATCAAGGTCAACGCGGTGCTGTACTTCCAGGTGATGAACCCCAACTGGGCAGTGACGAAGGTCATGGATTACATTCGCGCCACGATGCAGATCGCTCAGACCACGCTGCGCTCGGTGGTGGGCCAGGTAGAGCTTGACGAATTGCTGGCCCAGCGCGAAAAGATCAACCAGAAGCTCCAGCAGATCATTGACGAGCAGACCGAGCCCTGGGGCATTAAGGTGACCATCGTCGAAGTCAAAGACGTGGAACTGCCGCAGAATATGCAGCGGGCGATGGCGAAACAGGCCGAGGCCGAGCGTGAGAAGCGCGCCAAACTGATCCACGCCGACGGAGAGTTGCAGGCAAGCCGCACCCTGGCGGAGGCGGCGGAAGTGATCGCCAGCGAGCCGGTATCGCTCCAGCTCCGCTACCTGCAGACACTTACCGAAATTGCGGTGGAGAAAAACAGCACGATTATTTTCCCCCTGCCGGTGGAGACGCTCAAGCCCTTCATTGACGCCGTGAGCCGCCGGGCCTACGACGACGTCGCCCCCGCGCCCACACCGCCCCGGAGCGGAGAGCGATGAGAGCGAGGGGCGCGGGGAAAGGCGGTTCCCCCCTGCGCGCTGAAAGGCATACGGAAGGCCTGGAAGCGCGCCCTGTGGAGGCGGTGCAGCGCGGGAACGGCAGCGAAGGGGAGAGAGCGGAGGAGAGCGAAGCACGAACCGCTAACTGCACAAAACCATCTACGCAATGGGAGGGGCGGAAGCAGCGCCCGCCCCTCCTTGCTCTAACCGGGGGCACAGCGATCAGCGCGGAAGGCCGCGATCAATGTCTCGCGCGAGGATCATCCTATGGCGCGAGCCTTGGACTGGTTCAGCAGATCGCGCAGGGTCTCGATAAGTTGATCAATGAAGAACGGTTTGGGCAGATAGGCATTGACACCCAGAGCGCGCGCCTGACGGCGCAGGACATCGGTGTCATAGGCTGTGACCATGACGGTGGGCACTGTGGCGCCCCGGGCTTTAAGCGCTTCAATGAGCTGCATGCCGCTCATCCCACGGAGGTTATAGTCAGCAACGACCAGGTCGAAAGGCTGTTGCTCCCACAACTCCAGACCTTCCTCGGCGCCCAGCACGGTGACGAACTCATACGGAACGCCAAGTTCGGGCAACGCCATCTCAATGATCCGCCCGATGTGATTGTCATCTTCGACCAGCAGGATTCTCACCCGTTGATTGTGCGCTGTCATCGACTGCCCCCCGCAGAAGCCGCACCTCTCTCCGTCCCCCTTGCGCGTTGTCCCGCAGTCGAAGGCTGCGCAGAAGGGAAAGGTTTACACCCTTTCATAAGGTTGGACGTATATAATACCATGGCATCAAATGTGAAAGCAAGTAAAAGAATCTTTACCGTAACGGCGTTATGTGGCTTTGACAGGCAAAATGACCGAATCTATAATGATTCCATGGACTACAAAAGCTTCATCTGCTGCGATAGGAACGCTTATCTATGTTACATTTGACGACACGGCCACGTATCGCCGTCGCCGCGCTTTTTGCCTTCTACCTGTTTCTGTACCCTGGTTCGATCACGCTGGTGGCACTGGATCGGGTGCCGGTCTGGGGCACCTGGATGGGGGGAGCGCTGCTCATTCTTCAAGGCGCGTTGATGGGTCTCTGGCTCAGCGTCAACTTCGGGCAGTGGGGCGCGCTTGCCTCCCTGTGGGTGTTGTTTCTTTCGTGGCTGGTGGAGCACATTGGCGCAACGACCGGCTTTCCGTTCGGAAGCTACAGCTATACCGACGTGCTGCAGCCGCAGGTGTTCGGGGTGGTGCCGCTGGCCATTCCCTTCGCGTGGTTGTTGATCGTCACAGCCGCGACAGGGGTAGCCGAACTGTTTCTCGACCGTGAAAGCCGCTCGCCACAGGCGGAGGTGCGGGTTCGACCCGCCCGCGTGCTAATCGCTACCGCCTTCGCCCTGCTCCTCGATGTGACCATCGAACCCTTCGCGGTGCACATCAACCACTACTGGGTCTGGAGCGACAGCGATCCAAGCGCCTACTACGGTATTCCGGCTTCGAACTTTGTGGCCTGGTGGTTCACCAGTTTGCTCTTGAGCTGGGTGCTGGCGTTGCATCGGACGGGCGCCGTTCGCGCCGCGCGCTTCGGGCCGAGCCACGTCGGTGAGTTGTTCTGGCCCTGGCTGCCATTGACGCTGTATCTGACCAATCTGACCATGTTTGTGGTTGTCAACCTGGCGCGTGGTCAGGCCATCGCGTCACTGATCGGCAGTCTGATCTTCCTGGTCATTGCAGGCCGAATCTGCGTTCCTTTGCTGGTGCGGCGCCTGCGCGATCGCACCGAGCAGGAGCAGAGCGTTTCGTAACCTCGACACCCCGGACGCCGCCGGGGAGGATGGCCCGCTCAACCGGTGAATTGTCTGGGCAGGAGCCTCAGAAAACCGTCGAACAACTCATCAATGCCGCGCCGCCCGCGGAGCAGGGGCTGAAAGCGCTCGTAGCGCAGGGCCAGCACATCGTCGCGTAGAGCGTCGCAGGCGGCGGTGAGCCGGCTGGTAATATCGGCCAGGGTTCCCTCGATATCCGCCGGGTTGGCCGCGCGGTGGCATGGCCCGATACGGATAAAGGCTTCGGGGAACTGGCGCCCCAGCAGCTCATAGCGCAGCGCCACCGGGCAGAGATTGACGGCGCCGACCTGCGCGACAATCCGCGCGATGCCAGGGTAGGTGACCAGGGGGCGGCGATCATTGGGCACGATTTTGCCCTGGGGAAAAATGAACAGCAAGCGGGGCCGGCGCCCCCCGCGCAGCAGGGCCGCGGCGTAGGCCTGGGAACGCCGGGAGTCTTCCGGGTCGTCGCGGTTGATGCTGAAGGCCCCCGACCAGCGAAAAAAGCGGTAGCGGCGCAGTTGCTTCTCCTCCATCAGCAGGTGCGCGTCGAAGCGCCCGCGCAGCACAACGCGGTGGATCACGTACATCAGGTAGCCGTCCCACCACGAGCTATGGTTCAGGTAGATGATCAGCGGGCCATTCCGCGGATGGGGCAGCGGACCGTGGCTCTGGAGCCAGACCCGGTCGAAGTGGCGCCAGAGCGACCAGCGGGCGAAGCACCAGTACAGCAGCGCGTCGAGAACGGGATTCTTAGCGGCGGGAATGGCCGGACGCGGGTCGTCGCCAGCGGGGAGGAGCGAAGCAACCTTCGCCCCTTCTCGTCTCGTGAGGTTCCTCTCGGCGTCGTGCCCCATGGGCGTGCCTGTCCTGAAAGACGGTGAACCGGGTCGCCCCGCCCGAGTTTATAGCGTTTCTCGAAAAGGTTGACCCGTAACGATGGCGGCGCAGGCGCAGCGAGCTGCACCGCTCAGTGTCCTCAGAGGATCAAGCATTTCGGTCAGTGCTCTAGATCAGCGCGTGGGGATGGGCAAAGTGGGCGCGGCTAAAGGCGCTCCGAGCCAGACGCACCGCTTCGGCCAGCAACTCTTCCAGGTCGGTGCTGGCATCGGCGTAGAGTTCGCCAATGCTCTCGGCGTCAACCGCCTCGAGGGCGTGGCGCAGGGGCCAGAGACCATCCATAGACCCATCACCGACGGCCACGAGGGCCACGAAGCGACGGCGAGCGGGTGGCGGAGCGGCAGCAAGGGCATCGAAGAGGCCGCGCAGCCGTGGCGGAAGACTGCCGCCGGGCAACGGCGTCACCACCAGCAGCACTTCGGCATCGGCAATGTCGGCCAGCAACGGTTCCGCGAGCGGATCAGCGAACGAAGGCGCGTCGGCGCTGACCAGCACCTCGCCCAGATAGGCAGCGCGTTTGACCGGCGGCAGCGCGGCGAGCATCGCGTCGAGGCACTGGCGGGCCGGGCCGCCGTCGTTGGCGCTGCCGCAGATGCCCAGGGTGAACAGATAGCCGTCGTGCATACGAATTAAGGCAGTATCAGGTCAACGAACGAAATCAGGCGGACGCGACCTGCGCGGGGCGCCACGACAAGGTCTGCTGACACCCCTCGCCCGGCGACTAATGATGGTTAAGCGTTCGATTCGGCACCTCCCGCCGCCTGCGCCCTTCGACTGGCTCAGGGCGCGTTCCGCTGGCACACCTGAATAAACACTGTTATCTTCATCAGGCGCCCGGCAGGCCGGTGGGCCGTGGTGTGCGTGGAACGGTTCGTCGCCCCCCCTTCCCCGGCGCTTGCCTGCCTCTGTCAGGCGACCGACGAGGCGACGAACGGCTCAAAATAGGCTTCGATGGCGGCGCGGGCGGCCTCCAGGCCGGTTGCGTGGTGCACGGCAACCCGCAGGTGCGAAGCATTAGGCAGACCGACCACGAACTGGCCGATCAGTTGCTTGATCTTGTTGAGCGCGAGCCGGGCGGGCAATTCGGCCGCACACAGATCAAGATAGTTCAGCAAGAACTCAAGTTTATCCGCAGGGCCGGGCTGGAACACCGCCTCGCCGCGGCGGAGCTGGGCGATCTGCAAAAAGATCCAGGGGTTCTCCATCGCCGCGCGCCCGATCATCACCCCGTCGGCGCCGCTGTCGCGGAGGCGGATCAGGGCGTCTTCGGCGGTTTTCACATCGCCGCTGCCGATCACCGGGATGCTGACGGCGCGTTTAACTGCGGCCACGCGACGCCAGTCAGCGTGGCCCTTGTAACCCTGCTCGCGGGTGCGCGGATGCAGGGCTATCGCTGCCACTCCGGCGTCCTCGGCGATCTTCGCCGTTTCAACAAAGTTAAGGCTCTGCTCGTCCCACCCGGCGCGAAACTTCAGCGTCACGGGGATCTGGACCGCCGCCCTGACCGCCTTGAGCAGACGGTGCATTTTCGGCAGATCGCGCAGCAGAGCGGCCCCGTGACCGCCGCCGGTGACCCTGGGCGAAGGGCAACCGCAGTTGATGTCGAGAATATCGGCGCCGAGCCGCTCGACCGTGCGCGCCGCGGCGGCCACGAGGTCAGGCTCGTTGCCGGAGAGCTGCATCGTCAGCGGGCGCTCTTCGGGCAGGTAGTCGAGCAAGCGGTGGCGCTGCAACGCCTTAGGGGTGACGCTGGCAGCATTAGTCATTTCAGTGCTGACCAGCCCGCACCCGCCGAGACGCAGGATCATCCGCCGGAAGATGCTATCGGTTACCCCCGCCATGGGCGCCAGAATGATGTTTGGGGCGATGCGAATGTGATCAACGCAGTATTCAGTTGGCAGCGCGGCGATTTCGGTCTGTGTTAGCATGGAGAACAGTCGGTCGTGCATATCTGAGTCGGATTATACCATGACCCCGTGCTCAGCGTGTGGCGCTAACCCTCTTGACGTGCGCGGCCCGCCGTCGTACAGTATGCGCGAAGCTCTCGGAAGGGAGGCCGACGATGATGACGGCAGACAATCCTTCTGATGAACAGGACCATCAACTGGCGTTGCTCTGCAAGGCCCTGGGCAATCCGGTGCGCGTATCTATCCTGCGGTATGTGCTCCAGCATCCCGATTGTATCGGGAACGAGATCCTCCTGCACCTGCCCGAAAACGGCCCGCATGCCCAGTCTACGCTCTCGCAGCATCTGCGGCTCCTCCGTGAGGCCGGCTTGCTGGATAGCTACTCCGATGGGGCGGCGGTTTGCTATCGGGTCAATAGCAAGCGCATGGCCTGGTTGCGCGACCAGATCGGGGCCATGACCTAGGGGTGTGGAGGCAGGTGAAGAGACACATTTACACCTGTGCGACTTCTAGCAGCAACGATGCAACGAACAGCCGGAGGGGTCGTGACGGAAGGGTCGAGGTCTTGAGGCAGGTGCCACCACAGCTCTACACCTCCACAGCTCCACACCTCCACCGTCCACCCTTCCACGCCTCCCGGTCCTCGGCACAAAGCGTAGAACAGAGCACTGCCACCTATGCGGTTAAGCGAAAACAAGGTGCGGCGGATCGCTGAGCGGTTGCACGACGAACTGGCCCGGAGGGGGCTGGTGGAGTATCGGGAGGCGCCCGGCGCCCGGCCTGGCGAAGGGCGCGCGGCGCGGGTCAAGGCGATCTACGACTTTATTGTGGCCGATCTGCGCCGCGAGGAGGAGATTGACGCCGAGGTGGAGAAGATCCTGGCCTCATACAAACGCGAGATCAAGGGCACCGAGCGGGATATTCTCTTCCGCAAACACAAGGAGGAGATCGCGCGCAAGCGCGGCTACATCCTGTGAGGCGCAAGCTCGCCTGCTGCTGACGGAGGAGGGTCTGGACGAGCGTTGCTCGTCCAGACCCGTTTTTCACCGCCAGCCTCTGGCGCGGACCAGTTCGTTCCCCAACAATCCGAGCAGCACCTGCCCGCCGTGGTCCTCGAAGCGCGCCCGCTCAAACCACTGTACGGTGCGGAAGACGCCGGGCGCGATTTCCTCAACCTGGGGCGGCGAGATAGGTTGGCCGAAGAGCGCCAGGCTCTCGGCGAAGCTGATGCCCCGCGCGCCGTCAAACTCCAGACCGTTGGCGCGCCAGTACCCCAGGAAAGGCTCGCAGAGGGTATGTCCTGTGGCTTCGAAGGTCAGGCAGCCCGGTTGTGCCGTCCCGCGAGGAAAGATGTACCAGTCTCGTCCAGCAGCTCGTAGCACGTCGTCGCCAATACGCGCAAGCAGCACATTGTAGGGCGGGGGGTTCTCGGGGTGCAGTTCGAAGCGGTGGCGCTCGAAGTACTGCACGGTGTAGGCGCGCCCGTCGCTCCCGGTTTCGATCAGTTCTTCGCTGATCGGGAAGCCGAAGATCGGGAGGCCGCCATGACGCTCCCAGAAGCGTAAGAACGCGCCGCGCAGCGTGTGGCCGGTTTCGGGAAAATAGCGCACCTCCGGCGTATTCACAGGCGGCACCGGACGGAAGGCGTCGCCGGGGGCGACGGCTGGCGGCGATGGCGGCTCGGCTTGCGGCGCGTCGAGGGGGCAACCGGTGTAGGCCGGCGCTAGTTGCACCGCGCGAAAGGCATTCAGACGGCCCCAGCCGTATTCGGAGTCCTTGCCGGGAGGCCCCTTGTCGTCGGCGCTGGCCTTGAGAATGCAGCCTACATCGCTCCGGCCCAGGTCGGGGCGCTGGGTGAGCACCAGGGCCGCGGCGCCGGCTACGTAGGGGCTGGAGAATGAGGTGCCGTTGGGCGGGCCGTAGCGCCCGCCGGGCAAGGTGGTCCACAGACCCACGCCGGGGGCGGCGAGGTCAAGGTAGTCGCCGGTGTTGGAGAAGCCGGTGATGGTATCGGTATTGCCAGTGGCCCCGACGGCGATCACATCAGGGTAGGCCGCCGGGTAGGTGACAGGGTTGCCGATCTCTCGCTCGTTGCCCGAAGCGGCCACGAGCACGATCCCGCGCGCGGCGGCGTAGGCGATGGCCTCGCGTAGCAAGCGGCTGTCGCCCTCGCCGCCGAGGCTCATGTTGATCACCCGGGCGCCGTTGTCGGCGGCCCAGCGGATGCCGGCGGCCAGACTGGCGTCGTTGCCGACTCCCCTGGCGTCAACGACCTTGACCGGCAGGATGCGACATTCCCAGCAAAGGCCGGCTATGCCGGCGTTGTTGTCGGTATTGGCGGCGATCAGTCCGGCCACGGCGGTGCCGTGACCGTTGTCGTCGCGCGCGTCGGGGCTGCCGTTGAGGGTGTTGAAGCCTGGAAGCACCTTGCCCGCCAGGTCGGGGTGGTCGCCGTCCACACCGCTGTCGAGCACTGCGACGACGACCGGCCCGCCGGTGGTGATCGTCCAGGCCTCGGGGGCCTGGATGTTGCGCAGCCCCCACTGCTGGGGAAAGGCCGGGTCATTAGGCATGCGGCTGATCCGGCGGATACGGTTTGGTTCGGCGTAGGCGACCCCCGGGGCGGCCAGGAGGCGGGCAGCGGCGACCTCCGGATCAATGGCGGCTGGCAGGCGCAGGCGGTAGATCGGCGCGTTGGGGGCGAGGGCCTCGGCAGCGGAGACACGGAGCGCGGCAAGGCTAGCGGCCACTTCCGGCGCGGACGGCGTAGCGCCGGGGCGCAGCCACACGATGACCTCGCCGGGCGCCGGGGCGCCGCCAGTCCGAGCGGAGACCGGGCGGGCGGCAAGGGGAACCATCAGGAGAAACAGGGCCAGGACGGCCCCGACGGAGGAGAGACGCACGGCAGATTTCCTTCCACGATGCAGCGCCTACAGGGTTGCGCTCGCCGGGCCGAAGCGCGAGCTGCACCAGTGCTTCGGCCTTAGATTGCCTCGGAGGGACGGCAACCCGTCGCGGCTCCATTGTACCCGGTTCGCGGCACCGATTCAGAAACCTCTCGCGGAGGGTGTGAGGGGATGGGAAGATAGCCGCCAAAACCACTAAAAATCTGAAGTTTGGGGCTCACCCCCAGGCATAGGCATGAGCCCTGAGAATGCGGAACGCCTCGCTTTGCGCTTCCGCGAAGCGGGCTGTATAATCGCCACAGGGCCTGTCACAGAAGCACGGCACGCTATGTCGTTACGAACCCTGCAGGGCAAACTCCTCGCTGCACTACTGCTCGGCCTGGCAGTGGCGATCGTGATGGGCCTGGCCAGCGACGCCCGCGCGGTGTGGCGCGATCTGGGCGCGTTTCGCTGGGCCTGGTTGCCCTTCATCCTTGGTCTTACCGCCCTGAACTACCTGCTGCGCTGGCTGAAGTGGGAATACTACCTGCGCCGGCTGGGTCTGGGTCACGGGGTTAGTCGCCTGGATAGCGGGTTAATCTTCACCGCTGGCCTGGTGATGTCGGTGACCCCTGGCAAGCTGGGCGAAGTGTTCAAGTCGGTGTTGCTCAAGCGAGTGAACGGGGCGGCAGTGAGCCGTTCAGCGCCGGTGGTGCTGGCCGAACGGCTCACCGACGGCCTGGCGATGCTGTTGCTGATGGCCATGGGGCTGATGCTCTATCCTCCGGCGCGATTTGCCTTTGTGGCGCTGGTGGTAGCGGCGCTGGCCGGGATTCTGGCGCTCCAGCATCGGCGCCTTGTTGGGGGGGTGATTGAGGGCACGGGCCGCTTGCCGTTCGGCGCGAAGGTTGCACCCCGGCTGCGCGCCACGTATGCCAGCACCCGGGAGTTGTTGGAATGGCGCGTCTTGCTCACCGCCACGCTCATCAGCGTCGTCTCCTGGGGCTGTGAATGCCTGGCCTTCTACTTTGTGCTGGTCGGCGTCGGAGTGGCAGGCACGCCACTGCTGCTCTTGCAGGCGACATTTATCTTCGCCGCGAGCACCCTGTTCGGGCTAGTCTCGTTCCTGCCGGGCGGCCTGGGCGTGAGCGAAGCGAGCAGCGCAGGCTTGCTGATGGCAATCGTGGGACTGGCTGCCAGCACGGCCGCCACGGCGACGATTATCATACGCTTTTGCACCCTGTGGTTCGGCGTCTTGCTGGGAGTGATCGCTCTGGCCTGGTTCGGTCGCCGCTACCGGATGGACGAGCAAGCTGAAGCCGCGCGGGAACCGGTGGAAGAGGCGGGGGTCAAGATCTGAGCCGATGGACAGCGGCGCAACCAGGAGGCCTCCGCTTTCAAACGAGTACGCTATGATTCTGGCTTGTGGATTTCGGATTTTGGATTTATGGTCTCTCAATGAGACCTGGAGATACTGCGCCTGCATCCTGTTCCACAGGAATTGGCTGACAGAGAGGAGAACGGTATGGCCTCGGTCTTCTCGCGGATTGTCAGGGGTGAACTGCCGGCTGCCAAAGTGTATGAGGATGACCTGACCCTGGCGTTTTTAGACATCAATCCGGCATCGCGCGGGCATACCCTGGTGATCTGTAAGGACGAATACCCTGATCTGCTCGATCTGCCTCCGGAGCTAGTAGCGGCGGTGGCGCGCACCACCCAGATTGTTGCGCGAGGGATCAAGGCCGCGCTGCAACCCGATGGCTTCAATATTATCCAGAACAACGGGGCCGCAGCCGGTCAAGTTGTGTTCCACTATCACGTGCACGTCATCCCACGCTGGGCCGGCGACAATGCCGTGCGCGGCTGGCGCCCCGGCACGGCCGTGCACGATGAACTCAACCAGACTGCGGAGTTGATCCGGAACCAGATCGGCAAGGAGGGCGCATGAGTGATGGCGGTTCTTCCGAGCCGCGACACCTTGAGTTCGTGACCGAAAACCGGTATCCTATTATGTCAATCAGCAACCAGGGTGACAAACGACAGCCAGAGGAACGGCGCACCGGCAGCGGTAGACGCATTGAGCGGACCGCGGGAACGAACCAGCTCCTTCGCTGGGGACTGCTGCTCCTCGCTGGTCTGGTAGTGCTGCTGCTGCTATGGCTATTGCTGAGCGGGTTAGGCATGGTGCGCCTGCCAGGCCAGGGGGTCGCGCCTGTACCCACCCGCGTGCTGCTGGGGGCCGAGGTCCCGCCAGCGCAGGCCGTGACCGTGGGGTTGCAGCCGGCATCGAGCGCGATCAATGCCGGGGTGCCTCCGGTGGGCGCGCTGGCGTATGCGCTGCCGGAAGTGTCGCCGCGTTTCGCGAGCTACTATGAGACAATGGGAGGCGTGCGGATCTTTGGCCTGCCGCTGGCGGCCCCGGAGATCGTGAATGGGCGCGAGGTGCAGTGGTTCGAGCGGGCGCGGCTGGAGCACTGGCCGGAATTTGCGGGCACACCTTATGAGGTGCAGCCGGGTTTGATCGGAAGAGAGTTCACCGAGGGACGCAGCTTCGCCCGCCCGAGTTTTTTTGTCAGCACGCCCGAGCTGCGCTTTGTGCCCGAAACAGGGTATAGTCTGGGCGGGCGCTTCCTGCAATTCTGGGAGGCGCACGGCGGCCTCCGGGTCTTCGGCTTCCCAATCAGCGAGGAGTTCGACGAAGTGTTGCCCGATGGCCGCGCCTATCGGGTGCAGTACTTCGAGCGGGCGCGGATGGAGTACCACCCTGAGTTCGCCGGCACACCCGACGAGGTGCAGCTCGGGCTACTGGGCCTGGCGCTCTACCGTGGCGAGCCGCGCCCCACAACGGTGCAGCCAGTGCCGACGCCGGCGCCGTTGCCGTAGGGACGTATGCCTGAGAGCGATCGCTTCATTGAGGTGGCGCGCGCTCACGGCTTCAGCGCCGAGGCCGCCGCAGCGGCGCTGGCGACGCTGCAGGCCCGCCTGGCCGAACGGGGGGTGCAAACGCGCCGCTTCTATGGCTACCGAACCACTGGCGGCGCGTCCGGAGCGTCAGAAGGCGGCAGAGAGGCGCCCCGTCCGCGGCTGCTCCTGGTGTTCCCGAGCGCCGATGCCGCCCTTGGCTTTGCTCAACGCCATCGTCTTGGACGCTCGCCACGCCTGGTCGCTCTGAGTCTCTCCCAGGCTCTGGCTGCGCTGCTCCAACGCCCGGCTATTCAGGCGCTCTTGATTGCCGACGAACAGGCGGAAGAGGCCGCCCCTGGCCTGCCGCCCGGCCTGCGACTCGAACGCAAGGCGCTGCTTGACCTCCTGCGGTAAGAACCGGCTCTGCTCGATGGAAAGGCATAGGAGACGATGTCTCCCCGGGGCTGATGCAGCGTCTGGCGCTTCTGACCCTCACCCCTGACTCTCTCCCCTCGACGACTATGCATTCCCCCCTATGGCGCATCGCCAGCGATGGATGGGAAGGTGGTATACTGCCTCCGTGATGCGCGCGAAAGAGGGACGTTCGGTGATAACCTTGCTGCGCCTGCTGGCTCGGATCTGGACGGTTGTCCTGGGCGGTACAGCGCTGGCGCTATGGCTGGCCCTGCTGGCGCGGGCCGCCATCCCTCTCACACCCTTCGCGCCAGCTCCCACGGTGCTGGCCATCGAGCCGCCGGATCAGGCTGCCGACGTGCTGCCACGCACGTCAATTGCCATCCGCTTTAGCGCTCCGATGAACCGTGCAGCGACCGCTGCTGCGCTGCGCATCTCCCCGGCGACGCCGGGAAGCCTGACCTGGTCGCCTGATGCAACGACGCTCACTTTTCAACCAGACACAACCCTGCTACCGGCGGTGACCTACACCGTCAGCCTCGATGAGCGGGCGCTGGGGCGCTGGTGGCGACCGCTGGCCCAACCGGTCAGCGTGCGCTTCGGCACCGCCCCGCAGCCAGCGGTGGTCGCCGCGCTGCCCGATGGCGCCGGCGTCGCCCCGGATACGTCGCTCGCTGTGGTCTTCAGCCAGCCTATGGTCCTTCCCGAGGCGGCCGGACAACCAGTGGAGATGCCGCACTTGCAGTTCGATCCGCCTTTCCCGGCGACCTTCCGCTGGCTTGACCAGCATACGCTGCAGATTCGTCCGATGACGCCGCTGGCGCCGGCCACACCCTACACGGTTACGATTGCCCCCAACCTCGCTGACCTGCGCGGCGCGGAGCTTGGCGCGCCCTTTGTCTGGCGCTTCAGCACGGCCTGGCCCGAGGTGATCGAGCGCGCCCCCGCCGATGGCGCCCGCTGGGTCGCATCGCGCATGCCGCTGACCCTGCGCCTGGCCGCCGCGGCGCCCCCGGAGCAAATCGAGCGCGCCCTGCGGATCGAGCCGCCGGTTGAGGGCGATCTCGCCACGGCGATCATCTCCGCAACCCAGGTGGTGACTTTTACTCCGCGTTCGGGCTGGCAGCCGGGGATCAGCTATACGGTGCGGCTGGCCGATCCGCTCGACGAGGAGGGCGGGATGGCGCCCTGGAGCTTCACCGTCGCTCCGGAACCGCGGCTGGAAGCCTTCTTCCCCGGACAGGGGCAGGTTATCGCCCCTGGACAGGAGATTCGTCTGGTCTTTAGTTCTCCGATGAGCGAGGAGGCGCTACGGGCCGGGCTGCGTTTCGATCCTCCCGTGGGTGAGGTTGCCATCACCATCAGCGAGACGGAGGTGCGCCTGCGCCCTGAGCTGCGCCCATCCACACGCTATACGATGACTCTGGCGGCGGGCACGCCCGACCTGGCCGGTTCACCGCTGGCAAGCGATGTCGTGATCGGACTGCGCACCGCCCCGGCGGCGCCCGCGCTCACTGCACCGGCGGCCTTCGATGGGATCATCGTCCTGCCGGAGAAGGCGCCTGCGGCGGTAGAACTGGAGCGCACCAGTCTGACAGCGCTGGATCTACGCCTCTATGCGCTTGATGAAGCGACCTTGCTGCTGGCGGCGGCGCTGCGCCCCGACGAACGCGAGGGATTCAACCCCGAGCGATACGGGCAACCGCTGGCGCGGAGCTGGCGAGTGGAGCTGCGCGATCCGTCCGGCGTCCCGGCGCGCTCGCGGGTGCCGGTGGGGTTGAGCGATGGCGAGGCCCTCGCGCCGGGCGCGTACTTTCTCCGCGCGCGTAGCCCCGAAGGTCCACGGGCTGATCTGTTGTTGCTCGTCTCGACGGTGCGATTGACCCTGCGCGTCGTTGGAGAGCAGGCGCTGGTATGGGCCACTGACTCCAGGAGCGGCGCGCCGCTGGCCGATCTTCCAGTGGCGCTCTATCGCGGAAGCACGCTGCTTGCGCGTGGACGAACCGATGCCGATGGGTTATGGGTCACGACCGTCGCCGAGGGCGCGGGGCCGCTCATCGCAACAGCGGGGAGCGATCGCCCGGCAGTCGTGCGCGCCGACTGGGCGCCTGTCACCGCAGCTACACCCGCCTACCGCAGCCTGATCTTCATTGATCGGCCCGTCTACGCTCCCGGTGATACGCTCCAGATGAGCGGCCTCACCCGCAGACGCGATCCCGGCGGCCTGTTCGTCGCGCCCGCGCCGGACGCGCCCTGCCGCATGCAACTGCGCCCGCTAGCCGGCGGCACGGAGTCGATCCCGCCGGCAACCTGCGCTATCGAGCCTGTCAGCGGGATCGCGCGCGGAACGCTGACCCTCCCGCCGGATCTCGAACCCGGCGAGTATCGCCTGACGACCCGGATCGGCGACTCGGCCAGCAGCGTTGTGTTGCGCGTTGCGCCCCGAGACGGCGCGCCGGTCTTCGTCCTTGCCGTCTTCGAGGAACCCGGTGGGCTACGGATACGGCTGGAGCGCAACGGCCTGCCACTGGCCGGCGCGGCGCTCAACTGGCGTCTGGGACTGGAACCGCTGGGGCCGCCGCCAACCCCGCCGGGCTACCAGCTTGAGAACATAGCCGCCGAGACGGTGACGCTGGCAGGTAGCGGCAGCGCCGACGCCAGGGGAGAATTGCGCATCACCTTCCCGGCGCGTCCCTCCGTGGCCACGCGTTATCGCCTGTGGGTCGCCCTTGCCGCATCCGGCGGTGAAAGTGGCGTCGCAACCGAAGGCATGCTCGCCGGAGGAGCGCCGCTGGTCGCGGTGAGTCTTCCCGAACGGTTCATCGTCAGTGACCGGCGCGGCAGCGTGGCCCTGCTGGCCCTCGACGGGCTGGGGCGCCCGGTTCCCGGCGCGCGGGTGAAGATCGAGGTGACGCGGGCAGGCGGCAGCGCGCCACTGCTGGTGCGCCAGGCCGTCACCGAGGCCGATGGACGCGCCGGGGTGCAATTGCCATTGCTCAATCCTGGCCACTACCAGATCAGCGCCTCGGCAGGCGGCCCCGCGACCACGACGGAGCTATGGGTGACAGGCGGGCGCTTTGCCAACTGGGGCCTTCCCGACGGCCAAATGGCCCTGATCGCCGACCGTGACCGCTACCGCCCTGGCGAGGTCGCCAGGCTGCTCGTGGCGATCCCGGAGGCCGAGAGCAGGCTGCTGCTGATGATCGAACGCGGTAAGCTGCTGGAAACCGAGGTGCGCAACGTTCGCGCCGGTCAGGTCATTACGCTGCCGATTACCGACGAGATGACCCCCGGCGTCAATGTTAGCGCGGTCGCCACGGCGGGCGACACCTGGCGCTGGGGCAGCACAACCATCCTGGTGAACGCCGATGATCCGCCAACGGTGGCTCTTGATGCCGGAGCGACGCTCCAACCGCCAGGAGCGACAGGCGTCCTGACGATCACCGCCAGCACCGGCGACCTTTCCAGCGCTGAGAATACGCTGCTCACCATCGCTCCAGCGCCCGAAGAAGAAGGCGCAGAGACCTTCAGCGTCGCGGGCTGGCTGCAACGGTTCCAGCCTGAACTGCTGCCAGCCCCGATTGCCGCTACGCTGCCACAACCGGCGATCAGGCTCAGCTCCGCGCCGCGTGGCGTCGCGATCGCCGCGCCGGGCTACGCGCCGCCGGTCGAATGGCTCAACGACACGCCTGGCAGCTTGAAAATGCCTCTGCCGGTCACTTCCGGGCGGTGGCTGGTCAGCGCGCTGACGGCCAGTTCCACCGGCCCGCCAGCCGGCGCCAGCGTGGTGATCACAACAGGTCTGCCACTGGCCTATGATCTGCTGGCCCCGGCGATGCTCCACCCTACGGATCGGGCCGTGATTGCGCTTGATCTCCGCAATGCCGGAATCGGGCGACGCCAGGTGCGCGTGCGTCTCAATCGAAGCAACCTGATCCTGGAACGAACCGCGCCGGTTGAACAGCGCCTCGTGCTTGACGAGGGCGCTAGGGGCCGCGTCGCCTGGCGCGTGCGTCCCGAACCCGGAGCCGCCGAGGCCAGCATCACTCTCAGTATCGTGACCGACGGCCAGCGTGACGTGCTTGAGCGGCGCATTCCTATTGAGACCGCTTCAGCGCCCACGCTGAACGGCGTGACCATTCCCGCCGTCGGCCCGCTAGACGTAACGGTCGAGCGCCCGGCGACCACAGACCTGCTGGTGGTCGCCATCGCGCCGGGCGTGCGGGCGGCGTTGGAGGACCAGGCCGAACGCCTGGCCGCTTTGACACCGCGTTCGGTGGACGAGGAGGCCTGTCTGGCGCTGATCGCCGCGCGGCTGGCCCGCGAGGCCCGGGGGCCGGAGCGCGTGCGCCGGGCCGTGCTCCTGCGCGAGGCGTTGCGCGACCTTGAGGCGGCGCAGAACGAAGATGGCGGCTGGGGCTGGTGGCCCGCCAGCCCCTCGCGCCCCTTCGTGACTGCGCTGGTGCTGGAGGCGCAGGCGGCAGCCTATGAAGCCCTGGGCGACAATCGCTCGCCCAACCGGCAGGCGATCACGTATCTAAGCCGCGCCGCGCCGGCTGCCGATCCCGACACCCGGGCCTACGTGGCCTATGCCCTGGCCCGTGCCTGGCATACCGATCCGGGGACGCTCGCGCTGCTCGACGAGGCCCTCTCTGCCGACGGGCTGGCCTTTCTTAGCCTGGCGCTGCCTCCAGAGCAGGCAGCGCCAGCCCTGGATCGCCTCCAGGCCCTGGCACGGCGGGAGACGACCACGGCGGGTCAGCCAGACCTGGTGCGCTGGACGGCGGATCGTCCCTCCGGGTTGCCGGGTGGAAGCGTAGCGGTCACAGCGGCCGCGGTGCAGGCACTGCGGGCGGGCCGGCCTGGCGCGAGCGAACTCCCCGGCGCTGAATGGACGCTCCTGGCCGCATGGGGGATTGAGGGCTGGCCCAGCCCGTGGGACGCCGCGCGCGTCGCGGCCGCGCTGCCGACAGAGGCGGCGACCGCGGCTGGCCCCCGGCGTGTGCTCCTCGACGGCGCGCCGCTGCTCGGCGACGGCGCGCCGATCACCACCACCCTTCGGGCCAGCAGCACGCCCGCAACGCCCGCGCCAATCCTGCGGGTCGAGGCCGGCGCCGCGGCCAGATACCTTGTGGCATATGGCGTTCCCCGGAGAACCACCGACAGCGCCGGGCAGCCAGCCCTCTACCTGGAGCTGGCCGACCCGGCCACCGGCGCGCCCCTGAGCGATGCCAGCCTCCGTCCGGGTCAGATTGTCGCCCTGCGCCTGACGCTGGTGACGGCGCGCCCCCTCAGCCGGGCGCGCGTCGTCGTCCCGCTGCCGGCCGGTCTCGAAACCCTGCCCGGCGCGCCCCGCTCACCCTTGCGTCAAACCGCCGTGTTCGCCGAGGGGCGGATCACCCTCGAAGCGGCCGATCTTGCTCCCGGAGTATACAACGAGACGATTATCGCCCGAGCCATCGCTTCGGGAACCTACGGCGCGTCCCCGGCCCGGGTTACGCCGGTGTTCGCGCCGGAGCTGACAGCCATCGCGCCCGCAGGGGTGACGATAACGGTGGGTGAATGAGTTATGACCCGGATCGTTCCCATTCTCCTGGCGCTCCTCGCGCTTACCGCCGCCGCGGCGCCACAGCCACCGCCGCACCTCGCTCCGGCGCCGCCATCAGGAACGCCGACGCACCCGCCGGTCTTTGGCCTCAACTCCCACCTGGCCACGCGCTACCCCGACCCGTCCTCGATGGACGTGCCGGCGGCCCTGGTGAGCGAACTGGGCGTCACCTGGGTGCGCGAGGACCTGCACTGGCACCGGGTGCAGCCCCGCCCCGACGTGTGGGACTGGACCTTCACCGATGCGGCGCTGCGCGCGCTGCTCAGCCGGGGGATCAACGTGCTAGGGGTGCTTGGCCCCTCGGTGGGCTGGGCCACGCCTTACCGCAACGACACTCCCAACGACGTCTCCTACTATGCGCCCGACCCGGACGCCTTCGTGAACTACGCGCGGGGGGTGGTCACCCGCTATCGCCGCTACGTCAAGCACTGGGAGATCTGGAACGAGCCGGACCTGGCAGTCTTCTGGCGGCCCGCACCCGACGCGGCGGCTTACGCCGACCTGCTCATCCGAACGGCAGCGGCGATCCGCGAGGTAGATCCGGAGGCGACAATCCTCATTGGCGGCGTCAACCCCTTCGATACCACCTTCTTGCGCGCCGTGGCCGAATACGGAGCCTGGAACAGCTTCGACATCCTGGCCATTCATCCTTATGTCAACCCATATGGTCCGGAGGACGGCAACCTGGCAGCGGCGGTGGCGGGTGTCCGGGCGCTGGGGCAGCGCTATGGCCCCAAACCGATCTGGGTCACCGAGGTGGGCTGGGCCAGCGGGCCGAGTGACCGGGACAGCAGCGGGCGCGCCGATGAACAGAGTCAGGCCAACCATCTGCCACGGGCCATGCTGATGCTGTGGGAGGCGGGGGCGGAGCGGATCTTCTGGTACAGCTTCAAGGACGATCCGGGCAACCCCTACGGGCTGATCCGCCTGGGGCGCGGGCGCACCGACTACAGCGCGCGCAAACCGGCCTTCGACGCCTTCCGCACCCTGAACCAGCACCTGGCGGACACGACCTACGTTGAGCGGCGGGACCTGTTCGAGCGGCGGGTGCTGGTGGATTTCGAGAGCGTCCAGGGATGGCGGCGGGTCAGCCAGCCGAACGGCACGCTCCGGCTGAGCGGCAATGCCTACCGGGGCGAGGGCAGCGCCGAACTCAGCTACAACTTCACCACGCGCCAGAACGACTACGTGGCCTTCGAGCGCGAACCGCGCCTCTCTCTGGAAGGCGCGCCCTACGCGATCGGCGCGTGGGTCTACGGTGACGGCAGCACGCACGGGCTGAAGGTGTGGATCCGCGACGCCGAGGGCGAGGTGCTCCAGTTTGTCCTCGGCCCGGTCGGCGCGCCGGGCTGGCACTTCCTGCACACCCCCATCGGCGGCGAGGTCGAGCCGGGTAATGTGATCGTCCCCGGCGGCAACCAGCGGGTGGACTTCCCGGCGGCTTTGCAAGCCATCGTCCTCGATGACATCGCGGACGCCTTCGTCGGCGGAGGCACGATCTGGATTGACGACCTGAGCGCCATCCACGGCCACGAAATCTACGACCTGCGGCTGGAGCGCAACGGCGAGGCGCTGGATGTGCTGTGGTCGCCGCCGGGCGCGCGGGTCACACTGGCCACCCAGAGCGCAGAGGCGCGCCTGATCGGGCGCGACGGCGCCGAGCGCGCCCTGCCGGCGGAAAACGGCCGCCTGCGCCTGACGGTGGGGCCGGAGCCGATCTATGTGTGGCATCGAAGATGATGTGATTGTGGATTTTGGATTTTGGATTGCCGTATCTGGCGTCCCAGGCAGATCTGATGATGATGCGCCAGCGCAATTTCCCACAGGAATTGGCATGAGACGATACACACTATTGCTGGTCGGATTGGCGCTGCTAACGCTTACCGGGTGTGGACAGGCATCACCCGCACAAAGGACGCATCCTGAACCACACCCATCACCAACGACGTCCTCCGGGGGAGCATCTGATAGCCGCGCTGCTGAAACACGAAATCCAGCAACTAGGGAACCGGCGTCTGGTCAAGTCTCCACATCAGGGTCAGACATCCAGATTATTCAGTGGCAAGGATTTCAAATCTCTCTCCCCGGCAACGCCGTATTCCATGAAGAACAGCCATCCATTTTCATTAACGATTTTCCGGTCAAAATTCGCGAAAAATAATATACGCAGAAACAAGCACAACAGGGTTGATTGAGGAACCTGTTGGCCCAATTTTTAGCATTATTGATTTTGATGGCTCGATCCATGATTGGCTTGAACTTGAGCGAAAGAACACAACAAGCATGTCAGGAAACAGGGTTGATGAACAAACTGTGCATAAGAAAACCATTGCGGATTTGCCTGCGATAATCTATCAACGTCTCGTGATTGGCACAGGCGACATGACCTATGCAATCATCGATGTAGATAAGAGTTCAAAAGCTGACAAGGATCAATTGCTGTTGATCGCTTACGATGCTTCATTCGAACCTAATAATTTGATCATTGCTAATTTAGCACGTACAACTGATTAGCTCTACCTTGTCACTTGCCGCGGCTTCCGCTGCGAGGAGGTTCGGAGGGATCGCACCCCTCCGCGCTTTCCCCTTCCAGGTGCAGCGCGGCTTCGCCGCACCAGGAAGGGCGGATCTCCGGGGTCTGCGGCCACCGCAGCCCCCGCCAGGGGCAACGTGACAAAGTAGAGTTAGTCTGTGAATTCAGTTTTTTGCCAACCCTCCCCCGCCGGGGGAGGGCGTCCGGCGCCTCCCCCCAACGGGGGGAGGCTGGGAGGGGGGCGGAAATGCCAGCAAACTTACGTTACAGACTACTGGATTGATCAAGGGATAATAGCATTTGGCTGGAGAAGATTCGCAGAAGACGGCATCCCCCTGCACCTCGCCTGAACGGTAGTGCAACAGACCACACAGCGAAACAATGTCTAAGGAGATCGCCAATGATCGATCATTTCGACCTGATCGCACCCTTTTACGATCGGCTCATCGGTCCGCCGGATCTGGAGCGGCTGCGGGAGGTGCTGGACGTGCCGCCGGGGGGGCGCGTGCTCGACGCGGGTGGCGGCACGGGGCGCGTGGCAGTCCATCTGCGCGCTCTGGCTGGCGAGGTGGTGATCCTCGACCGTTCGGCGCCGATGCTGCGTCAGGCGCGGGCCAGGGGCCTTGAGGCGCTGGCCGGCGATGTGACACGCCTGCCCTTTCCCGACGCCACGTTTGATCGGGTCGTGGTGGTTGACGCGCTGCATCACTTTACCCGACCGGCGGAGGCCATTCGCGAGTTGTTGCGCGTGTTGCGCCCCGAGGGCCGCCTGGTGATTGAGGAGCCGGACATTCGCCTGGGAGTAGTGAAACTCGTCGCCCTGGCCGAGCGACTGCTGCTGATGAACAGTAGATTCTTCGCGCCGGCGGAGATCATCCAGATGATAAAAGCCTGCGGGGTCCCGGCGTGGGCCGTGGCCGACGATCGCTTCGCAGCCTGGGTGATCGCCGATAAGGGTCTCAGGCCAGAGTCAGGAATACCAGCACGGCAATCAACCCGCCAACCAGCGAACTGAGCAGGTTGACCATATCATTATTCATCCAGCGCCAGCCGCGCACAAAAGTGTTGGGCGTGCCGTCTTTGCCAACCGTTTTTTCGGTCTCCTTGCCGTTGGGGTAGCGGTAGATCGCCTGCACCGTCGCGCCCATCAGACTATCGGCCAGCGAACCGCCCAGACCGCCGAGCACGGCCGCGGGCAGGATCCACCACTGCCATATCAGCGGCTGACCGGCGAGGCTCTGGCCGATCCCCAGGCTCAAGAACATGACCAGGCCAATCAGCAGCCCGCCAAGGGCCGAAGCCGTGGTGCCCAGGAGCGAGATGCCGCCCGAGGTGCCCGGCTCTACTGGCTTGCCGGTGGTGATCAGGCGCGGGCGATGGGGGCTGAGCACCCCCAGTTCCGTTGCCCAGGTATCAGCGGTAACGGTCGCCATCACGCCGATAAAGAGGGCCAGCAGCGCCGGCGGCCCGCCGAGCAGGGCGTAGAGCAAGGCCAGCAGCGCCCCAACGCCGCCATTGGCCAGGGCCTGGGCCAGGTCGCGCCTGCCGCCCTTGGCGAACTTCTCGGCTGCGCGCTGTTCCTTAACATGCTCCTTGTAGTGCGACAGCGCGCTGCTGCTGACGAAAAACGCGATCAGCGCCAGACCCCAGGCCCAGCCGCCAAAACCCATGGTCGCCGTGCCGGTGAGAATGGCGCCGGCCCAGCCCCCCATCGTCAGCGACTGGCGCCAGTAGGCCAGCCCGCCGATGGCCGTACTGAGCAGTAAGCCCAGGCCGATTTGTGAGACATCAACGCCCACGGAGTCCTCCGGGTTTTATCAGGAATTGTAGAGCTGTGGAGGTGTGGAGGTGTGGAGATGTAGGCAGCGGGTGGAGCTGCGCCAACGATCCGCTCGGTCTTGCCAGCGGCGAGTGAGTGAGCAGATGTGGAGCTCCAATGTTGAGCTGTGGATCTGTTCGTACACCTCCACACCTCCACACCTCTACACCCCCACATCTCCACACCTCCACACCGCTACCAGGCTCCCGGCAGATCGGTCACTGCGCCAAGGCTCGCCGAAGAGACCAGGCGCGCATACTTGGCCAGCACGCCGCGGGTGTAGCGCGGAGCGGGCGGGGTCCAGGCAGCCCGGCGGCGGGCCAGTTCGTCATCAGAGACATTGAGCTGGAGCAGGCGAGCATCAGCGTCAATCGTGATGCTATCACCCTCCTGGACGAGGGCGATGGTTCCCCCAACCGCCGCCTCCGGGGCGACGTGGCCGACGACCAGGCCGTAGGTGCCGCCGGAGAAGCGCCCATCGGTAATCAGGCCCACGCTGTCACCCAGGCCCGCGCCGATAATCGCCGAGGTAGGCGCCAGCATCTCGCGCATCCCCGGCCCGCCTTTAGGTCCCTCGTAGCGGATTACCACCACGTCGCCGGCGACGATCTTGCCGGCCAGGATCGCTTCCAGGCAAGACTCCTCATTGTCAAAGACGCGCGCCGGGCCAGTGATGCGGCGCTGCTTGATGCCGGTAATCTTGGCCACGCAGCCCTCTTCGGCCAGATTGCCGCGCAGAATTGCCAGATGCCCCTGGGGATAGATCGGGGCGTCGAAGGGCCGGATCACGTCCTGGCCCTCTGGCGGCGCATCGGGCACGCCAGCGAGCGTCTCGGCAATGGTCTGCCCGGTGATTGTTAGCGCGTCGCCATGGAGCAAGCCGGCGTTGAGCAGCAGCTTCATCACTTGCGGCACCCCGCCCACCTGGTGCAGATCAGTGGCGACATAGCGCCCGGAGGGCTTCAGGTCACAGAGCACCGGCACCCGGGTGCGGATGGTCTCAAAGTCGTCAATACTGAGCGGAACCTCGGCGGCGTGGGCGATCGCGAGGAGATGCAGCACGGCATTGGTCGAGCCACCCAGAGCCATCACCACGCTGATGGCATTCTCGAAGGCCTTGCGGGTAAGGATCTGGCGCGCGGTGCGGTTGGCGCGAATGGCCTCGACCAGCACCTCGCCGGAGCGGGCGGCGCTTTCGGCCTTCTCCGGGTCCTCGGCGGCCATCGTAGAGGAGCCGGGCAGACTAAGCCCCATGGCCTCGATGGCCGAAGACATGGTGTTGGCGGTATACATTCCGCCGCAGGAGCCGGCGCCGGGGCAAGCGTGGCGCTCGATTTCGAGCAGTTCGTGCTCATCAATACGGCCCGCGCTGAACTCACCGACGGCCTCGAAGGCGCTAACGATAGTCAGATCGCGGCCCTTGTAGTGGCCGGGCTTGATCGTGCCGCCGTAGACGAAGATGCTGGGAATATCCAGCCGGGCCATGGCGATCAGCGCCCCGGGCATATTCTTATCGCAGCCCCCAACCGCCAGAATGCCGTCCATCCGCTGGGCATTGACCACCGTCTCAATCGAGTCGGCAATCACCTCACGGCTGACCAGGGAGAACTTCATGCCCTCGGTACCCATCGAGATCCCGTCGCTGACGGTGATGGTGCCGAAGATCTGGGGCATGGCCCCGGCGGCACGGATGGCCGCCTCGGCCCGCGCGGCCAGGGCGCCGAGGCCGGCGTTGCAGGGCGTCAGCGTGCTGTGAGCATTAGCCACCCCGACAATCGGCTTGCTAAAGTCCTCGTCGCGAAAGCCCACGGCGCGCAGCATCGCCCGGTTCGGCGAGCGCTGGGGGCCTTCGGTGATCAGCCGGCTGCGGCGATTGTCCGTCATTGGTCGCCTCCTCACAAAGGATCATCTGTCCTGGCGCACCGGTCAGCGAGCCTGAGGGCAGGCGCCCTTCCTGCCGCGAGCCGGGGGCGCCCTTTATTGTACCAGTTTCTGCCGCGATGCAAACACCGGCGACGGGCTGCCGGCCAGCGGCTATTCTCCTCTGAGCTGGCCAAAAGTCGAGCCGGGCGACTAGCCGCCTGGCCGATCCAGCTGTGGGCCGCCGGAGCGATACTGCCTGCGGTGCGAAAAAACGAAACCGGCCAGAAAACGGCCGAACCGTTTTAGTTGCAGCGCGGTGATGACGCCGCGTTGATGCTAAGCGCCAGCGGCAACAGGCTCTACAGTCGCCGAGGGCGAGATCACCCCGCTGGCGCTGCCGCTTGCATAGCTGTCTGGTGCTGCCTTCTAATGAGCCAGACCTGAGACGGCATACTTATCGTGTGTCCCTGAACCTCCGTCTGGAGGGCGCCAGGCGTAATTAAAGTCTACAAAGCTGGTCATTCCCCACCCCACATTACTCCTAGTGCCGGCAAGGTGCACGAGACATCTGGTATGAAACCAGCCAAGGTCATTCATCCTGACGGCCAGGTCGGCACAATCACCGGGCAGATCACGTCTCCAGAGGGCGCCAGCCAGGTTACGATCACCTTTGCCGACGGCGCGCGTCTGGTGGCGCCCCTCCAGGAACTGATTCGCCAGGATGACGAAACCTACCTGCTTCCCACCGAACTTGCCCGGGCCGTTGACACCGCGGCCAGCCAGACAGAACTGACCGAAGAGATCGTTATTCCCGTCGTCGCCGAAGAGCTAACGATCAAGCGCCAGCGCGTACAGCGCGGCGCCGTCCGCGTGCACAAGCGGGTGGCCACGCGCGAAGAAGTCGTTGACGAGCCGACAATCCGCGAGGAGATCCACGTCGAGCACGTTCCGGTCAACGCGCTGGTCGAGGGTGAGCCGCCGCAACCCCGCACCGAGGGGGACGTGTTTATCATCCCCATTATCGAGGAGGTGCTGGTGGTCGAGCGACGGCTCTTACTCCGAGAAGAAGTGCATATCTCGCGGCGCCGCACCACGATCAGCAACCCCCAGCGTGTCACCCTCCGCCGCGAATATGTCGAGGTTGAGCGTATCCCGGCCGAGCCAGAGGCGACGCCGGACGCGAACACCGCGTCGCAAGACCTCGCCTGACATCCCCGCACAGGGCGACGTATCCCTTACCGTCACTACGCGCGGCATACGAGCGACCTGACTGCTCGCGCCGACGCTGGTGAATAAGCGTGACTAAACCTTAAGGAGGAGAGGAGAGAATCATGCGCACCGTAATCGGCCTGTTCGACGACCGTGACGAGGCGATGAAGTGCTACAACTACCTGATCGAGGAAGGTGTAGCCAGGGCTGACCTGGACATCCTGACCAACGATGACGTTACTGACCAGCCCAAGCTGGCCCACATGCGGACCTGGGTGCCTGAGCCTGATGTGAACGTCTACCTCGAGGGCGTGCGCCAGGGTGGCACGCTGATCACCGCCAACGTCGCCGATAGCGCGGCCGCCCGCGTGGCCGAGATTATGAGCGGCTTCAAGATGGTCAACATCAAGGAGCGCGCTGCCCAGCTCCAGCAGGCCGCCCCGGAGCCCGAAAGGGCCAGGCTGACCCTCAGCGACCCTGCCACTAATGAGCAGGTGCTCGAGGTGATCGAGGAGGAGCTCGAAGTCGGCAAGCAGCAGATCGAGCGTGGTCGCATGCGCATCTACAGCGTCGTGACCGAGCGCGAGGCCACCCAGGACGTGGCACTGCGCGACGAGACGATCAAGATCCAGCGCCGCCCGGTCAACCGCGCGGTGAGCGCCCGCCCCGACCTGTTCAAGGAGCGCTCCTTCGAGATGGTCGAGATGGATGAGATCGCCCTGGTCAACAAGGTCGCCCGCGTGATCGAGGAAGTCAGCCTGGGCAAGGAAGTCAGCGAGCAGATCCAGACGATTAAGGAGACGCTGCGCCGGCAGGACGTCGAGATCGAGGAGATCAAGGCTCTGCCCCCCTTCGAGGCCTACAACACCGACTTCCGCGCCTTCGCCAACGAGAAGCTGGCAGCCAGGGGCCTGACCTGGGAGGATGCCCTGCCTGGCCTGAAGTTCGGCTACCAACTGGCCACTACTGAGCCCTTCCGCTCGAGCCCCTGGAGCGCCGTCGAGGCCGACGCTAAGAAGATCTGGGAGCAGAAGAACCCGGGCACCTGGGATCAGAACAAGGCCATCGTGCACTACGCGTGGGAGAAGGTGCGCAGCGTGCGCTGACGCATCTTACGTGCTCGCTCAACGGCGGCCGGGACAGACCCGACCCTGTCCCGGCCGTTGTAGAGGATGAGGAGAAAGAAGGGATGGCAATATCGATCGACTCAATCGCCGGTCTCGATCCAAAGATCAGGAGCCGCCTGCGCGCCGTCGGCATTGAAGATATTGAACAGTTGCTCGCGCGAGGAGCAACCTCGGAAGGTCGCGCGCAGCTTATGTCGGCGACCGGACTGAGCGAGGCGGAAATCCAGAAACTCCTGGATGCCGCATCACAGATGGGCGGTGCAAGTAAGGTTGGCGTCTACGGGGCGCAGACAACCGCAGATGATTATGGTGCGCGCAAGGTCGGCGTATACGGGGAGAGCACGCCGCCGCCGGAGCCTGTGCGCGCACAACCTACGCCTGTTCGCACCCCCGCGCCTCAGCCTAGAACGGTTGTCGAGGAGCAAAGGGGCTTTCCATGGTGGCTCCTGCTCCTGCCGCTGCTTCTGCTTGCCCTGCTTGGGCTGTTCTGGTGGCTCAATCAGCGCCAGCAGGTCGCAACCACGGCGCCAACGCCTGTACCGGCTGCTCGAGCCACGGTGGCGCCAACGGTTGTCGCAACTGTCGCGCCAACGGCGGTTCCCACTATAGCGCCCACTGCCCCGCCGGTTGCGACGCTTCCTGAGATTAAGCCGTTGAGCGGCGGCGCCGCCCTGGCACTCGGCACCACCAGCATCATTGAGGGCAAGGGGAAGCCAGGCGCGGTCCTGGAACTGCTGGACGGCGATACGGTGGTGGGAACGACCACCGTTGACGCCAACGGCAACTGGCGCTTCTCTTACACCCCCACGACTCCGGGCGCGCGCACCCTGAGCGTCCGCGAGCAGGGCGCTACCACGGGTGCGACCATTGACGTGACGGTTGAGGGCGCCCCGCCTGCCGCTGCGATCCCGGAGATCAAGCCCCTGAGCGCAGGCAACACCCTGCTCCTCGGCGCCCCTGCCGTCATTGAGGGCAAGGGAACGCCAGGTAAGATTGTGGAACTGCTTGATGGCGACACGGTAGTAGGGACTACTACTGTTGATGCCAATGGCAACTGGCTGTTCGCCTACACCCCCACCGCTGCGGGCGCGCGCACGCTGAGCGTCCGTGAGCAGGGCGCCACCACGGCTGCGACCATTGATGTAACGGTCGAAGATGCACCCACGGCGAGCGTCACCGGCGTAGTGGCCGGCATTGACCCGGCGACCCTGCCACCCGGGGCGGTACTGCGCATCCAGATGGCCGACTTTACCGGCAGCGGGCCCGCGCCGCTCATCGCCGAGCAGATCATTCCGCTCGACGGTAAAGCCGCGCCATTCCCGTTCAAGTTCATCTACGATCCCCGGCGGGTCAACCCTGAGAAGGACTACAACGTCCAGGGCAATATCATTGACGCATCGGGGAAAATGATTTACACCACCAACAAGGAGTTCCTGGTAGTAACGAAGGGTCGGCCAGGCGACGTCGAGGTGACAATGGTTCCGGCGAGCTAAGGCAAAGACAACGCGCCCCGACACGATAGGCATGTTCCGCGACCAGACACGGTCTCACTGCGCGGCCTTCTGCATAACCGTTCGAGGAGGTGTAGAGGGCTGCGCTCACTGTGATAGTTCCGCCCGCGGCAGCCACGTCCGGTTTTTGATCGAGCGCGCGTCTGCCGCGGGCGGAACCGGGCCTGGGGGGAGTCGCAGCCTCCCGCGTTCGCAACAGCGACCCGGATGTGAACAATAGTTAGGAGGAGCAACATGGCCGGGATACTCGACGAACTGACGAAGATGGTGACCCCTGACATGATCAACCAGATCGGCGGCGCCCTTGGCATGGATCCGTCGCAAGTCAGCAAGGGGCTGGAGGCCGCGGCCCCGGCTGTGCTTGCCAACCTGAACCATCAGGCCAGCACGGCCGGCGGCGCCGAGGCGCTGCTTGGCTCGTTGACCAAGGCGGGCGCGGCGGGACCCGACAACCCCCTTGGCGGGCTGATGAGCGCCCTCGGAGGCGGTGGCGGCGATGTGCTCGGCGGCCTCCTTGGCGCCGTCGGCGGCGGCAGCAACGATCTGGTCACCAGTCTCCTCGGTCAGGGTGTCAACGCCTTCAGCGGCTCGCTCTCCAAGAGCCTTGGCTTCGACGTTAAACCCATGCTGATGATGGCCGTGCCTGTCGTCGCCGGGATGGTGAATAAGGCGATCAAGAGCGGCAACCTCGATGCCGCTGGTCTACAACAGTTGCTTCGGACCGAGGTGAACGACTTCGAGATGAATCCGGCCAACGCCGAGACTATGAAGATCGTCAAGTCGGCCGTAGCCGCCAGCGAGCAGTTCACCACGCTGCGCAGCAAGTTCACCGACGACGAGTGGGAGCAGATCAAACTGGCCCCGGTTGCGGCGCTCTACCTGATCGCCTCCGCCTCGCCCTCAGGCTTTGGCGGGGAAGCCAAAGAGATTGCCGCAGCCGCCGCGGCCCTTGCCGAGCAGGCCGGCTACGGCGACGAGGTTTCGGTGCTGCGCAATGCCTTTGCCAACGGCCTCGACACCGCGAAGCTCGATGCGCTACGGCAGCAGGCCCACAGTCGTGAGGAGATTGTCCACTACCTGCGCAGCGCGGCGGCGATTATCAAGGCCAAAGCCCCCGCCGAGGCCGAGCGGTTCCGCACGATGCTGGTTGAGGTCGCCACGAAGGCCGCCGAGGCGGCCAAGGAGGGCGGCTTCCTCGGCTTCGGCGGCAAGCTGGTCTCCGAGGCAGAGTACGCCGCGATTGAGGAGATCCGTCAGGCCATTGCCTGACATCCGTCCTGAGTGTTAGATATGGAACGCGGAGGGCTTGCGCCCTCCGCATTCGTTTGTTTTTCAAGGGCGGGGGCGGGGAGGTGGAGAAACCGGATCTCCCACGTTCCTGCGCCTTGCGGAGCTGTTTACTTCCGATACCACCTGGAGCATAGCCACCTCTTGCGCCGCAATCCAACTCTGACAAGTTAGACGGATCGCCGTTCGGCAACGTCACTGCCAGCCGGCGCTCCAGGTTGCGCCGACGCAGTTGCGCGCCCCTCACCGGCCCGCCGCGCCCCGGCGCGCCAGCACCAGCAACACCATGAGCGCCAGGGCCTGCAGGCTCACCGAGAGGACGATCAGCGCCGGCAGCGCCAGGTCGTAGAGCACCCCCAGCGCCGCGCTGCCAGCGAACCAGGCGACACCATAGACGGTGTTGAATAGACCAAAGGCCGTGCCGCGCCGCTCCGCCGGGGCCAGCCGGGCAACCGCCGCGCGCAGGATCGACTCCTGCGCGCCGAGGCCCACGCCCCAGAGCGCCATGCCCAGGGCTACCGACGCCGGCCCGCCGAAGAAGACCAGCGGCGCGAAAGCCAGCGCGAGCGCCCCCGCCAGCAGCAGCGCGGCATAGCCGACCCGATCAAACAGGGCGCCGAAGAGCAGCGCCGCCCCTGCGTCCACCGCCATGGCCATGGCGTAGAGCGCCGGGATCCACGCCGACGACACCACGGCGGTCCGTTCGAGATGGAAGGCAATGAGCGGGAAATCGGCGAACCCGGCGGCGATCAGCCCCACCGCGGTCAGGTACAGCCAGAAGTCGCCCGTGAAGCCGCGCGAGGTCAGCGGCGGCGTTGCGCCGGCCAGGCCATCAGGCTGCGGAAAGCGCGCCCGCGCCGCCAGCAGCGTCAGGATCGTGAGCACCCCCGGGATCAGCAACAGAGCGAAAGCAAGCCGGTAATCGCCGCGCCAGGCCAGCACCGCCGCCAGCGCCAGCGGCGCAGCGATGGCGCCGATCTGGTCGAGGGCCTCGTGCAGTCCGAAGCCCTTGCCGTGACCGATCGAGCGCGTGGCGTAGGAGAGCAAGGTGTCCTTCGCCGGGCTGCGGAGCGCCTTGCTCATACGCTCCAGCGTCAGCAACACCACTGCCACCTGCCACGTCCCCGCCAGGGCCAGCGCGGGCACCACTACGGCCGTCGTGGCGTATCCGGCAATGGTGAAGGCCCAGTAGCGCCGGGTCCGATCACTGAGATAGCCGAAGACCAGCCGCAGGCCGTAGGCGATCAGTTCGCCCGCCCCGGCCACCAGACCCACAATCGTGCCGCTGGCGCCGAGCAACGCCAGGTAGGGGCCGCTGATGCTGCGTCCGCCCTCGTAGACCATGTCCGCCAGCAGGCTGACCAGCCCCATCAGCAGGACAAAGTTCAGGGCGCGCTGGCGCAGTTCCGAGGTGTCCGTCACAGTGGATGGGGTTGAGGATTGCATAGGGCTATGATAGCATAGCTCCCCATGGCCGGCGTCGTTCAGGTTTACCGCAGAGGACGCGGAGGACAGGCTTCTTGCAACCCTCTGCGCCCACCGCGCTCTCTGCGGTGAGAACGTGTTCTGCGCATGTGAACGCTATGCCGGGGAACCCGTTTCCCCACATCTGCGGTACAATACACCCCACGATAGGTACGCCCCGTGGGAGGCCACGCATGCTTAACCTGGTCGCGATTGCGCTGGGCGCCGCGATTGGCGCCAACCTGCGTTACGGCCTTTCCACCTGGGCCGCGCAGCGCCTCGGCACCGCCTGGCCCTATGGCACCTTTATCGTGAACGTGCTGGGGTGTCTGGCCATCGGCATTCTGCTGACCCTCGCAGCTACCCGCCTATCCCTCAGCGAGCCGTTACGTCTTTTCCTGGTAACCGGCCTGCTGGGCGGGTTTACGACCTTCTCGACCTTTGGTTATGAGAGCTTCACCCTGATAACCCGCGGCGACTGGCTCGGCGCCGGCCTGTACATTGGCGGCAGCGTGGTCGTTGGATTGGCGGCGGTGTTCCTCGGAGTAGGCCTGGTGCGCGTGTTCGGACCATGATCCGCGATGGCGCGGAAGGAGACCTCCATGGATCAGGAGATGTACCAGCAGGTCTGGGTCTACATTGACGAGAGCGACCGGCTGCGCGGCCGCGCGCTCTCGCTGCGTATCCTTGACGCCCTGCGCGACGCCGGCTGCCCTGGAGCGACCGTCCTGCGCGGCATTGGCGGTTACGGTGTCCACGGGGTCGTCCACACCGACATGGCAGTGGAACTGGCCAGCCATCTGCCCCTGATCATCACCTTCATTGACCGCGCCGAACGGGTCGCCCAGGTTCTGCCGACGCTGCGCGCGTTAGTGACCGAAGGGATGATCACCATCACCCCGGTAACGATCGTGCAGGCCGGCCATCGCGCTGCCGGACCATTCCCACGGCATCTGACCGTCGCCGATGTGATGAGCCGCAACGTGGCGTGGGTGCAGCTTGACACACCGGCCTCGGAGATCGTCAGACTATTGATTGACCGCGCGCTGCGGGCCGTGCCGGTGGTGGATGCTGAGCGGCGGGTGGTGGGTATTATCACCGATGGCGACCTGTTGAGCCGTGGCGTGACCACCCTGCCGCTGCGCCTCAAGCAGTTGTTGCCGATTGAAGAGCGGGGTGAACGCATCGCCTCCCTCGCGGCCAAACCGCAGCGCGCCGCCGATCTGATGACCCCCAATCCGATTACGCTGCAAGAAAGCGCCTCTCTTGCCCGAGCCGCTGCGGTGATGAACGACCACAATCTCAAGCGGCTGCCGGTGGTGGACGATGCGGGACGTCTGGCGGGCATGGTCAGCCGTCTTGACCTGCTCCAGACCGTGGCTGAGCGGGTGCGCCAGCGCCCGGAGCAGCCGCTGAAATTGCCCCAGGGCGCTCCCGCGACCGTCGGGGAGTTGATGATTACCGATGTGCCTACCGTCTATCGCGATACACCCCTGGCAGAAACCCTTGAGCGGCTGCTGGAGACGGAAAAACGGCGCGTGGTGGTGATTGATGAGGACCGGCGGGTCGTGGGTATTATCACCGATGGCGACGTGCTGCGGCGGGCCGGGCGCCGCGTCCAGCCTGGAGCGGTGCAGCGCCTGGCAGCCTGGTTCGCTGGCGGCGAACGCCCCGAGGGGCTGGAAGTGGCAGCCCAGGGCCGCACCGCCGCCGATGTGATGAGCAGCCCGGTGTTCACCGTCACCCCGGCGACGCCAACGACCGAAGCCATCCGCCTGATGATGGCCTACAAAATCAAGCGTCTGCCGGTCGTTGATCAGGAGGGACGTTTGTTAGGCATGATTGGCCGGGCCGCCGTCCTTAGCGCCCTGGCGCACAGGGCCGACGATTCGCCGGCAAGCGCCTCGAGCCCGTCCATATAACTCCTGCCGAAGAGCGGCACGGCGCCCTCGCCTTCCCCGAGGCAAGGAAAGAGAGTTGCCGAGAGGCCTCACGACCCGGCGCCTACCAGCGCACCTCCAGGGTCTCATCGGGCCGAAGCGCCACCACAACCCCGCCCTTGCGACTGACACGGCTGAGCCGCCGGGCCAGCCATCCGGCTTCTTCGGCAGTCGCACGCCACAGGCGAAAGCGCCGGCGCCGGAAAGGCAGCAGACGCGTTTCCACGAGACGCCCATCAGCATCCAGGGTGGCGAGGATGATGATGCCCAGATCGGGCCGGTACTCCTCGTAGCCGCCGATGCCCTCATAGTCGTTGATCAGGTCGCCGCAGCCGTAGAGGATCAGACGCTCCCGATAGACCTCGATACCCAGGGGATGGTGCGAAGAGTGCCCGTACACCAGATCAACCCCGGCAACGGTGATCAACTGCCGGGCGAAATCCCGGTGCTCGGCGGGGACGGCATAGCCCCAGTTACCGCCCCAGTGCAGCGAGACCGCCACCCGGTCGCCTGGCTGGCGCGCGGCGCGAATGTGCTCGGCGACGCGCGCCAGGCTGCGAGGGGAGAGATCCTCGAGCAGGTTGACGCCCGCCTGCTCCGCGGTGGCGGCCCAACTGAAGGGGATGCCGCTAGAGGGCAGACCCCAGGCCCACAGCAGCACGCGGCCCCGTCCCGGCCAGGCGAACGCCACGGGCGCGGCGGCCTCAACGCAGTTCAGACCGGCCCCGACGGTGCGCATGCCCGCCTCCTGCACGCTGCGCAGCGTCTCGCGCAGCCCCTCGCGGCCCCAGTCGAGCACGTGGTTGTTCGCCAGTACGCAGCAATCCACTCTCGCCACCGTCAGGCAGGAGAGATTGGCCGGATGCATGCGGTAGGTGATGCCCTTGTCGGGCCAGGGCGCATCACTGGTCGTGACGGCCGTTTCGAGGTTGATCAGTAGCGCATCGGGAGCCTCACGCTCAAGCTGCGGCAGCGCATCGCCCCAGATGTACGCCGGATCAACCGGCCGGGGAATAGGACCATTCACCCGCTCGGCTAAGGCGACGTATACGGTCGCGCTGCGCACGAAAGACTCGTAGATGGTCGGGTCGCCCGGATGCGGAAGCGCCTGATCAATCCCGCGCCCGGTCATCACATCACCGCACAGGGCAAGGACGACGCGCGAGGTTAATGCCGGCGCATCCCGGCGCATCTGACCCTCTTCATCCAACTCCTGTTGCATAGACTGCGCGCGCATCATCCCCAGGTCTCACCGGAACGCCCCGCAATCCAAAATCCAAAATCCAAAATCCGAAACGGGTAGGATTGCCCACATCCATCACCGCAGCCAGCGCGCGAACCACTCGCCAGCGAGTCGCGCCACCTCCTCCAGCGCGCCTGGCTCCTCGAAGAGATGGGTCGCTCCAGGCACGACTGCCAGCGACGACTGCGGCGGCAGGGCAGGCAGTACGGCCTGATTCAGCGCGAGCACCTCGCGATCGGCGCCGCCGACGATGAGCAGCGTCGGTGCGCGCACCGCCTTGAGGTGCGCCGCGGCCAGGTCGGGGCGGCCGCCCCGGGATACAACTGCCGCGACCAGATCCGGACGCTCCGCGGCGGCGATGAGGGCGGCCGCCGCGCCCGTGCTGGCCCCGAAGTAGCCATACGACAGCGCGCTGGTTTCGGGCAGGGCGCGCATCTGCTCGGTCGCGTTGAGCAGGCGATAGCTCAAGAGCGGAATATCGAAGCGCAGATGGCGCGTAACCGCATCACGGGCCTCTTCTTCAGCCGAAAGCAAATCGAAGAGCAGAGTGGCAAAACCCGCCTGGTTCAACTGCTGTGCCACGAAGCGGTTGCGCGGGCTAAAGCGGCTGCTGCCGCTGCCATGGGCAAAAATGACCAGGCCCCGCGCCTCTGCCGGATGCACCAGGCTGCCCGCAAGGGTCAGACGGTCAATCCGTAGACGCACCGGAACCTCCCTAGCGCCCTGGTCGTACATGCGCTCCGTCATGGCGGACCTGCCTTCGTTTTGTGGGTAAGCCAGAAAAGCGGCATAATGCCGCCCGCCACCAGGGTAGCACGTCTGAGGGGAGGAAGAGGAGCGAAGAGCTTCACACGGGGTGAGAGTTTTGTCACCGGGGTCGTGAGCATGAAGCCCGGCATCCCCCCATAACCTGGCTATCAGACAAGGAGATGTGGCCCAACCTTCCACGTTGGGCCACCAGGTTATCTTCCTCCACCCCATGCTGACAGGATTCTAATAAACTTCTTATATTGCGTCCCTCCAGAACAGGTATCATAATCAGTCGTTGGAGGGTATCGTCCTTCAGGTGACGGCGAGTGGAGCATTGCGTCTGGCCCGCACTCCGGGGTGATACCTGCCCGACAGCGGTCAATGGCGACATAGTGTGGAGGGAACCTTCTACAAGCCGAGGCTTCGCCCCGACCAGAGTGCTCGCGGTCCTCAAACGTAGCTAAGGGATGACATGCGCTTGCTTCCAGTGACGCCTCTCCCGGTCTACGCCAGGCTCGCCGTCGATTAGCAAAGGAGGTGGAACGATGCAAATCGGCTCGACACTGCTGACTTGCCCGAACTGCGGCGCTGAATGGGCTTCGCCGAGCGCCACGGTATGCCACGTGTGCCATTACGCGCCCGCCGAGGTTCTCACAGCCCGATCCGCCGCCCCGCGTTCCGCGGCTGAGTTGCACACAGCGCTGGACGAGCTGTTGAACCGGGCCCGCCGCGGCGGGTTGAGCGCCGAGACGATCCTCAAGGTGTTGCAAGACGAACTGGCCTTCGCTGCCGATCTCCTCCAGCCTGGCCGCCGTCATCTCGTCCAGATCCTCGACCTTGGCCCCCAGGAAGCGGGACTCCGCGAACCCCTCACTGGCAATCGCCGCACCATGCTGCCGGCCCGACCGGTGGTGACGCAAACCAGGGTGTCCGCCCCGGCAAGGCGCCTCTAGGGTGTGTTTCAACCGCGCTTGACAGTGTGACCCTCACCTCCACATCTCTACAGCTCTACACCTCCACAGATTGGTTTTGAGGAACGGCAGAGCACCTGTCAGGCTGGAACATTCAAGGCCGGAACGAGCCCAGGTCACGTGCGCCATGGATCTTGCTATCCAGTGGGCTGCGCTGAACCGCAGCCTCAAGACGATCACGGCCTCGATGCGCCGTACCCTCCCCGCGGCGATTGGCGGCGTGGTGATGCCGCCGGTCGCCCGCGGGCCCGAGCTGTTCAATGTCGAGCAGCTCGAACAGCATGCCCGCACCCTCGCCAGCAGCCATCGCGTGGGACACCCGCTGCTGAGCCTGCCTGGCGCATTGATGCTTCAGGTGGCCCAGGACGAACGCGATTTGCTGCGCGCCTACCGCGTGCTCGCCGAGGAGGCCCGCCAGCGCAAGATGACCCTCCCCGCCGCGGAGTGGCTCCTGGACAATATGTACCTGGTACGCGACCAGATCCGCGAGATCCGCCAGGATCTTCCCGGCGGCTACTATCGTGAACTGCCGAAGCTGGCTGGCGGTCCCTACCGGGGCCGGCCGCGCGTCTATGCCCTGGCGCTGGAGTTGATCCTGCACAGCGATGGCAGAATTGACCATGAGCGCCTATTGCGCTACGTGCTGGCGTATCAGTCGGTCGCCCCGTTGACCATGGGTGAGCTGTGGGCCGTGCCGATTATGCTCCGCGTGGGCCTGGTCGAGTATCTGGCGCGGCAGGCGCGTCTGGTGCTCGATGTGCGCGCCCAGTACGCCGAAGCCGACGCCTGGGCTGAGCGCCTGCTGGCGCGACCGGACGGTCCCGCCGAGACGCACCCGGTGCTGCGCGAACTGGCGCAGCGGCATCCCCACTTGCTCCTGCCCTTCGCCGTGCAGTTGCTCCGCCGTCTGCGCAATTACGATGGCGAACGCGACGCCTCCGGGCTGATCGCCTGGCTGGAAGGCCAGTTACCCTCCCGTAGCGCCGAAGAGGTAGTGCACATCGAGCATCAGCGGCAGGCGGCCATTCAGGTCTCGGTGGGCAATACCATCACCAGCATGCGCACCCTCAACGCTATTGACTGGGCCGACTGGTTCGAGCAGGTCAGCCTGGTCGAGCAGGTGTTGCGCCAGGACCCGGCGGGAGCGTACCCGCGCAGCACCTTCGCTACCCGCGACCGCTACCGCCACGAGGTTGAGCGTCTGGCGCGAGGGAGCGGGCGTAACGAGGTGGACGTGGCGCGCCAGGCGCTGATCCAGGCCACTCGCGCAGCCGCTGCCGGCGAGGGGCCGCGCCTGGCCCATGTGGGCTATTACCTGATCGGCCCCGGACGGACGCCGTTCGAGGCCCTGCTCGGCTACCGCGCCGGCCCCGGCGAAGTGGCTCGGCGAGCGCTGCTGCGCCATCCCGCTCCTGTGTACTTCGGCGCGATCGCCGCCATCACCGGCGCGACTGTCGCGACCGGGCTGCGCCTGGCCCGACCGTCGCGCCAGACTCCGGACCAGGCGCCGCATCCCGCGCTCCAGGCCCTGGCTGCCGGGCTGCTGGCCCTGCCCGCCAGCACCCTGGCGATCGAACTGGTCAATCGGGCCGTGGCGCACCTGCTGCCGCCGCGTCTGCTGCCGCGCCTCGACCTGCGGCACGGCATCCCCGTCGACCTGCGCACCATGGTGGTCGTTCCTACCCTGTTGCTGACCCCGGACAGCGTGCGGCGCCAGCTCGAGTCGCTGGAGGTGCTCTACCTGGCTAACCAGGACCCGCACCTGCACTTCGCCCTGCTGAGCGACTTCGCCGACGCGCCGCAGCCTCAGATGCCCGAAGACGAGCAACTGCTCGCCGTGGCCCGCGAGGGCATTCTGGCCCTGAACGCGCGCTACGGCCCCGACCGCTTCTTCTTGCTGCACCGGCGCCGCCTGTGGAATCCCCGGCAGGGGTGCTGGATGGGCTGGGAGCGCAAGCGCGGCAAGCTGGAGGAGTTCAATCGCCTTCTCGCCGGGGCCACCGACACCACCTATGAACTGCTGCTTGGCGACCTGAGCGTGCTGCCGCAGATCCGCTACGTTATCACGCTCGACGCTGACACGCAGCTCCCCCGCGACGCGGCCCGGGCGCTGATAGGCACCCTGGCCCACCCGCTCAATGCCGCAGTGGTAGATCCGCGAACCCGCCGCACCGTCGAGGGCTACGGCATTCTCCAGCCGCGGGTGGGCATTGACCTGCCGAGCGCACTGGCCAGTCGCTTCGCGCGGATCTTCTCCGGCAATGTGGGCATTGACCCCTACACCACTGCCGTGTCCGACGCCTATATGGACCTGTTTGGCGAGGGGATCTTCGTCGGCAAAGGCATCTACGATCCGGCAGTGTTGCGCCAGACGCTGCACGCCCGCTTCCCGGAGAACACGCTACTCAGCCACGATCTGATCGAGGGCAACTACGCGCGTGTGGCGCTGCTCTCCGATGTTGAGCTGATTGACAGTTACCCGACCACCTACGCAGCCTACGCGGCCCGGCAGCACCGCTGGGTGCGCGGTGACTGGCAGATCGCCTACTGGCTGCTCCCCTGGACGCCGACGGGCAGCGGGGCATGGGCGCCAAACGTGCTGCCGCCGCTGGCGCGCTACAAGATCTTCGACAACCTGCGGCGCAGCCTGGTCGCGCCGGCCTCGGTGACGCTGCTGGGTCTGGGCTGGCTGTATCTGCCGGGGCGCGCCTGGGTCTGGACGCTGGCCGCCGCTGCGCCGTTGAGTGTGCCGCTGCTGTTTGAACTGGCCGACGCGCGCTTCTGGCTGCTCGGCTGGCGCTCGGCCCAGCGGCGGCAGGCCAAACTGGCGGCCCTGCGCGCCGAGGGGCTGCGGCTGCTGATCAACATCGCCCTGTTGCCTGACCAGGCGGCGCTCAACGTGGACGCGATCACGCGCACGCTGGCGCGCATGCTGATCACCCGACGCCGGCTGCTGGAGTGGGAGACGGCGGCCCAGGCCCAGTTGCGCCTGCGGCGCTCCTGGGATCGGGCGCTGCGGCGCACGGCTCCGGCCCTGGCAGTGCTGGGGCTGCTGGGTCTCACCCGGCCCCGGCAGGCGCTGGAGGCTCTGCCCGCCGCTGCGCCGGTGCTGGCAGCGTGGGTCGGCTCGCCGGCCCTGGTTGGCTGGCTTGACCGGCCCTACCTGGCGCCGCAGCCCGAACCGCTCACCGCCGATGACACTGCGCTGCTGCGCCGCCTGGCCCGCACCACCTGGGCCTACTTCGAGCGCTTCGTGGACGAAGAGGGCCATTATCTGGCGCCCGACAACTTCCAGGAAACGCCGGCTCCCCTTGTGGCCCCGCGCACCTCGCCGACCAACATCGGCCTGCAATTGCTGGCCGACCTGGCCGCCTATGATTTCGGGTACGTCTCTTTGAGCGAACTGACCACGCGCAGCGAGCGCGTGTTCGCCACCCTGGGGCGCCTCGAACGCTACCGCGGGCACCTGCTCAACTGGTACGACACCCGCACCCTGCGCCCGCTCCCGCCGCTGTACGTCTCCACGGTGGACAGCGGCAATCTGGCCGGTCATCTGATCGCCCTGGCCCAGGGCTACCTGGGGTTGGAGCAGGCGCCAATCATTGGCCTGGCGGCCCTGGCAGGGCTGCAAGACGCCCTGATGCTCGCGCGCGACCATCTGGAGGAGGATGACCCGCTGCGCGGACGGCTGATGGAGGTGGAGCGCCTGCTCGACACGCCTCCCGAAAGCCTGCGCGGCTATCGCGAGCGCCTGACGCAGGTGCTCGAGCGCACCGAAGAACTGCGCCTGAGCGGCGCGGCCGCCGACTGGCTGCGTGCTGCGCGGCGCCAGGCCCGCGCCCATCTGGAGGACCTGGAAACCCTGGCCGGCGCGGAGAGCGAGTCGGACGGACCGGCGCCAACCCTGGGGGAACTGGCGGCGCGCAACGAGGCCGCGGCGCGCCTGCTCGAGCGCCAGGCGGCGATTATCGCCCAGGCCCGCGAACTGGCCCTGGGCATGGATTTCCGCTTCCTCTACGACGAGACCCGGCGCATCTTCGTCATCGGCTACAACGTCAGCGAGGGACGCCGCGACAACTCCTTCTACGATCTGCTGGCCTCCGAGTCGCGGCTGGCGAGCTTTGTGGCCATCGCCAAGGGCGACGTGCCCAAGGAGCACTGGTTCCACATCGGGCGCACCTTCACTCCCGCTGCCGGGCCGGCGACCCTGATGGCCTGGAGCGGCACTATGTTCGAGTACCTGATGCCGCAACTGGTGATGGCCACCTTCCCCGAAACGCTGCTCGACGCCACAGTGCGCGGCGCGGTCGCGGCGCAGATCGCCTACGGGGCCCGCAAGGGCGTGCCCTGGGGCATCTCCGAGTCGGCCTTCAATAGCCGCGATCTGGCGATGAATTATCAGTACCGCGCCTTCGGCGTGCCGGGCCTGGGGCTGAAGAGCGGCCTGGCCAACGATCTGGTGGTGGCGCCCTACGCTACGACGCTGGCCTTGAGCGTGCAGCCGCACGCGGCCGTGGAGAACCTGCGGCGCCTGATTGACCTGGGAATGTGGGGCGCCTATGGCCTCTACGAAGCGGTGGACTTCACCCCTGAACGGCTCCCGCCGGGCCAGCGGCACGCCATCGTGCGCTCCTTCATGGTTCACCATCAGGGGATGAGCCTGGTGGCCCTCGACAACGCGCTCCACAACGAGATTATGCAGCGGCGCTTTCACCAGGAGCCGATCATCCGCGCCACCGAGCCGCTGTTGCACGAGAAGATCCCCGAAAGCGCGCCGATCCAGTTGCCCGAAGACGTGGCCGAGGCCCCGACAGTGGTTCTGCCTGTGGTCCCCACGTCGCGCCAGTTCGCCAGTCCGGGCACGGCATCGCCGTACACGCACCTGCTGGGCGGTCCGGTCTACCGTGTGATGCTTACCAATGCTGGCGGCGGCGCCAGTTTTTACAAGGACCTGGCGGTCACCCGCTGGCGCCCCGATGGCGCCCGCGACTGCTGGGGCAACTTCATCTACCTCCGCGATGCCCGCAGCGGGCTGGCGTGGTCGGCGGGCTACCAGCCCCTGCGCCGCGAGGGGCAACAGTACCGGGTGCGCTTCAGCCTGGAGAAGGCCGAGTTCCTGCAACAGATCGGCGGCATCGAAACGCGCATGGAGGTAACGGTCTCGCCGGAAGACCCGGCGGAGGTGCGGCGCATCACTCTGACGAACCTGGGCGCTGCGCCGCGCGAACTGGAGGTCACCAGCTACGCCGAGCTGGTGCTGGCGCCGCCCATGGCTGAAATGGCTCACCCGGCCTTCGCCAATCTGTTCGTCGAGACCGAGTTCGTGGCCGAGCGGGGGGCCCTGCTGGCCTCGCGCCGTCCCCGCGCGGCGGACGGCGAGCGCCCCTACGCGGTGCACGTGGTGGCGGCCCGTTCCGGGGTGGTGGGCGAGGTGGAGTTTGAAACCGACCGGGCAACCTTCCTGGGGCGGGGTCACAGCCCTGCCCACCCGGTGGCCCTGGACCGACCCCTCAGCGGCCGCGCGGGCGCGGTGCTGGACCCGATCTTCAGCCTGCGACGGCGCGTGCGCATCGCTCCGGGGGCCTCGGTGCAACTCTTCTTCACCACCGCCGTGGGCGCTACCCGCGAAGAGGCCCTGCGCCTGGCCGATAAATACTGCGACCCTCTGGTAGGCGCGCGGGCCTTCGACCTGGCCTGGACCCAGGCCCAGGTCGAACTGCAAAGCCTGAACCTGGACGGTGACGCGGCCCACCGTTATCAGCGCCTGGCGGCCTTCGCCATCTTCCCCGACCCACTGCGGCGTGCCGCGCCTGAGGTGATCGAGCGCAACCGCAAGGGACAGCCCGGCCTGTGGGCCTACGGCATCTCCGGCGATGATCCGATCGTGCTGGCGCGTATTTCCACGCCTGGCGAGCTGGGACTGGTGCAGGAACTGTTGCAGGCCCACGAGTACTGGCGGCTGAAGGGGCTGCGGGTCGAACTGGTCATCCTCAATGAGGAAACCGGCGGCTACCTGCACGAGTTGCACGAGCAACTGCTGGCGCTGATCCGCAGCGGGCGAGCCGGAGGCTGGCTCAACCAGCGCGGCGGCGTCTTTGCGCTGCGGGCCGACCTGATGCCTGAAGAGGACCGCGTGTTGCTCGAAAGCGCCGCGCGGGTGGTGCTGGCGGGCCGGCGGGGCAGCCTGGCCCAGCATCTGCGGCGCCGCGAAGCGGATACGGCGCCGCTGCCCCAGATCCTTGCCGTCCCCCCCGCGGGACCGGCTCTGCCCCCTGGCGAATCGCTCGCGCTGCGCGGCCCTTACGGCGGCTTTGCTCGCGACGGCGCCGAATATGTGATTGAACTGGCGCCCGGCCAGTACACGCCCGCGCCGTGGATCAACGTGATCGCCAATCCGCGCTTCGGCTGCATCGTCTCGGAGCGCGGCGCGGGCTACACCTGGTCAGAGAACAGCCGCGAGAACCGCCTGACGCCCTGGTCAAACGACCCGGTTGGCGACCCGGCGGGCGAGGCCCTCTACCTGCGCGACGAGCGCGACGGCGCGGTCTGGTCGCCCACCCCCTGGCCGCTGGGCGCGGGCCACTGGCGCGTGCGCCACGGCTTCGGCTACAGCGTCTTCGAGCACCGCCGCCACGGGATCGGGAGCAGGCTGACCATCGGCGTGGCGCCCGAGGACCCAGTGAAGTTCTACCGGCTGGAGTTGACCAACGAGAGCGACGACGAGCGCGAGCTGACCCTGACATTTTATGTCGAGTGGGTGCTGGGGGTATTCCGCGAGCAGATGGCGCCTTTCATCGTGACCATGGCCGACGAGGAGCGCGGGGCGCTGCTGGCGCGTAACGCCTACAACCACGAGTTTGGCGAACGGGTCGCCTTCATCGCCGCCAGCGAGCCGGCCTCCTTTAGCGGGGATCGCAAGGCCTTTATCGGACGCAACGGCGATCTGACCGGCCCGGCGGCGCTGCTGCGCGGCGGCCCGCTGGCGGGCCGCGCTGGCGCCGGCCTGGACCCCTGCGGCGCGCTGCGCTGCATGATGCGGCTGGCCCCTGGCGAACGGCGCACGCTGGTGCTGCTGCTGGGACAGGGCGCCAGCGAGAGTGAGGCATGGGCGCTGATCGAGCGCTACCGCAACCCCGCCGCGGTTAGCGCCGCCCTCGAACAGAGCGCCGCCTCCTGGAACGCCCGGTTGAGTCAGGTCCGCGTGCGCACACCAAGTGCGGAACTGGACGTGCTGCTCAACGGCTGGCTGCTCTACCAGACCCTGAGTTGCCGCATCTGGGCGCGCTCGGCCTTCTACCAGTCGGGCGGGGCCTACGGCTTCCGCGACCAACTGCAAGATGTGCTGGCGCTGCTGCACACCGAACCGGCGCTGGCTCGCGAGCACCTCCTGCGAGCGGCCGCGCGGCAGTTCGTCGAGGGCGACGTGCAGCACTGGTGGCACCCGCCGACCGGGCGCGGCATCCGCACGCGCTTCTCTGACGACTACCTCTGGCTACCCTTCGCGACCTGCCACTACGTCCGGCTCACTGGCGACAGCACCGTGCTCGACGAAACGGTCCCCTTCCTCGAAGGCCGGCCCCTGGCCGACGACGAGGCGGAGTACTACGACTACCCCACCGTCTCCGAGGAGCGAGCCAGTCTCTACGAGCACTGCACGCGGGCAGTGGAGCTGGCCCTGCGGCGCAAGGGGACGCACGGTCTGCCATTGATGGGCGCCGGAGACTGGAACGACGGGATGAATCTGGTCGGCGCGGGCGGCCGGGGCGAGAGTGTCTGGGTCGGCTGGTTCCTGATCGTGGTGCTGCGCGCTATGGCCGAAGTGGCCACAGCGCGCGGCGACAGTGAACGTGCCACACGCTACGCGGCGGCGGCGCGCGAGCAATTGGCGGCGCTGGAGGCCAGCGCGTGGGACGGGGCCTGGTACCTGCGGGCCTTCTACGACGACGGCGCGCCCCTCGGTTCGGCGCGCAACGATGAATGTCGGATTGACTTGCTGCCCCAGGCCTGGGCGGTGATCGCCGGCGGCGACCCCATCCGGGCGCGCCAGGCCATCGAGTCGGCAATGGTCCACCTGGTGGACCGCGAGGCGCAGCTCATCCGGCTCCTGACGCCGCCGTTCGACCGCAGCGAGCAGAACCCTGGCTACATCAAAGGCTACGTGCCGGGCGTGCGCGAGAATGGCGGACAGTACACCCACGCGGCGACCTGGCTCATCTGGGCCTGCGGGATGCTCGGCGCGCGGGCCGACGCCTATGCCCTGCTCGAGATGATCAATCCGGTGCGTCACGCCAACACCCGGCCCGAAACCTACAAGGTCGAACCGTATGTCATCGCCGCCGATGTGTACGCCGCCGAGCAGCACCGCGGGCGTGGCGGGTGGACCTGGTACACCGGCTCGGCGGGCTGGCTCTATCGCCTGGGGCTGGAAGTGATCCTGGGGCTGCGGCGCGAAGGGGCGAGTCTGCGCGTGCAGCCCTGCGTGCCGCCTGAGTGGCCGGGCTACGAGGTGGCCTACCGCTACGGCGAGAGCGTGTACCACATCCGCGTGGAACGCCTGCCCGAAGAACCCGGCTCGGACCTCGAAACCCTGCTCGACGGCGAACTGTTGTCAGACGGGCGCATCCCTCTGCGCGACGATGGAAGGACGCACGAGGTAATCGTGCGAGTCGCCAGGGTCACAGAGGCCGAGAGCGCTTCTCAGAAAGGTTGACGCAAAGACGCGACGACGCAAAGCAGGTGTGGAACATCCATAGCCGGCGTGGGAGGTTCAGGGCATATGCGCTGTTGACCTGCGCTCGAAACGCAGCGCCACATCGCTCGCCAGAGGCGCGGGCAAACGCAGTGTCAGACCGGAAGGGCCGGTTGCAACTCTCTCCGTCAGCGTCACTGTACCCGTGTACGTGTCCCACCAGGTCACGTGATAGACGCCGGGGGCGAGATCGGGGATGGTGATCGTGCCGCTGATGGGTGCGATAGGCACGGCATCCACCACATTGCGCCAGGTGTGATGGCGATTGCTGACCCAGAGATGGCCGCGATTGGCGACGCGATCAACCTGTCCCCATGCGCGCAGGTCAGGGTGCGACGTGACTGCTCGCGCCTCGGCATAGCGCCCATTGTTCAGCGGGATGCCATCCATGAAGTCGCGGTAGGCCTTAAAGTGACCGTAGAGGTTGTAACGCCGCATGTTCTCAGCATCCCAGTACAACTCGTAGAGGCCGCCGGCGTTGATCTGTCCCCAGATGAAATTGTGGAGCCAGATCCCGCGCGTATCGCGGCGCTGGTCGTGGGTGGCATCCCCCCGATAGTCGTTCGCGTCGCCCAGGGCCACCTCCCCGCGGGTGACCGGCTTGCGCGGACCTGAGCGGCTGCGTCCTCCGATCTGCCAGCTATACGCGGCGGTAAGCAAGGCGGTATCGTGGTTCAAAGGGGTGAGATCAAACGATCCATTCAGGTAAATCGGCTGCCCGTCGGGCGCGATCAGTTCCGCCTCATCAATCCATGCCGCACCGCCAGTCCCGAACCCATTCTGAAAGTAGATGGCGAGCGTGTGGATTCTGTCGTCGTTGATGATGAGGCGCGCCAAGCGTGGCGCGGGAGCGCCGTCAGCCAGGTAGCGGCTATCAAACGTGCGCCAGGAGTAGGTTCCGGCGGGTGCACTGCATAGGAACTCCTGGCCGTTTGCAGCGGCCGGCACCACATTAGAGCGGCTATCCGGTTGCCCATGATCGAGGATCCACAACAGGCGCGGGCCAGCGAGATCGTTCGGCTGGTCATAGCCGCAGGCGCCGGTGAAGTTCTCGGCCCGCATGCGATAGCGGATCACCCATTCGCCCGCGCCGCGAATGACCAGGGCGCGGGGCGTGCCACCGGCGGTGTTAAACTGCTCTACTCCGGGGATGCGCACGGAGGAGCCAGTGCCGCCGAATACATAGTCGGGGCGACTCTCGAAGACCAGGGGAGGGCCAATCTGCTGCGCCCAGCCCGCGGTAAGCGCCCCGCAACAGGCGTAGGCATGAACATCGGCGTAGTCTACCCCGCTGTAGGTCGGATTGCCCCAGAACTCGGCAATGGGAAAGCTGTGCCAGGTTGAGGTCGTAACCAGATGGCGCGAGGGATCGTTGGCGCGCACAAAGCGCCCGAAGGCGTCCGCCTGCGCGTAGTGGTTGCTGTTGTACGGATCACCTTCGTTGAGCAACTCCCAGGAATGCACCGCGCGGGAGTAGCCCCAGCGGGCGATCAGGTAGCGCCAGAAATACTCGTGGTAGCGCCGCACCGCCGTGTTCGGCGCGGCATAGAAGCGATCGTTGTCGAGATCGTAGTACCCGCCAACCAGGCTGCCATCGAGGGCGATATGATTGGCGATCCAGTCGTTCTTCTCCAGAACGACCGGGCGGATCGTCACCCCGGCCTGGGCGGCCTGCTCCAGCACATAGTCCCATTGCCAGGAGGGCGCCTGGTCGAAGTAGCGATGGTAGGCAAAGCGGTTCTTCCACAACACCTCGCCGCCGACGGTCGTGCGGCCGTTCCACTCCTGCACCGAGACCTCGTCCACGAAAACGTCGCCTCCTGTGGTATTCTCCAGGATCAGGTAGAAGTTATCGAGGAAGAAGTCGTTCGGCCCGGTAGTAAACGTGCCTGTGAGCTCGGTCCAGCCCGTGGTGCCATTGACAAACTCGACCAGGCGTGTCGTCCCTGCGGCGGTCGAGGCGGGATCGGCGCACGTCTCGCCCAGCCAGCCCCCGCGCCGGATAGTGAACCCGTATGGGTAGCGAGCGTCCCGCGGGCCGCTCACGCCAACCGCCCGCACCCGGGCGCGAATGAGGTAGGCGGTGTCTGGCCTGACGGCGATGTTGTTCGAGAAGCCCTGAAACATGCACGGGTTGCGCCGGTTTTCCACCGCGGGATCGGCATAATCCCACAGCCGCAGCGCGAACTGATGATCCGCGTAGGCTTTGGCATAGCTCAGGCTCGACGGGTTGAGGTAACCGCCCTCACCGGGCAGGTGGTGCGAGTGCCAGGGATTCCATGGGGCCATGAAAATGCCGCTACCGCTCATCCACACTCGCAAGAAATTGATCCGGTAGCGTTCAAACCGCTGCATTTCGGCATCGACGTGGTAAGTGAAGCGCTCGCTGTCGAAGCCCGCGCCGTGCCCCGCAGCGATGAACGGCGAGCCGTCGGCATACTCGAAATAGCCCGGATCGCGCCGGGCTATGCGAATAAAGCCATGGTTGTGCGGCGAGACCGGCGGTGTGACGGTGAACGTGCCAACATCGCTAAAGGCGACGCCGGAAGCATCCCTGGCGCGCAGGCGATAGCGCCAGACACCTGCTTGTTGCGGCGCGAAGCGCACCTTCCAGACCGGTGCGCCGCGGGGATACAGCCACTCCGAGCCATTCGCGCAGTCGTTGGCCTCGGCGCCGCCAATGCACCGGCGCTCGTAATCCTGGTACAGAAAGCCTGGCTGAGTAATCACCGTCTTCCAGTCATCCGGACTGAACAGACCGTCCACGCTGATGCCGACCCTGGCGGGCACGCCGGCAGGCGGAGCGGGGTCGAAGGGATAGGCCGGATGACTGGCTATGGAGCCGTTGACCTCAAAGGTCACTTCAAACTTGCCATACTGCTCAACCCGCGCCGCGCCCGCCCGGACGTTGGCGATGACCAGCCTTTCCTGCGCCTGGCCCGCGAGCAGCCATGGCCATGGCAGCACCGCAATGCTTATGACAAGGGCAAGAGCAAGGATTAGCAGACGTCTGCCCATAGTTTCCGCTTCTTTCCAGACAGACAGGGGCGCGGGGAAACCCAGTTTCCCCATCCTTCTCTAACCAGACAAGGAAAGAGGCTTCGTGGGAGGGCAAACCTCTCTCGGACCCCCCCACGGTCCGGGCAGGCCCCCACGATACGATGGCGCACGGCACCCTGTTAATGGCCCGCCGGAGCGGGCGGTCGGGATAGGCTGCACAGGCGGGCAGCGGTAGTTCGTTCATTGGCGCTCCTCTCCGGCGGCGGCGGCAGGAGGAACCAGAGGCAGTATACTCCGCCGGGAACCGCTTGAACGAGAAGAAATGACCACCGTGCCGTGGCGGTATGGTCCTCACCCTCCTCCCGGCTCCCTCTCTCTCCACCTGCGGTGGAGAGGGAGGGAGAAAAGCGACCTCCTCCCGCCCATCAGAGGGGGGTGGGGAAACCGGGTTTCCCCACGCCCCCGCTCGTCGAGGCTCTGGGAGCGGGAGGGGGAAAGCGACCTCCTCCCGCCCATCAGAGGGGGGTGGGGAAACCAGGTTTCCCCACGCCCCCGCTCGTCGAGGCTCTGGGAGCGGGAGGGGGAAAGCGACCTCCTCCTGCCGATCACCGAATCCAAAGGAGTATGGGGAAACGAGGTTTCCTGACGCCCCTGCTCGTCAAGGGTCTGGGAGGGCGACGCCTTCCCAGACCTTCCTTGACAATGACTTTGCACACACCGCAAGATGCGGTACCATGTCAGCCAACGGACCTGTCAGGGAAGGATCAGGTAGTGTGAACAACTCGCTCAGTTTTCTAACCGGGCTGGCCGTCGGAGTCGGGCTGACGTTCGCCGCCCGTGATCTCGCGCCGGCCCTGGCGCCCCATGCCCGCACGTTGACCAAGCGCGGGCTGAAACTGGCCGTGCTGGGCTTCGAGCGGGGTCGTGAGGCCCTGGCGCTCACCGCCGAGTCGCTCAGCGATCTGCTTGCCGAGGTCCAGGCCGAGTTGCAGGCGGAACGGGCTATGCCCCGGCCGGCGCCAGCAAACAACGGCGGCGACCTGCTGGCCGAACTGCTCGCCGATGAGCAGCCGGCCGATGTGACGCCCGAAGCCTAGCGCCGCTCCAGGCGACTCGCCCGGACGCCAGCGCGAGGACGAGCTGGTCCGGATGCACTACGCCCAAGTTGCTCATCGCGCCCAGGGGGGACGCTATGTTTTTCCAGGCGACTCGTTCGGACCACAGCGCGGAGGTGAGCATGGCCCAATGCACCATAAGCCAGCTACAATCGTAAATCCGCAATCCAAAATCCGCAATCAAACGCTCCGGGGGGTCGCTATGCTGCCAGTAGCCTTTGTCGCCCACCAGGCCGGCGAGCGGCTGCGCCTGCGCATTCCGGCGCGCAAGGGTGACGCCGCCTTCTTCGAGCGCGCCGAGCGCGATCTCGCCGCATGTCCTGGGGTAGCCTACGCCGAGGCCAATCCGCTGACTGCCAGTATCCTGCTGCACTTCCATGGCGACCTTGATGAACTGGCCAGCGCCGCCAGCGCGAGCCAGCTCTTCACCCTCGAACCGCCCCGAATGCCGGAGTATTCGGTGCTCGATGTGGTGGCAGATCGCATTGATCGCCTTGAACATGCGATCAAGCACCGCACCCAGGGCGCGCTGGATCTGGAGACGATCCTGTTCCTGGGGCTGGTAGGCGCGGGGGTGGTGCAACTGGCCCGCGGCCAGGCTCTCGGTCCGGCCAGCACCCTGCTCGCCAATGCCGCTACCATCCTGGCCGTGCATCGCAATCGCCGTAACCGTGGGTGATATCTGGGGGAACCCCGTAGCAACCCTCCGGGTTGCGCTCGAAGGAAATGCCCCCCGCCTGATGCGAGGGTTTAGAATGTCCGCGCCCTCCCGGGGAAACTGTTCGTATGCGGCGCAGCCGGGTAAGCTTGTATGAGTGGAGTACCATCCCAGCGGGCCGGTGACTGCGGCATGGCCGAATTGAGCGCCTTGCTTGAAGAGGTCTTCGCCGGCGGGGGAACGGCGCGCACCCTGCTGGTGGCGCTGACCACGCTGCCCTGCCGCACCATTCCGGGCCACGTGTTTCGCGCTGCTCTCGACCAGTATGGCCTGCGCGCGACGTTTGACACCATCCTCCAGGATCGCCAGGTGATCGAGGCCCTTGAGTCGGTGCATCTCCCCACCGACGGCGAGACCCGCACAGTGCTGCTGCGCCTGACCCGCCCGCTCACCCTGTACCAGCGCCTGGGCGTGGGGCGTATGCGCCTGCACGTCAACCGCGAACTGCTGCTGGCGATTGATGACCGCAATGAGGTTTCCCTGCGCCGGGGCGATATCCGCATGTCCTGGATGCGGATGAACGAGGAGGTGCTGGTGCGGCTGCGGCGGGCGCGCGATCGCTCCGGCGCACCGGTGGATATGCTGGCCGTTTCCGCTGGCCACGTCATCAGCCAGACCTATCCGCTGGACGTGATCACCCTGCCGCCGCGCGTCGCGCGCGAGCGTGTGGCAGCGGAAGCGCCGCCGGCACCGGCGCCGCTGCCTGTTGCGCTGCCGGGGCCGGTCATCTCCCCCGCGCCATCCCCGGCGCTCGTTCTGCCCGCCCCGGTGGTCAGTGCGGCCCCGGCGGCGGGCGTTGCGGTGGTGCATCGCTCGCCGGGCCGACTGCGCCTGCGTATCGCCCAGCTTTACCGCAACGAGGTCGAGAAGGCGCGCCTGGAACGCGCCCTCCGGGGCCGTGCCGGGATCATCAGCGTGGTTGCCAGCAGTCTGACGGGAACGCTGCTGCTGCGCTTCGCCGCACCGCTTACCCACGCGGAAGTTGAGCGCACCGTCGGGCGCATCCTCAGCGGCGAAGACGCCAGCGAGGGCGGGCGCCGCCACCAGGCGCACCATCCCTGGCACATCTTCGACATCGAGCAAACCGCCACCCTGCTCGACACCTCGCCTGATCGCGGCCTGAGCCACGCGGTCGCTCTCGAACGGCTCAGTCAGTATGGCCCCAACCTCCTGCCCCAGGCGGTCAGCCGCTCACCGCTGCAGATCATGCTCGAACAGCTATCCAGCCTGCCCGTGGCCCTGCTCGGCGTCTCGGCGCTGGTGTCAATCGTTACGGGCGGCCTGGTGGACGGGGTGGTGATCCTGGGTGTGGTGGCCCTGAACGCGGGGATCGGGTTCACCACGGAATACTGGGCCGAGCAGACCATCGCCGGGCTGAACCGGGGCGTGGAACCGCATGCCGTGGTGGTGCGCGACGGCCAGGAACGCGAACTGGAGGGCAAACTTGTTGTGCCCGGCGACCTGATCATCCTCCGCCGCGGCATGGCCGTGCCCGCCGACGCGCGCCTGATCGTCGCCGATCACCTCAGTGTGGACGAATCGGCGCTGACCGGCGAAAGCGTGCCGGTCAACAAGAGCGTCGCGCCGCTCGACCAGCGCAATGTGCCCCTGGGAAGCCGCACCAATATGGTCTACCGCGGCACAGTAGTCACCGGCGGCAGCGGCAGGGCCCTGGTGGTGGCGACGGGGGTCGCCACCGAGATCGGCGAGATCCAGCGGCTGCTGGGCGAGGCCGAGCAGCCCGAAACGCCCTTGCAGCGCCAGCTCCGCACGCTGAGCGGGCAACTGGTTGCCGGGTCGCTGGCGCTCTGCGGCGTAGTCTTCGGCATCGGTCTGGCGCGGAACCAGGGCCTCCTGGAGATGTTCAAGACCGCTGTGGCCCTGGCTGTGGCCGCCGTGCCCGAAGGCTTGCCCACTGTCGCCACCACTACCCTGGCCATCGGCCTGCGCCGCCTCGAACAGCAGGGCGTGCTCGTGCGCCGCCTGGTAGCCGTAGAGACGCTGGGGTCCGTGGAGTTCCTCTGCCTCGACAAGACCGGCACCATCACCCGTAACGAGATGACCCTGGTGATGGTCGTGACAGGCGACCGGCGCTACGACCACGGCGCGGGCGGCTTCAGCGTCGAGGGCCAGGCCCTGCCCCCCGGCGGCAGCCCCGATCTCGAAGCACTGCTGCGCCTGACGGCCCTCTGCAGCGAAGTGCGCCTGGAACCCGCTGCGGACGGCCCGCGGCTCCTGGGCACGCCGACGGAGACCGCCCTCGTTCGCGCTGCGCTCGAACAGGGAATTGACATCGAGGCCCTGCGCGCGCGCTATCCTCTGCTACGAACGCGCCTCCGCAGCGAGGGGCGCGGGTTCATGGACACGCTCCACCAGGACGGCAGCGGCTACTTGCTGGCGGTCAAGGGCAGCCCCGATCAGGTTTTAAGCCTCTGCGACCGGGTGAGCGAAGCCGGGACGGTGCGCCCGCTGACCGAGGAAGACCGCGAGCGCATTCTGGTGGACAACGAACGCATGGCCGGCCAGGCCCTGCGTGTGCTCGGCGTGGCCTACCTGCCCGACGACGGGGTGCCTGAGGAGCGCCGCGACCTGATCTGGGTCGGCCTGGCCGGCATCGCCGATCCGCCGCGACCGGAGATCCCCGCCCTCGTCGAACGACTGCGCGCGGCAGGGGTGCGCACAATTATGATCACTGGCGACCAGAGCGCCACGGCAACGGCAATCGCCCGGCAGATCGGCCTGGGCCACGAAGGGCACCTGGAAAGCCTCGACGCCGCGCAACTCGAAACCCTGCCCCCCGACGTGCTGCGCAGCCTGGCCGAGCGGGTGGACATCTTCTCGCGGGTTAGCCCGGCGCACAAACTCTACATTGTGCAGGCCCTGCAACGAGCCGGGTACGTCGTGGCCATGACTGGCGACGGGATCAACGACGGCCCGGCCCTGCGCGCTGCCGACATCGGCATCGCCATGGGCGTAAGCGGCAGCGAGGTGGCCCAGGAGGTCGCCGATATGATCGTGCGCGATGACAATCTGGCGACGATCGTTGGAGCCATCGAGCAGGGACGCACGATCTATAGCGACATCAAGAAAGCCGTCCACTTCATTCTCGCCAGCAACACCAGCGAAATCGCCATCACGCTGCTGGCGACCGCCGCCGGCGCCGGCGAACCGCTCTCGCCCCTGCAGTTGCTCTGGATTAACCTGGTCACCGATGTCTTCCCCGAACTGGCCCTGGGGCTGGAACCGCCGGAGTGCGACGTGTTGCGCCAGCCGCCCCGCGACCCTCACGCCGCCATGTTCAACCGCCGCGACGTGCGGCGCATCGGCGTAGAGAGCGCCGTCCTGACCACCGTCGCCCTCGGCGCCTACGGCTGGGGCCTGGCGCGCTACGGTATGGGACCGCGGACCAGCACTCTGACCTTCACGACCCTTACCACCTCACAGTTGCTCTACGCCATCAGTTGTCGCTCCGAGAAACGCTGGCTGTTCGACCGGCAACCCTCGCCGACAAACCCCTACATGACCTTCGCCGTAGCCGCCGGCCTGGGGCTCCAGAGCATCACCACCTTCATGCCTGGCCTGCGCCAGGTCCTGGGAACCGCCGCCCTTGGCCCGTCGGACTGGCTGCTGGTGCTGGCGCTGGCCAGCGTGCCCTATCTTGCCAGTGAATTGACGAAGGCCATCGAATGCCCGCATCGAGTAGACAGGAAAGACGCAACCAGCCATGGCCAGTGAGTATGTGTTTACATCCGAGTCCGTTACAGCAGGGCATCCCGACAAGCTCTGCGATCAGATCAGCGACGCCCTGGTCGGCCATATTCTCTGGCAAGATCCCGCCGCGCGGGTGGTGGCCGAGTGCGCTGTTTCCACGGGCATCCTGTTCGTCTCGTTGAAGGCGGCGACAACTGCCAGCATTGACATTCCCCGCGTCGCCCGCGAGGTCATCCTGGAGGCCGGCTACGACCGCGGCAGCTTCAACGGCCGCACCTGTACGGTCATGACTAACCAGCTTGAAGAGCCGACAGCCTTGCGCGCAAGCCTGCGCGACCGTGAGAGCGCCCTGTCAGAACTGGTCGCCCAGGAGAACGTCACGCTCTTTGGCTTCGCCTGCACCCAGACTCCGGTGCTGATGCCGCTGCCGATCTGGCTGGCCAATCGCCTGGCGCAGCGCCTCGACATCGTCTGCCGCGAGCACCGCGACGATCTCGCGCCCGACGGGAAGGTGCAGGTAGGCATCGTGTACCGCGACCACCAGCCGTTTCGTATTCATAGCCTGACCCTGGTGGCCAGCCAGCGTCACCCCGATCTGCCCCTGGCCCGGCTGCGCCAGTTGATCATTGAGCAGGTGGTCAAACCGGTGTTCGAACACGAGCCGCTCGTTCCCGATGCGGAGACGCGCCTGCAGATCAACCCCGAAGGCCCGGTGGTGGAGGGTGGTCCGGCCCTGCACGCGGGCCTGACCGGGCGCAAAACCGGCGCCGACACCTACGGGGGCTACGCGCGCCAGAGCAGCGCGGCGCTGAGCGGCAAGGACCCGACCCGCATCGACCGCACCGGCGCCTACGCCGCGCGCCACGCGGCCAAGAACGTGGTGGCGGCGGGCCTGGCCTCCCGCTGCGAGGTGCAACTCAGCTACTCGATCGGCTTCCGCGACCCGGTGAGCGTGCGGGTGGAGACCTTTGGCACCGGTGCGCTCAGCGACGATGAACTGTCGGAGCGGGTGGCGCGGGCCTTCGATTTTAGCGTGGGCGGGATCATCCGCCGCTTCGATCTGGCCGGCCTGGCCGCCCGTTCACGAGGCCGGCTCTACCAGCGCGTGGCGGCCCACGGCCACTTCGGGCGGCCCGAACTGGTGTTGCCCTGGGAGGCGACCGATGGGGTGGCGGCGCTGCGGGAGGCGGGGTAGGACGTGGAGGTGTGGAAGTGTGGAGGTTGTGGAGGTTGGAGGTGTCCGAACAGCTCTATCGCCACAGCTCTACATCTCCACCCAGCTCCCAATCCGGAGATCACAGCCGACGACGCGCAGAGTCCGAACAGCTCCGTAGCTCCAACTCTACACCTCCGCACCTCCACATCTCCACAGACCGATAAGGAGAGGAGGACGCGCCCGATGACCGTCCACAACTACCTCACCATTGACCCTGACACTTTCACCGATGAGTGGCGCTTCGTGCTGGAGTGTCTGCACGAAGTGCTGCGCGAAGCCGGAGAGCCGGAACTGGCCGCGGCGCTCCCCTGGCTGGAAGCAGAAGCTCCCGCGACACCGCCGCTGGAAGCGCCCCCCGAACGGCTGATCCAGGCCCTCTCAATTGGCTTTCAGTTGCTCAAAATGGTCGAAGAACGAGCCGCGGTGCAGTACCGTCGGCTGACGGAAACGCGCAACGGCCTGGCTGCTGTGCCGGCGCTGTGGGGCGAGGCCCTCTGTCAGTTGCGCGGACGGGACATCTCCGGCGAAGACATCGCCGCCGCGCTGCCCGAAGTGCGGGTCGAACTGGTGCTCACCGCCCACCCCACCGAGGCCAAACGCGCCACCGTGCTCGAGCACCACCGCGCCCTCTACCTGCTGCTGGTCAAACGCGGTGAAACCCGGTGGACGCCCTATGAGCAGGAGTCAATCCGTGCCGAGGTGCTGGCGCGCCTGACCACGCTCTGGCGCACTGGCGAGATCTTTCTGGAAAAACCCGACGTAGCCTCCGAACGGCGCAACATCCTGCACTACCTGCGCAACGTCTTTCCCGATATTATCGGGCTGCTCGACGAGCGCCTGCGGCAGGCATGGGCCACAGTGGGCTTCGATCCGGCCCTGATTGACGGGGTGGAGCGACTGCCCCGGCTGCGCTTCGGCACCTGGGTCGGCGGGGATCGCGATGGGCACCCCCTGGTCACCGCCGAGGTCACCCGCGAGACCCTGGGCGAATTGCGGCAGCAGGCCCTGAGCATCATCCAGGATCAGTTGCGCGACCTGGCGCGGTCCCTCAGCCTCTCCGACTTGCTCCAGGCACCCCCGGCGGAACTTCTCGAACGCATCGCTGAAGTGACCGCCGCGATGGGGCCGACGGGCGCGCAGGCGCTGAAGCGCAATCCCAACGAGGCATGGCGCCAGTGGATCAACCTGATGCTGGCCCGCCTGCCGCTCACATTGCCTCTCGCAACGTATCACTACCGCGCGGCCTCCGAACTCGAGCGCGACCTGCACCTCCTCGCCACATCTCTCGACGCCGTGGGCGCGCAACGTCTGGCCCGACACTTCGTGCATCCCGTCATCCGCAGCCTCCAGACCTTCGGCTTTCACCTCGCCGCTCTGGACGTGCGCCAGAACAGCCACTTCCACGACCTGGCCCTGGGGCAACTGCTGGCCGTCGCCGGCTTTCCCGATCACCACGTCACCCTGTGGGACGTGCCCCGGCGCATGGCGCTGCTGGAGCGGGAACTGGAGTCGCCGCGGCCCTTCGCCGGCCCGGCGGCGCGCGTGGGCCCCGAAGCCGACGCGGTGCTCAGTTGCTACCGCGTGCTGCTCGACGAACTCAACACCCACGGGCCGGCGGGTCTGGGGGCGCTGATCGTCAGCATGACCCGCAGTGAGGCCGATCTGCTTGTGGTCTACCTCTTCGCCCGCGAAGTGGGCCTGTTGCGCGATGCGCCCGACGGCCCGGCCTGCCCCCTGGCAGTCGTCCCGCTGTTCGAGACCATTGAGGACCTGGAGCGTAGCGCGGCCATCCTGGCCGCCTTTCTCGATCACCCCCTGACCCGCCGGAGCCTGGAGTTGCAGCGGCAGTTGCGGGGCGAGCGCGATCTGGTGCAACAGGTGATGATTGGCTACAGTGACAGCAACAAAGATGGCGGTCTGGTAGCCAGCCTGTGGGCGCTGTATCGGGCGCAGAAAGCCATGGCCGCAGTGGGGCGGGAGCGCGGCGTGCGCATCCGCTTCTTCCATGGCCGGGGCGGCACGATCAGCCGGGGGGCCGGGCCAACCCACCGCTTCATCAAGGCCCTGCCCGCAGGCGCCCTGGGCGGCGATCTGCGGGTCACCGAACAGGGCGAAGCGATTTCGCAGAAATACGCCAACCGTCTGACCGCCAGCTACAACCTGGAACTGTACCTGGCGGGCGTGAGCCGCGCCACCGTGCTCGAACGCCACGCGCCGGACGAGACGCACGTCCTCGAACCGGTCATGGACCACCTGGCGACCGTGAGCCGGGCTGCCTACACCGACCTGATCGGCAGCGCGGGCTTCCTTACCTTCTTCCGCCAGGCCACCCCGATAGATGCCCTGGAACAGAGCCGTATCGGTTCGCGGCCCACCCGGCGTACCGGCCAGGCCACCCTGGCCGACCTGCGGGCCATCCCCTGGGTGTTCAGTTGGAGCCAGGCACGCTTCTTCCTCTCCGGCTGGTACGGCGTTGGCAGCGCCCTTGAACACCTCCACCAGAGTGATCCGCCAACCTTCGCAACGCTGCAACAGCACTTCCTGACCTGGGCGCCGTTGCACTACATCTTCAGCAACGCCGCCACCAGCATCGCCAGCGCCGACCCGGAGGTGATGGGCTGGTACGCCGGTCTGGTGGAGGACGCCGCGTTGCGCGAGACCCTGCTGGAGCGCATCCTCACCGAATACCGGCGCACGGTAACGATGCTGGAACGCCTCTATGACGGCCCCCTGGCCCGGCGTCGGCCCAACATCTTCAGCATGATCGAGGCCCGCAACCCCGGCCTGCGCGTGCTGCACCGCCAGCAGATCGCTCTGCTGCGCGAGTGGCGGGCGCTGCGCGCGCGCGGCGAGGACGATGGGGCGCTGCTGCCGCGCCTGTTGCTCACGATTAACGCGATTGCGAATGGTCTGGGTTCAACCGGGTAATGGGTTTCGGGGAAACTGGGGTTGGCGCGTGTGCTCCGGGTTGCCCGCCCGTCCGGCCCGGGGTGGTGTGGAGACGGCCCGGCGGGCCGTCTCTACCCGCCGGGGTTCCGGGCGTCCCAGGTTGCTTGCCTGCCCGGCCCGGGGTATACTACCTCTGTACAGGTTTTGCACAATTTCAAGGACCACATCAATGACCATCTATGATTTTACGGCCAACCTGATAGACGGAACGCCCCAGAAACTCGACGCCTACCAGGGCAAAGTGACGTTGATCGTCAACGTCGCCAGCCGCTGCGGCTTCACACCCCAGTACGCGGGGCTGGAGACCCTCTACCGCCGCTACAGGGACGAGGGCTTCGTCGTGCTCGGCTTCCCCTGCAACCAGTTCGGCTTCCAGGAACCGGGAACCGAGTCCGAGATCCAGCAGTTCTGCAGCCTGAATTACGACGTCACCTTCCCGATGTTTGCCAAGATTGACGTGAACGGGCCGCGGACCCACCCGCTCTACGCCTATCTCAAGGCCGAGCAGCCCGGCTTCCTGGGCCTCCCGACGATCAAGTGGAACTTCACCAAGTTTCTGGTAGATCGCAACGGCAACGTGCGCCGGCGCTACGCGCCCACCGACACGCCGGAGTCCATCGAGCGCGACATCGTCGCCCTGCTGCGCGAACATCCAGCGCCGCAGGCCGTCGCCGACGGCGCGACGCGGTGAGTCTGAGGTGAGCATGGGCTGCAGCCCCTGTAGCCCCCGGCTCGCTGATACCGCGCGGCTAAGTCGCGCCGTATCAGCGAGCCGGTTCATGTATGAACATTCCCCACCTCCCCATCGCCCCCCTCCTCCGCCGCCTGCACGACGACATAGCTACGTTCGATTTCCTGCCTGAAGGTCGGCGGGAGGCGCGCCCAGTCCATAACATCAACGTGAATGGGCAGGTTGCTCTCCACAAACGCCTCCCGCAGCTCGAAGAGACGCTCGAAGGGCCGTTGCAAGTCGTGCGGATTGCGCACGACGAGATCGAGGTCGCTGGCCTCGTGCGCCCCGCCGGTGACGCGGCTGCCATAGGCCCAGACATCGCAGGCCGGCGCGTACTGACGCAGAATGGCGCGCACCTGGTCGAGGTAACGCGCTGGCAGGTTGAGCCTGACGTGAATAGTCACGGCGCCTCCTCGTCGAGCGTCCGGTCGGCCCGCAGGCGTTCCGCCAGCGCGCGAGCGTCACGGACGAAATCCGGGAGTAACGTGAGCGTTTCCCGCGCGAACGCCTCGCCGTAGTCGTGGGCCGTATTGTTGCGGTTATCGCGGTAGGTAAACCAGCGCTCGACTTCGTCTGGCGTGAGCAGACCATGCCGGGCGGCCAGGCGCAGCACTTCCTTGACCGGCGTCGCGTCCAGCACGCGCGCGCCGTAGCCGAAGTCCTTCAACCGGCGCCTGACGAGTTTGAAGGAGACCTCCTGCGCCAGTTCGAAGCCCTTGATGATAGCCATGCGAAAGATTTCCTGTTCGGTAACCTCCTGGCCGGCAACGGCGCGCTGATACAGCGCCAGCGCGGCTTCGAGAGCGCGCAGCGTGTTGGTCAGATGATCCGTGTTGAGGCTCATAGGCCGGTTTCTTTCAACCTGGCCGCGCCCCCCGTATCACGCCTGGCGGCCCGGGGCTGCCGTTTGCGCGCATGCGCCGTCATCAGGCGGGCCATCTTCGCCTCGAACGGCTTACCAGACGCGCAGGCGTAGCGCCAGTGCCGCCGAACAGGCCGCACGACCATCATCCCCAGGTTTCAGTAATCCAAAATCCAAAATCCAAAATCCAAAATCGAACCTCGTATCTTCCCGCGATACAGAACGGTACATGCAGAGAAGGAGTTTGCATGTATCCTGATTATACCCGCTACTATCTCGGCTTCAACCTGGCGCCGGGGCTGGGGCCAGCCCGTCTGGCGCGGCTGATCGCCCACTGCGGCTCGCCGGAGCGCGCCTGGCACGCCGATGCCTTCGACCTGGCCGCCGCCGGCATTGACGCGCGCACCAGCGCGGCATTTCTCGCCACTCGCGAACGGGTTGACCTCGACCGCGAACTGGAGCGCGCCGCGCGGCTCGGCGTCACCTTGCTGTGTATCGAGGACGCGGCCTACCCCCGGCTGCTGCGCGAGATCCCCGGCGCCCCGCCCCTGCTGTACATTCGCGGCACGCTGACCCCTGCCGACGAGTGGGCCATCGCCGTGGTTGGCACCCGCTCGCCAACCCCCTACGGCCGTGAAGCCGCCCGGCATCTGGCCGGCGACCTGGCTCGCGCCGGAGTGACCATCGTCAGCGGGCTGGCCCTGGGGGTTGACGCCATCGCCCATGCCGCCGCGCTCGACGCCGGGGGGCGCACCGTGGCGGTGCTGGCCTGCGGCGTGGATCGCCCCTACCCCGAGCGCCACCGCGACCTGGCCGAACGCATCATCGCTCAGGGCGCCCTGGTGAGCGACTACCCGCTGGGGACCGCCCCCGCCGCGGCCAACTTCCCTCCCCGCAACCGCATCATCAGCGGCCTGAGCCGCGGCACGCTGGTGGTCGAGGCCGGCGAGCGCAGCGGCGCGCTGATCACCGTCGAGTTCGCGCTGGAACAGGGCCGCGACGTGCTGGCCGTGCCGGGGTCCATCTTCTCGCGCCAGAGCGCGGGCTGTCTGCAACTCATCCGCGACGGCGCCGCCCTCGTCGCCTCCGCCGACGACGCTCTCGCCGCGCTTAATCTGACCGCCGCCAGCGCCCAGTCCGAGGCGCGCATCGAACTGCCTGCCGACCCGGTGGAGGCGGCGCTGCTGGCTGCGCTGAGCCACGAACCGCGTCACATTGATGAACTCGGACGAGCGGTTGAACTGCCGGCCCCCACTGTCGCCGCGGCGCTGGCTCTGCTGGAACTCAAGGGCCTGGCGCGCCAGGCCGCGCCGATGCAGTACGTGCGGGCGCGCTGATACGATTTTGGACTTTAGATTTTGGTTTTTGGATTTGTGGGGTCACGGGGAGACATGGCGATGCTATGCAGCCCTGTATTCAACAGGAAAGGGCATAGGGCGATTGCGGCAGGTGCCGGGGCTCGCGCCAGAGACCAATCCAAAATCTAAAATCCAAAATCCAAAATCGCATCAGCGGTCAAAGTACGCCTCGGCGCGCCCGGTGAAGGCATCGCGCAGCATGCGTCGCGTGCGCGGCAGGAGGGGGGGCAGATGATCGGGCAAGAAGAAGCCTACATTGACATTCTCATGGCCGGCGGGATGCAACTCGCCGCCTACAATGCGCGCGGCGAAGAAGATGGCCAGGATCTGCGCCTGGTCGCCGTTGGGGTAGGTCCAGTGGAAATCGGGGCCGCCATAGACGCCGATCAGCCGTTCGGCCTCCAGCACCAGACCGGTCTCCTCCTGCACCTCGCGGGTCATGCCACGCGCCGGCACTTCGTCGAGGCTGATAGTGCCGCCGGGCACGTCCCACAACATCACATCGGCCCGCCGGCAGAGCAGAATGCCGCCCTGCTCGTTGCGGGCAAAGGCGCTCGCGCGCACCTGCAGAATGCACTGGTGCCCGACATAGCTGCGCAGCCAACGGGTATACTTGATGGTCATGCCTTGCTCCCTTCGACCGTCAGGCTCACAGCCAGGCGAAACCCGGTAAACTCGTTCCGCACCGTTGGCAGCAAGCGAAAGCGACAGGCGCAGCGGGCGTAGCCAGGAGGATTGGCATAGCAGCCCCCGCGCATGATCCGGCGCCCGGGCGCCGTCAGGTCCTCGCGGCCATCATCAGGGTGGTAGGGATAGGGCGCGTCGAGGCTGGCGGTCCACTCCCAGACATTCCCGGCCATATCGAGCACACCGTAGGGACTGGCGCCCGCCGGATAGGCGCCAACCGGCGTAGTGGCCCCTGGCCCGCCATCACGGGTGTTGGCGCGGCGAGGGTCGAACAGCTCGCCCCAGGGAAAGGCGCGGCCATCACAGCCACGGGCGGCGTGCTCCCACTCCGCTTCGGTGGGCAGCCGCGGCCCGCCGCGCGTCGCGAGGAGGTTGCCGTTAACATCGCGGAAGGTGACCGGCTGCCGCGCCAGCCAGTCGCAGAAGGCCCGCGCTTCGTTCCAGCTTACATCCACAACAGGGTGATCCAGCCACTCCGAGGGCGGCGTCGCTCCCCGCCAGGCCAGGGGCGCCGGCGCGCCAGCACTCGCCACGAAGGCCGCGTAGAGGGCGTTCGTGACCGGCGTCTGTGCGATGGCGAAGGCTGGCAGCAACACCTCGTGGCGCGGCGCCTCTTCGCGGTAGCTCTCGCGCGTGCCGCCATAGCGCCGCGCCAGCTCGCCCAGGGCCTCTTCCGGCGTGCCCATCAGAAATGGCACGGCGGGGATCACCACGAAGAGCGGCAGTGGCAGATCAGCTTTCGCGTCCATAGATTCGGTTCAACCGCGCCAGTTCCCGATCATACACCGTTACCGCGAAGTGGTCAATGCTGGTCACACCCTGCAAGGCGTCGTAGCCTTTGACCAGAAACTCGTGGGCCGCCTCCATGGACAGCAGGCGCGCCAGCAGCCGCGAACGGTGCAGGCCGATGCCCAGCAGGTGCGAGCGCGAGAGCCGGAAGACATTGTACAGGCTGCTGCGAACGAGTTCGAGTTGTTGCAGGCGGTCGTCATAGTTGTCGGCCAGATAGTAGAACCGCTCGTAGGTCGCCTCGTCGAAATCGGTGCCAACCCCGCGCTCAAGCATCATCAGCGCCAGGCCATCGTCCAGGCGATTGGTCAGATCGAGCAATTCGAGCACTTCTTCCACATCACGCAGGCGCACGCCCGGCAACGCGTGAATGAACTGGTGCAGCCGGCGCGCGCCTCGATCGCGCTCGGTGAAGTCGCGCGGTCCGTAGATCTCATTGAAGAAGAACTCGCCAACCGGTTGGTACTGCGGGATCTCGGCCAGGTCACGGTAATCGCGGCGGAGACGATTGGATTGAAAGATCTGGAGGGCAATACGATACTGCTTGAACGTGCTCATACGACTCGGGAATCAGGTCAGCCGGCTGATCTGATCACGCGCCTTGCTGGCGAAGTAGCTGTTCGGGTCAATGCTAATGACCGTCTGGTAGGCGCTGATAGCATCAGCAGTACGTCCCAGATCCTCGGAAACCAGGCCGATGAAGAACACCGCATCAACATAGGTGGCGTTCAGCTCGAAGGCGCGCCGAAAGCTCTTCAGGGCGGGTTCGAGACGCCCCTGGGCATAGTAGGCCCGTCCCAGCCAGTAATGCGCTTCGGGGAAGTTCTCCTGCAACCGTATGGCGCGTTGCAGGTCACGGATGGCCCGATCCTCGCGGCCTGCCTGCATGAACAGCATGGCCCGCCGGTAGAAGGTTTCAGGGATGCGGTTGTTGGCGCGGATCGAGGCGTCGTAGGCCGCTCTGGCTTCAGCGGTGCGTCCGAGCTCCTGGTAGAGCTTGCCCTGGAACAGCAAAGCCTCGGCGTAGTCGCCGCGCTGTTGCAGTGCAAGCTGCACTTCTTCCGTGGCCACGCGGATGTCGCCGCGAGCGCGGTACAGGTGCGCCAGGCCCAGATGGGCCTCTGGAAAGACCGGTTGCAGTTGCAGGGCGCGCCGGTAGGCAGCCTCGGCGCCGGCATAGTCGCCCTGCCGCAGCAGCCCCTCGGCCAGCCAGAACTGCGCCAGCGGGTCGTCCTGACCGCCGGGGGAATTCGCTGCGGTCTGGAAGTAACTGCTTGCGACGCCCCAGTTCCCCTGCCCTACGGCGACCAGGCCCAGACCGAGCCGGGCCGGGATGAGCGCGGGGTTGATCTGCAGCGCCTGGTTGTAGCTGTTTACCGCCGACTCGAAATCCCCGCTGAGCCGTTGCACGTCGCCCAGGGTCACCAGAGCCTCGGCGCGCAGCAACGCCTGGGCCGGATCGCCGAGATCGGGCGTTAGAGCCAGCACCATATTCGCGGCCTGAGCCGCGCGCGGCAGTTGCTTGGCGGCGAAGCTGGCCCGGCTGAGGCGGTGCTGGTAGGCCGCCTCGCCTGGTCGGAGGGCTACCGCCTCGGTGTAGGCTTCCAGGGCCAGGTTATACTGCTCCTGGGCCATGGCGGCATCGCCGATCGCGACCAGCTTCTCCGCGTCGGCGACGCCCCGATCCAGCGCGCGGCGATACTCCTGCACCGCCCGCCGCGGGTCGTTCAGCGGGCCGTAGTAGAGATCGGCCAGAGCCAGCCGCGCGGCGACGTTTTGTTCGTCAACGCGCGCCGCCTGCCGGAACAGCCGTTCGGCGGTCCGATAGTCATTCTCCGCGACGGCCAGCTTGCCCAACGCCAGCAACGCCGGCGCCGACCGCGGATCGAGATCCAGGGCGTCGGCATAGGCATCACGGGCGGCATCAGAGCGACCGGCGGCTTCGTACAACTGGCCGAGTTCTACAGCGGCGACGGCGCTGGACTTGCTGTACGGGGTCAGGATCTCCTCGGCTTCAAGGTAGAACTCTGGCCCCATCTGCCGCAGGGTGCGCGCCAGGGCCACGGCAGTCTGCGACGACGGGCGCTGTTCGAGAAGCGCGCGGCGTTGCCCTGCGGCCCCCTGGAGATCACCCTGGGCCTCGGCAATGGCGGCCAGTTCCACCCGCGCGGGGAAAAAGGCGTTATTGCGCTCCAGCGCGAGCGAGTAGCGCTCAATTGCCTGCGGCAGATCGCCCCGGGCGCGGGCGACCGCCCCCTGCCCGGCATAACCCTCCGGGGCCTGGGGCGCAAGTTGCACCGTCTGCGCGTAGGCCCGCTCGGCGGCGTCAAGATCGCCCTGGAGGCGGTAGGCACGCCCGATGGCGGCGGTGATCCGCGGGTCGCCCGGGCGGCGCCGCTGCAACTCCTCCAGAGTGACCAGGTACGCCGGGCGCGGGGTTGCAGCGGCGACCAGCGCCCTCAGGCCCGAGCGCATCCGCGGACGGACGCGGGCCTGTTCCATTTCCACCACCGCCTGGTAAAAGCGCTGCCGATCGGCATGCAGTCTGGCCTGTTCGGCCTGACCGCTCCCGACGAACCCGGCCTCGCCCGAGCGGGCGCCGTCGGCGATAGCGCGCTGGCGCCACTGCGTCATTGCACGGACGCTCAGATCAGCGGCCCGATCAAGCCCGTCCCGCGCAGCGGTCAGATCGGCGGAAGACACCTCCGGCCCCGCCTCCAGCTCCCAGAGCAACGGGCCGCGAGCGCCTATGCGGCGAGCCAGGTCGAGCAGGGCGCCCTCCTCGCTCAGGGCGGCATCAACGCGCTGCCGGTACATCGGGCGATAGATCGGGACGATCACCTGGCTGTCGGGACCACGGGCGCGACGGGCCGCCTCGAGCGCGGCGGCGGCCTCATCGAGTCGTCCGCTTTCGCGGTACGCCGTCGCCAGAGCGAGGAACAGGGGGGCGTGGGCGGGCAACAGGTTGCGCGCCTGCTCCAGTTCGGTCTTCGCATCGCCGGGACGGTTCTCGCGCAAAGCGTGCAACGCCAGATTGACGCGCAGCTCGCCCAGGTCGTGCCCTTCCAGCAAGCGGACTGCTTCGGCGAGGGCGCTGAGCGCCGCCGGGTCCCCGCCATCGAGGAGCACCGCGCCGAGGTTGTTGGCCAGCAGAGCCTGCTCGTCGGAAGGTTCTTGCAGGGCGAGACGGTACTCCTCCGCCGCGGCGCTGTAGGCCCGGCGCGCCCACAGCACGTTGCCGCGCAGGGCCCGCGGCAACGGCGCGCGCAACTGCGGGTAGTCCTCCAACAGGCGTCCGAGGACGGTGAAGGCCCGATCAGCGTCGCCGCGGGCATAGGCGTGCAGGGCGAGGATCAACGGCGTCAGCGTGGCCCGCCCGTTGATTGGCGCGCTGGCCACCGTGTAGCTCCGTGGCATCGCAAAACGCCCCAGGTACCCATCCCAGCCATTCGGCGCATACGGCCCGGTCGGCTGATAGATCAGGCGTGGCTGGAGCGAGGGGCTGTCGAGGACGGCGCCCGGCTCGACCTGCCCCCAGATCAATATGTCAGCGCTGAGGGCGGTGGCCAGTTCCAGCGCCTCCTGGGTCGTGCCGGGGCGGCGCTCGACCAGGCGGACGACGATGGCCCCCTGCGAACCCGCTTCGATCTCGCGGGCCAGCGTGACGGCGACATTGCGGCCGGTTTGCCCATCACCGCCATCTTCAAACGGCGCCACCGCCACAATATAGCGCGCGGCGGGAGGAACGAACAGCGGGCTGAGGAGCAGATAGAGGGCCACGCCAACGACGAGCGTAAGCGCAGCCATCAGGCCCCAGAGCCAGCGCGGCTGTTCGGCCAGCCATGCGCGCCAGCCCCGGGGACTCTCTGGCTCGGGCAGGGCGGCAACCGTGGCGCCTCGCTCGGCGCGCGTTACCAGATCGAGAACGGAGGTGGCTTCCGCCTGGGCAGCCTGCTCGGCAGCGCGATGCTTGCGCACTGACATGCGCCAGCGATAGGCCAGCACCAGCAGACCGGCGAGGCACAGCCCCAGCAGAACAACAGCGGCAAGGAGCAGCAGGTTCATCAACGCGGCTCCATCCCGGCGGGATGCAGGCCCGCGCGGGTCCAGGCGCTCTTGCCCTTATTGTAAGGGGTTTTTCGTGCAGATCAAGAAGGTGTTCTATTTGTTTTATAAGGAGCCGACTGGAGCAACGGGCTTCAAAATGCTTACATCCGCCAGAGGTGCGGGCAGCCGGATCTTCCCCGCCTCCGACCGGTGACGGTTCAGCGCCAGACCGACCAGGTCCAGACACCGTATGCTCAATCCAAAATCGGCGCTCATCAGGGGCCCACCCAGTAGGGCGAGCCATCGGCAGGATCGACCGCGTAGGCGCTGTGGCGGTAGCGCTTGGCCACCTGCTTCATGGAGGCGGCCCGGCGGCTGAGGTCCTCGACATCGCGGGTCTGTCCGGCGTGATAGACGATCCCGCCAATCGCCAGGCCCATCAGCGGGAAGCGCCGCCAGGCGCCGTCGCGATCACGGGTCTCCAGATAGCCGCGCGCCAGTTCCTCACTCTCGTAGAGTTTTGGCACGAGCGCCTCAAAGCCCGTGATAATGTCGCGACATAGCGCCCGCGTGCGGTCCGGCGGGCAAAGAATGGCGAAGTCATCGCCGCCGATGTGACCAAGAAAGGCGGCCCCTGCCTCCCGGCGGGTCGCCTCGCCCAGCAACCCGGCGAGTTCGCGGATGGCCATATCACCCCGGACGAAGCCGTAGAAGTCGTTAAAGGCCTTGAAGTTGCCCAGATCGGCGTGAAGCAGGGTGAAGGGAAGCCGCTGGCCCAGACGCTGCCGCATCTCGCCAAGGAGGAGGGTATTGCCCGGCAGACCCGTAAGCGGGCTATGCACCGGGTGGCGCGCGGCCCGGCGCAGGTGACCGCGTATCCGGGCGATGAGTTCGGTTCCGATCACTGGCTTGGTAACAAAATCATCGGCGCCGTTCTCAAAGCCCTTTACCAGGTCACGGGGGGCGCCGCGAACACTTACAATGATCATTGGCAGGTGCGCGGTGCGAGTATCGTTGCGCAGTTGGCGCAATGCCTCGTACCCGTCCAGATGCGGCATCACCAGGTCAATCAGGATCAGATCCGGCAGGCGTTCCTGGGCCAGGCGCACCAGGGTATGACCGTCGTGGGCGACAAGGACGGCAAAGCCCGCCTCGACCAGCAACAGGGTTATCAACTGGCAGAACTGCCGGTCATCATCGCCGATGAGAATCGTTTGACGCGTTCGTGCCATCGGATGAACCGCCGTGTTGTGGGGTTTGACGTATCCTCACGAGGTCACAGACCGGCGCCTTCCGGCTGGATTCGTAGCAGCACCTTCATCGCTCCCAGGGCCGCGGCAAAGGCGGCGACGCCATCGCGGAGGTCGTACCGGGCGCTGATAAGCGGGGCGGTTTCGATCAAGCCGCGCTCGAGCAAGCGCAGGGCCGGCGCGAATGGGCCGCAGCGCGAACCGATCAGGGTGATCTCGTCCACAACCAGCATGCTCAGGTTTAACTCGGAGGGTGCATGAAAGGTGCTTTTCAGCACCAGGCGGCCCCGTGGCCGCACCAGGGCGCGCGCGGTAGCCAGGCCGGCGGGTTGCCCGGTGCAATCAACCACCACGTCGAACTGCTCGCCGGCAACCTCCGCGGCGCTGACGCAGCGCACTCCCTGGCGGCGATAAAGCTCCCAGCGTTCTGGATGCCGCCCTACCAGCGTCACCGCGCAACCCGGCAGCCGGGCAACCTGCACGATCATCGCTCCGAGCTTGCCGTCGCCAACCACCGCGACCCGGTCTTCGGGGCGAAGGTGGCATTGTTGCAGGATCTCGAGCGCGGCAGCCAGCGGTTCAACCCATACCGCCTGCTCATCGCTGAGCGTCTCGGGCACGGGGTGCAAACAGTGAACGGGCAACGCTACCAGGTCGGCCATCGCTCCATCGCGCCGGTCTATGCCCAGGGTAGTGCGCCGGGGACAATGGGGGTAATCACCGCGCTGGCAGGTGGGGCAGCGCAAACAGGCCGCGTTGATCTCTCCCACCACGCGCCGTCCGAGCCACGCCGGGTCCTCACAGGCCGCTACCGTGCCGACAAACTCATGGCCAAGCACCCCGCGAAAGCCCATGTAGCCGCGGGTGATCTCGATATCCGTATTGCAGATGCCGGCCAGATGGGGACGAACCAGCGCCTCGCCGGGCGCAAGGGGAGGCTCGGGATAGTCGGTCACGAAGCGGAGCGTTCCGTCAAAGATCAAGGCGTGCATCAGCGCCTCTGTTCATATGCAGACGGCTAACACCGCATCATGGCTTCCAACCGCTTACGTCTACTCATCGGAGATGCTATTGACGGCAATTTCAGTGAAGATTTTAGCGCATCCAGGAGATTGACATTCTTAGACCATGAGAGAACTGGTAGTGCGTCCGCGCATTTCATTTACAGACCACTTATGACCCGTACATTATACTATAATCGTGATATCCTCCGCAACTGCGGCGCCCTGACCTGCCAGGGCCAATCCGACGTCTCCGGGGCAGACCCTGGACGCCGGGTTTCTCGCTGGTTCTACCGGCGTAGCTGCCAGAACCGGCGAACCCTGTCGAGCGGTCTGGCCGCGTTGCGCTCCACCACCAGCGGTTGAATGGTATGAGCGCTGGCCGCGACCTGCCGCGCCGCTGCTCGTAGGAGAGAGCAAGCCATGCGACTAATTTTTCTAGGCAGCCCGGCCTTCGCCGTCTATCCTCTGGAGGCCCTGGTCGCCGCTGGCCACACCATCGCCGCGGTCATCACCCAGCCGGACCGGCCGGCCGGCCGCGAGCGGCGGCTGACACCGCCGCCGGTCAAAGTGGCCGCCGAACGGCTGGGATTGCCCGTACTCCAGCCGGCCACGCTCCGCGACTCGAACGTGGTCGCGCAACTGACCGAGTTGCGCCCCGAAGCGGGCATCGTGGCCGCCTACGGCGAGATTCTGCGCCGGAACGTGCTGGCCATCCCGCCCCTTGGCTACCTGAACGTGCACCCCTCGCTGTTGCCCCGGCATCGCGGCCCCACCCCCGTGGCCGGCGCCATTCTGGCCGGCGATGCCGAGACGGGGGTGAGCATTATGCTGCTCGACCAGGGGATGGACAGCGGTCCAATCCTGGCCCAGATCACCGTGCCCCTGCCGCCCGACGCCCGGACCGGACCGCTCACCGAAGAACTGTTCCGCCTCGGAGCGCGGCTCCTGGTCGAGGCCCTGGAGTCCTATGCCGCTGGCGCGCTCACTCCCCAGCCCCAGGATCACGCTCGCGCCACCATCACCCGCCTGCTTAAGAAAGAAGACGGGCAGATTGACTGGTCGTTGCCCGCAGCGCATATCGAACGCATGACCCGTGCTTACGACCCCTGGCCGGGCGCCTACTCCCACTGGCGCGGCCAGCCCCTGCGCATCCTGAGCGCGGCCGTCCGGCCCGATCCGCCAGGCGCACCCTCCGCCCCGGGGACCCTGCTTGGCCGCGGTCCGGCGGGGGGGCCGCTGGTGGCCACAGGCCAGGGCGCCCTGGAACTGCTGGAAGTGCAACCCGCCGGCAAGCGCGCCATGCCGGGCGCCGACTGGTTCAACGGACTCCGCGATCCGACCGGGCGCCTTGGCGACGCATGACTGACGCGGCGCGTCACCAGTCTTGCAGAGCCACCGCAATTCTCGTATAATCGGCACTACGACCCACGGTATAGCGCGCACAGCAACACGCTCGGGCCAGGCCGTATGGCCCGCGGGGGCGAGTGCGCCATAGCTTCATGAGGAATAAGCCGATGGCCTACTTCAAGGATGAAGCCGAACTGCAGCAGATCCTTGGCGCGCTCTTTGACCAGTTGAAAGCTGATGCCCGCGTCGCCCCCAAGATTTCCGAAGCCAAGATCATCATCCGCTGGATCTACGACGAACCCAAGGGTGTGGTAACGATTGACGCCGCTCATCCCCCCACCCAGCCGGGAGCGTACATTGATGTCATCTGGGGCGAGTCGGACCTCAAGCCCGATGTCGAGATGAGCATGAAGGCCGACATCGCCCATCGCTTCTGGCATGGTCAGGTCAACCTGATGGCCGCGCTTACCCGGCGTCAGATCATCGCCAAGGGGCCAATCCCCAAGATCCTGAAACTGCTCCCCGCCGTTGAACCCGCCTACACCTTGTATCCGAAGCTCCTGCGCGAGATGGGCCGTGAGGACCTGGTGCTTACGAAGTAACGCCGTTCGCTCGATGCTCCCATGCCGGCACGATCCGGTGATCGTGCCGGCGCTCTCTGGACCATGCCGACGAGCAACAGCGAGATGTACGACCGCGGCGTGCGTGACGCCGCCAATGACGAACTGAACCCGTTCTACTACCAGCACTATTACTACTATCGTAAAGGCTACGACGATACTCGCCGCCAGCTCCGTCGGCGGCAGCGCCGGTCATCTCCGTTCATCGCCCTGCTTGCCGCTCTGCTCGTTCTTGGCGGGGCAGGCGCCCTGTACTGGTGGTTGGCGCGCCCACTGAGCGCACCGGTTGCCCCGGTTCCCACTCCCATGGCCCTGCCGGTTCCCACCCTTCCGCCAACCGTGGCGCCTTCGCCCACAGCTACCCCATCGCCCGCTCGTCTGGCTATAGGCGCGCGCGCGCGGGTGACCAACCTGGGGGGAGCCGCGTTGCGGGCCCGCGCCGCCCCCGGCCTGTCCAGCCCCATAACGGCCCGCATCCCCGAAGGCCGCGAGGTGACCATCCTCGAAGGCCCGGTCGAAGCCGACGGCTACGTCTGGTGGCGTGTTGAAGCGACCGAGGGCGCCGGCTGGGTCGCCGAACGTTCTTCAGAGGGCACGGTGTTCCTGTCGCCATAGGGCCCATGCCACTCCGCCGGGAGCATAGCCGCAATACGGTACATCATCTCGGCGGTGAGTTGCTCCATCTGGTCGGGTGGAATCTGACCGTTCGGAAACGGCGCGACGGTGTATGGCTCGCCGATCCGTACCAGGATGGGCCTGCGTCTGAGGGCGCCCCATAGCCCGTGCTCCGTCCCCTGGATAGCGCAGGGGACAATCGGCACTCCGGCCTGCATCGCCAGACGCACGGCGCCGCCGCGCCCCCGCTGCAACACCCCCGTGCGGCTGCGATGCCCCTCTGGAAAGACCAGCAGCACCGCGCCGTTGCGCAGCGCCCGCGCCGCGGCATCGAGCGCGGCGGCGTCGCTCTTCCCTCGTTGAATGGGGATCGCGTCCATCCAGCGCAGGAACCAGGCTGCCAGGGGATTGCGGAACAACTCGGCCTTGGCCAGCCAGGAGAGCCGGTAGCGTAACGGCAGCACCGCGCCGACCACGGGGATGTCCATCCAGTGAATATGGTTCATCACGAGGACCATCCCCCCTGCCGCGCGCGGCGGCAGGCGCTCCAGGCCCTCGGCCCGCCAGCGAAACCAGCCAATCAACCGGCAGAAGTTCGTAAGGAAGTAGAGCAGCGTGTAAACAATCGTAACAAACATCGCCTGGGCTCCGGTGGAGAAGGGAACCTGGACGCCGCAGCGGACGTGATTACAACTGTACTCCAAGGCCAAACCGGTACACCAGTTGCCCTCCCAGCCAGCCACCCACGACCAGGAGCAGCGCCCCGATGGCGTGGAGCCGTAGATAGCTGCGACGGGCCGTGGCATCGGCAAGCAGGTCAGACCGCCGCCGCCGGAGTAACAGGGCCCGCCCGTACACGATCAGCGCCGCGATATTGACGAACGCATGGGCGTTAACCCAGCCGATCAGACCCCGGATCGCTTCGGGGCCGATCAACTGCCGCGCGGCATCGAAGGCGCCGCTGAGCGCCGCCACCACGCCGGCTATCCAGCCGACCAGCAGACAATGATAGGCGCTCGTCTCCCAGGCAGCCTCTCCTCGGCGCAGGGCGATCAGGGTGAATAACCCGCTCACCAGGAGCAAGGCGATGGGAAAATGAACCGTGAACGGGTGCAGCGCGCTCATATCCCTGGAATTATAGCACGCCACGGCGCTCGCAGACGGGCCTCATCGCCCCTCCATGCGGGCATGCCCTATCAGGATTGCGTCCGGCGCAGCCATGATTTTGCCGCCTCTACGCCGGACGCGGGGCCCGCTGCTGCTACAAAACGCGAATTGATCGCCAGCAGTTCCGCGCGCGCCCCGCTAGCGGGAGTCGAGTAGCATGAGGCCATGCCGCGCCGCTGATGATCGTCGGTGTTCGAGGCTTCATCTGTCGCAATGCCTATCCAGTATACTTGATCGGGGCGCGGGGAGACGGTGACCATGCGCTCGCGCTCGCGGCAGCGAAGCCGGGCCCGAGCCCGACACTGGGGGAACAGGACGGATCGCAGAGGGCTGCACTCTCTGCCCTTCCCCCTATGGGACTCCAGATGCGGCGATCCAGAACCTACAATCCGCGACGGTATAACGTAAACTCGACCGGTTGTAAAGATTGTGGGAAAAGCGGGCGTCCCTCTGCCCCGGCGGGTATTGACGCAAAGGTATGCGCAATTGCGGACCGAAATCATAAGATATAAGGGGGACAGCCATGCCGGTACTTGCCACGTTCTCGGTTGTGGCCCGTGATCCCGCGAACGGCGACCTGGGCGTCGCCGTGCAATCGAAGTTTCTGGCGGTTGGATCGGTAGTGCCCTGGGCCCGGGCCGGTGCGGGCGCCCTGGCCACGCAGGCGCTGGCCAACATCCGCTACGGCCCCGATGGGCTGGCCCTGATGGCCGAGGGCCTGAGCGCCGCCGAAACGCTCGCTCGTCTGCTGCGAGAGGACCCCGGTCGCGATCAGCGCCAGGTGGGCCTGGTGGACGCCCGTGGCGGCGTGGCGGCCTACACGGGTTCAGCCTGTATGCCCTGGGCTGGTCATCGCCTCGGCACGGGATATGTCGTGCTGGGCAACATCCTCGCCGGACCGCGCGTGGTCGAGGCTATGGCCGAGCGTTTTGAGACTGCGCGGGGCGAACTGGCCGAGCGGCTGGTGCTAGCCCTGGCGGCCGGCGAGGCGGCCGGCGGCGACCGGCGCGGTCGCCAGTCGGCGGCGCTCTATGTCGCGCGCGCCGGTGGCGCCTACGGCGGCAACTTCGACCGCTACGTTGATCTCCGGGTGGATGATCATCCCGATCCCCTCGCCGAACTGGAGCGGCTGCTTCGCCTCCATCGCTTTTACCTCACCGCTGCTGATCCCGCTACCCTCATTCCCCTCACGCCCGAACTCACCCGCGAGATCCAGCTCTTCCTCAACACTATGGGCTACTACAGCGGTCCGGCTGATGGCCGCTTTGAGACCCTCACCCGCACCGCCCTCGAAACCTACGGCGGGATCGAAAACCTGGAGATGCGCCTCACCGGCCTCGACCGGGGGCTGATCGATCCCCTGGTTGTGGAGTATATGCGCCGCCAGCGCCACGAACGCTCCGGGGGCGCCTGAGACGCCAGCAGGGCCGCGCCCGGGGCGCGGGCAAGGTTCCCCTCTGCGGCGGTGTAGGGCAGCGGAGCGACCTCAGGGTCATTTTTCGATGGTTCTGGCGATCCATTCGCCAGAACCGGCGAAAAAACAGAAGTTCGGGGCCAGCGTAGAGACGCTGCCTGCGATCCGGGGCTGCGTCCCTTCTCAGGTGTAGGGTTTTCCGACGCATGCTCGCGTCGCATGCGTCATCCGGGGCATTGGGACGCCCAACTCCCCCTCCCGCTCGCGGGAGAGGCGGGCGGGGTGGGTGAGGATCGTAAGCGCATTGGAATGCCGAAAACCCCTTCTCCCGCGATAAACCCTACACCTGAGGAGGCTGCGTCCCTCTCTTCCATCCATCAGGTATAATGCACACTATAGACCTGTCATTCACACGAGCCTTCATAGCGGCAGAGGGTGGGCGCCCGCGACCTGCAAGCATTGCCCGTCGTGCTGCGCGGCAACGGCGCTTTCGAAGGAGCGCGGCTCTTCGAGCCTCACCCACAGGGAGAAGTCTCGATGGAACGCTGTGTGAAGTCTCAAGGAGGAGCGTATGCTGGTGCAAGCCCTTGGCCAGGCCATACTGCTGGGGATGCACATTCCTGACGGCTTTCTCTCCGTGCCAGTGGCCCTGCTATGGTGGGTGCTCACCATCGCCGCGCTGGCCCTCGCGGTGCAGCGGACGCAAGGCTTCGATGAGCGCCGGGTTCCCTTTATGGGGGTGATGGCCGCGTTCATCTTTGCCGCGCAGATGCTCAACTTCCCCGTCCTCGGCGGCACTTCCGGGCACCTTCTTGGCGGCGCGCTTGCGGCGCTGCTGCTCGGCCCCTGGGCAGGGATGCTCGTTATGACCTGCGTGATTGCGTTGCAGGCGCTGCTCTTCCAGGATGGCGGCCTGCTGGCCCTCGGCGCGAATGTGTTCAATATGGGCGTGGCCGCCACCCTGGTGGGCTATGGCGTGGGCATGCCCCTGATGCGCGCTGCCGGCGGCAAGCCCTGGGGCCTGATCGTCGCCGGTTTCGTGGCCGCCTGGCTCTCGGTGATGGTCGCCGCGTTCCTCACCTCGCTGCAACTGGTGCTGTCAGGGCTCTCCGCCGCGGTGGTCTTTCCTGCCATGCTCTTCGTGCATGCCTTCATCGGGATCGGCGAGGGGTTGATCACCGTGGCCGCCCTGGCTTTCGTCGCCACTATGCGGCCCGATCTCGTACCTGCCCTCGCCGAAGGCCTCGACGCCCGCGCACTGAGCCGGGCGATGAGCCGCAGCGCTATGCTTAGCGTGACGCTCATCGGCCTGGCCATCGCTGTCGGGCTGGCATTCCTCTCGCCAATGGCTTCGGCTGATCCCGACGGCCTGGAGCGTGTCGCAGAGGACCACGGCTTCATCGAGCGCGCCCAGGACCCGGCCTACAACATACTGCCAGACTACACCATCCCTGGCCTTGACGGGCCGCTCTCGACCATTCTCTCCGGAGTGATTGGCCTGCTCATCGTCTTTACCCTGGCCTATGGCATTATGCTCCTGATTCGCGGTCGCCGGAAATCCGGCCAGGGATCGACAAGCTAGACTTGCTCCATACCGCCATGGCGCATGCATCATCGCTGGATCCCTATGTTGACCGAGCCAGCCCCGTTCACGCTCTCGATGCGCGAGTGAAACTCCTCCTTACCCTGGCGCTGGTGCTGGCAGTGGCCCTGATCCCCGCTGGCCGCTGGCTGCCGCTGGCAGCCAGCGCCGCATTGCTGTGGTGGGCAGTGCTGCGCTCGGCGGTTGGTCCCGCTTTGATCCTGCGACGCGCCTTCATCGCGGCGCCGTTCGCCTTTGCTGCTTTGACCCTGGTCTTTACGCGCCCTGGGACGCCAATCATTGCACTGTCCTTCGGACCCGTCGCCCTCACCGCCACTGATGCCGGCCTGATCGCCTTCCTGTCGGTCATTCTCAAAACCTGGCTCTCGGTGCAGGCCGCCCTGCTGCTCATGGCAACGAGCCGCTTCACCGAGGTGCTCGGCGCGTTGCGCTCCCTCGGCCTCCCTGCCATCCTGGTCACGATGCTGGGCGCCGCCTACCGCTATGTGTTCGTGCTGGTTGATGAGGCGGAGCGCATGCTGCGCGCTCGGGAGAGCCGCGCCGCCGCCATGCCCGGGCGACGCGCGGGCAGGTCGCTCGTCTGGCGCGCCAGAGTGCTTGGAGGCATCATCGGCGCGCTGTTTCTGCGCGCCTATGCGCGGAGCGAGCGCATCCACGCGGCCATGCTCTCCCGCGGCTACACCGGCGAGTGGCGCAGCCTGCCCGCTCGCCCCCTTGCCAGCAGTGAACAAGGGGTGCTGATCACCGGCGTCGCCCTGCTTGCCGCCATCGTCTGGCTGGCCTACCGGCCCTGAAAGCCACCTCCGTGAGCACGTCCCTCGAACCGCAAACGCACCCATCACTAACCCTTGCCTTGCCCCCCGTACTCCTGGAACTGCGCGACGTGCGCTACGTCTATCCCGACGGAACGCCCGCCCTGCGCGGCATCTCCCTGCGCCTGGCCGCAGGCGAGAAGGCCGCCCTGGTAGGGCTTAACGGCGCGGGCAAGAGCACCCTCCTCATGCACCTGAACGGCATCCTGCGGGCCGCCTCCGGCGCCGTGCTTGTAGAGGGCGTGCCGGTCACCGGCGCTACTGTTCGCCACATCCGCGCGCGAGTGGGAATGGTGTTCCAGGACCCCGACGATCAACTCTTCTCGCCGACCGTGTTCGACGATGTTGCCTTCGGGCCGCTGCATATGGGGATGGCCGAAGCCGAGGTGCGGGCCAGGGTGAGCCGGGCGCTGGAGCAGGTCGGCATGAGCGGGTTCGACCGGCGCGTCCCGCACCATCTCAGCCCGGGGCAGCGCAAACGGATCGCCATTGCCACCGTACTGGCGATGGACCCTGTCTTGCTCGCCCTGGACGAGCCTTCCGCCGGTCTCGACCCGCGCGCCCGGCGCGAGCTGATCGCCCTGCTGCGCGCGCTACCGCAGGCCATGCTCGTCGCCACCCACGATCTGTCTATGGTCGCCGAGGTCTTCCCACGGGCAATTGTGCTGAGCGAAGGGCTGGTGGCCTACGACGGACCCAGCGCCTCCCTGCTCAGCAATACCGCCCTTCTGGAGCAGTATGGCCTCTGCTGAAACATGCTCCGCGACCCCGACGGGATTCAGCGGGGCAACGCTGCGAGTTGCTCCATCGCCGTATCTTCACCGCCGGGGGGGCGTATTCGTCGGCGCGGGGGTCGGCGCCGGCCCCTGGCGCAGCAGGTCGCTGAGACGGCGCACATCGGCCCAGTTGGTTTCGCTGGCGACCGGAGCGATTGGCGTGTACAGCGTGTCGAGGGCAAAGACCTGCACCGCAAAGCGCTGGCCGCCGACGCTAATGATCCGGCTCTCATCTAGCGGCGCGCCCAGGGGCCGCCCGGCGTGGGCCTCGCTCAGCATGTAGTTGTGAAAGGCCCAGGTTGGGTGAAACTGCACATTCGAGGCCAGAAAGGTCTCGGTCACCAGGGCCTGCTCCAGCGACCCGCCATACGCTCGCAACGACGGCTCGCCGACGACCCGGCCCGCCCAGGCCGCCACCTGTCGCCGGATGGCCGCGATGTACGCCGTCGGCGCATTGCCGTCCGATTGCGGCGCGTAGACCGGCACGGCCTTTTCGACCGTATCCATCCCCCGATTGATGTAGCCGAGGATCAGTTCGCACCAGTCGCGCATCCCGTCCTGCCAGGTGTGGTAGCGCGCGAAGCCCTGCACTACGCCAGGCGAGCGTTCGGCGCGGACGGCTCGGCGCTGCATACCCCAGTTCCGCAGATCGCCCCGCGCGCAGGCGCCGGTGGTGCAGTACTGGGATTCGTGCTGGAAGAAGGCCAGCGCCACTGCCGGATCGAGGCCATAGGCCACGATAATGCCGTATAGCTCATCGGCGTGCGGCGCCGCTGGCGAGCCAGCAGCGGCAAGGATCTGGCTGAATGCTCCCTGTGAGATGCGCGGCGCGGATTTGAAGGTCAGGCCGCCCTGTGCCCGCGCCGCCGGAGTGAGCGCAACCCACGACCCGGCCAGCGCACCCGCCAGGATCAACCCGAGCGCCGTCAGCCGCCATCCCTCACGCCGGAGCAACGGCGCCAGGCGCGCTACCAGTAACACCCCGGCCCCCCAGCCCATCACTGCCGCGATACGGGCCGCCTGCTCGAACGTGAGCACCTCCAGCACCAGCAGGGGAGACAGACTGAGACCCGTCAGCGCCAGCGCGGCCAGCGCCAGCGGTTCGATCCGCGCGCGCCAGACGTTCTGGAGCCACGTCCACGAAAACTGTCGCATCGCGAGCCTCCAACGTTCGTCGTTTGCCGTTGGAGCGTAGTATACAGGCAACTTTCGACTTGCGCTATCCCTAAGCGAAGTAGCGTGCGATATTGTAAGGAAAATAAGTCTTTACGTTAGCAGCGTCATCGCCAGAACCAACCACGGGCTTCCTCTAAAGCAACGCCTCTGGCAGCGGCCCGGTCGTGTAACCAGAGAGGTCCCAGCCTGTGGTAGGATAAGACACAGTTCAAGCCAGCTTGCCACTGCGCCCCATTAGCAAGCTAGCCGGTCGGTGAACGAAGGTTTATTGCATTTCCGCACCCCCTCCCGGCCTTCTCCCGCCACGGGGACAAGGTGGACGTCCTCCCCCGGCGGGGGAGGGTTGGGGAGTTCTCAGGTGTAGGGTTTCTCAGCGCATCCTCGCGTCGCATGCGCCATCCGGGGCATTGAGACCCCCAAATCCCCTCTCCCGCACGCGGGAGAAGGGGGCGGGGGGTGAGGATTGTAAGCGCATTGGAATGCCGAAAACCCCTGCTCGCTCGAAAAACCCTACACCTGAGAGGGTTTGGGGAGGGGGCAGGCGGTTGCCGGAAAAACTTCATTCATAGACTTGTGTAATCATAAATCTATAATCACATCCACGCTGCGCCTGCCTGGCATCAACAAATCTACAAGCTAAAACATGCCGATCGTTACCGTCACTACGACCTATCTGGAACTGCCGAGCCGCGCGCACTTTCGCCCGGCGTTCAGCGCCGATCCCGACGTGCAGATCATCGAGGCCTGCGAGCCGTTGCCCGCCTTCTACCGCTTTCTCTATCAGACCGTCGGCCAACTCTACCACTGGACGGACCGGCTAGCCTGGAGCGATGAGCGCCTCGGCAGCTACCTGGCGCGGCCGAGCGTTTCGGTGCTGGTGCTCTACCTGCGCGGCACGCCGGCTGGCTACCTCGAACTCAACCGTGAGTCAGAAGAACCGGGTACGGAGGTGGCCTACTTCGGCCTCTTTCCGCCGTTCCACGGGCGCGGCTATGGCCGGCACCTGCTCTCTGCCGGCGTGCAGCGCGCCTTCGACGATGGCGCCGGGCGCGTCTGGGTGCATACCTGCACCCTCGATGGCCCCTACGCCCTGGCCAACTACCGGGCCCGCGGGTTTGCGCCCTACCGGATGGTCACCCATGAGCAGAACCTACCGTGAACCAGGAGGGCCTCGCCCTCGCGGGCATACCCTGGTGATGACCGGCAGAGGCCGGGGAAACCCGCACAGGCGCCTATTCTGCTGGCAAGCCCTTGCGTCGCACTGCTCGTTTTGGGCAATGGGAAGCCCAATGCCCCCTTCTCTCGCGAGCGGGAGAGGGGGAAGGAGGGTGAGGGTCGTGCGTGCACGGGAATGCGGAAAACATCCCGCTCGCTCCAGGAACGCTACACTTGCAAGGTGGGGAAACCTGGTTTACTCACCCCCCGCCGAACGGAAGGAGGCGCATGAACCGTACCCCCTACCCACCAGAACGGGTAGGCTTCTACCGCCCAAGTCACCCTTGACGAAGTGCGTCATACCGGTTACGCTACCCACTAGTCCCCTTTGTTCATCGCGTCACAACCGACGCGGATCAGGAAGTGTCGTATACGTCATAGACGACACCCGGTAGGTAGTATTGAAAGTGGAGGCTTACCGATGATCGAGGCCGCGCACCTCGCCCCCCCTCGCACGCCGCGCACGAACCCTATTCGCTCCCGTGCCGATTGGGAGGCCCAACGCCGCGCTTTCCTGGCCGATCCTGGCGGATTTTTCGGCGCGATCGCCCGCAGCGCCATCCACTGGTACGATCCGGCGCTCAAAGCCTGGATTACCTGGGACGAGTCGGAGAACCGCTGGACCGGGCTTGACGCCGCGACCGGCGCCCCGGTGGAAGTGCCGTATGAGGCCGAGCATCAGCCCTGGGCGCGCGCCTTCAACGACGACAATCCGCCGTTCTATCGCTGGTTCGAAGGTGGTCTGACCAACGCCTGTTTCAACGAAGTTGATCGCCACGTGCTCCTCGGCTACGGCGACGAAATTGCGCTCATCTTTGAAGGCGACCGCTGGGACAACTCGCTCAACGGCGGGCGCGGCGGCCCGGTCACCGAGGAGAAGGTCACCCGCAAGCGCCTGCTGCTCGAGGTGGTCAAGGCCGCCCTGGTGCTCACCGGTCTCGGTCTGAAGCAGGGCGACCGCATCGCCCTCAATATGCCCAACATCCTCGACCAGCTCTACTACACCGAGGCGGCCAAGCGCCTGGGCATTATCTACACCCCCGTCTTCGGCGGCTTCTCCGACAAGACCCTGAGCGACCGCATTCACAATGCCGGCGCCCGCCTGGTGATCACCTCCGACGGGGCCTACCGCAACGCCCAGATCGTGCCCTATAAGGAGGTCTATACCGACCAGGCCCTCGATAAGTTCATTCCGGTCGAGACGGCCGTAGCAATCGTCGAGCAAACGCTCGCCAGGCTGGGCGTCAAGCCCGAATACGCCGGCAAGATCGTTTCGACGGTACAGGCGACCATCGCCGAGGACATCACCGTCGAGCGCTCCGATGTGATGCGCGGCGTCGGCAAGGCGCTGCAGGAGCTGAGCGGCCTCGATGTCGCCGTGCAGTCGCAGATCCGCACCACCATTGCCAAGGCGCTCGTGGCTTCCCCGCCTCGCGTCGAAGCGGTGATCGTGGTCAAGCATACGGCCCAGGAACTCCTCTGGCGCCCTGAGCGCGATCACTGGAGCCACGAACTGACCGCGCAGGCCCTCGAGCGGATCCTCGCTACCGCGCGCGCCCGCGGCCTCAACGTCAACTCCGAAGCCGACCTGCTCGCCCTGCCCGTTGAACAGTTCTACTCCGTCCTCGCCAGCCTGGCCCCCTGCACCCCCGTGGACGCCGAGTACCCGATGTTCATTATTTACACCAGCGGGAGCACCGGCAAACCCAAGGGTGTCGTGCACGTCCACGGCGGCTACGTGGCCGGCCTGGTCCACACCATGAAGGTCAGCTTTGACGCCGAGCCGGGTGACACGGTCTTCGTCGTGGCCGATCCGGGCTGGATCACCGGGCAGAGCTACATGATCACCGCCAGCCTCGCCAGTCGTTGCACCAGCATCCTGCTCGAAGGCTCGCCGGTCTTCCCCAGTGCCGGCCGCTTCGCCAGCGTCATCGAGCGCAACAAGGTGCAGGTCTTCAAGGCGGGCGTCACCTTCCTCAAATCGGTAATGACTAATCCGCAGAACGTGGCCGACGTGCAGCAGTACGATATGAGCTCCCTGCGCGTCTGCACCTTCTGCGCCGAGCCGGTCTCGCCCGCGGTCCAGCAGTTCGGCATGGAGATTATGTCGCCCCAGTATATCAACTCCTACTGGGCGACCGAGCACGGCGGGATCGTCTGGACCCACTTCTACGGCAACGATGATTTCCCGCTGCGTCCCGACGCGCATACCTATCCCCTGCCCTGGGTCATCGGCGATGTCTGGGTGACCGAGACTCCGCCGGAAGGCGGCGAGCTGGTCTACCGCCCGGCCGATTTCGAGGAGAAGGGCGAGATTGTCATCACCGCTCCCTACCCCTATCTCACGCGCACGATCTGGGGCGACGTGCCCACCCTGGAGGCCGTCGTGCGCGGCGAGCGGCCCCTGAGTGACTGGCGCGGCGATGCCCAGCGCTTCGTGAAGACCTACTGGCGCCGCGGCCCCAACGGCGAGTGGGCCTACGTCCAGGGCGACTTCGCGATGAAGTACGCCGATGGCTCCTTCACCCTCCATGGCCGCTCCGACGACGTGATCAACGTCTCCGGCCACCGCATGGGCACCGAGGAGATTGAGGGCGCCATCCTCCGCGATAAGCAGATCACCCCCGACTCGCCCGTCGGCAACTGCATCGTCGTCGGCGCGCCCCACCGCGAGAAGGGCCTCACCCCCGTCGCCTTCATTCTCACCGCCCCTGGCCGCCGGCTCACCAGCAACGACCGCCGACGCCTCGACGACCTGGTGCGCAATGAGAAGGGCGTGGTCGCCGTTCCCGAGGATTACATCGAGGTCTCGGCCTTCCCCGAAACGCGCAGCGGCAAGTACATGCGCCGCTTCCTGCGCAACCTGATGCTCGACGAGCCGCTGGGCGACACCACCACTCTGCGCAATCCCGAGTCGCTCGAGGAGATCCGCCAGAAGATTGATGAGTGGAAGCGCAAGCAGAAGCTCTCCGACGAGCAGCAGATCTTCGAGCGCTATCGCTACTTCCGCATCGAGTACCACGCCATCACGTCCGGCCCGCGGGCAAAGGCCGCCGAGGACGTCAAACGCCTGGCGATTGTGACCGTCACCAACCCGCCGGTCAACGCCCTCAACGAGCGCGCCCTCGACGAATTGAACACTATCGTTGACCACCTGTCGCGTCGCCGGGACGTCTTTGCGGTGATCTTCACCGGCCAGGGCACCAAGAGCTTCGTCGCCGGCGCCGATATTCGCCAGTTGCTCGAAGACATCCATACCGTCGAGGACGCCATCGCCCTGCCCAACAACGCCCACCTGGCCTTCCGCAAGATCGAGCGCATGGACAAGCCCTGCATCGCCGCCATCAATGGCGTGGCCCTCGGCGGTGGTCTCGAGTTCGCCCTGGCCTGCCACTTCCGCGTCACCGATCTGCACGCCGAGTTCGGCCAGCCCGAGATCAATCTGCGCCTGCTCCCCGGCTACGGCGGCACGCAGCGCCTGCCGCGCCTGCTCTACAAGCAGAACAACGGCACCGGCACCCTGCGCGCCCTGGAGATGATCCTCGGCGGACGCACCATCACTGCCGAAGAGGCCCTCGAAATCGGCCTGGTTGACGTCCTCGCCACCGACGCCCAGGACTGCCTGAGCGTCGCCAGCGCCCTGGCGCGCGAGTATGCCACCGGCGGCGGCGTGCTCAAGGAGGCCTTCGAGCGCCGCAAGGCCGCCCTCGCCGCCTGGGAGGAGCCCCAGCCCCACTTCGTCAAGGACGAACTCAACGCCATTATCCAGAACCCGCGCATCAAGCGCATCATCGCCCAGGCGGCCACCGCCGGCCGCACCAGGGCCGTCGAGCGCGCCCTGGAAGCCATCCGCTACGGCTTCGAGCACGGCTTTGAGAAGGGCCTCGCCCACGAAGCGCGCCTCTTCGCCGAGGCCGTCGTTGACCCCGAGGGCGGCAAGAAGGGCATCCAGGACTTTATGGACAAGCGCTCGGCGCCGCTGCCCACCCGCCGGACGCTGGTCACCCCGGAGCAGGAGAAGATGTACCTCGAAACCGGCCAGCTTCTGCCCATCGGCTCGCCCTTCTTCCCCGGCGTGACCCCCATTCCCAGGTGGCAGTACGCTCAGGGTGTCATTCGCGACCCCGAAACCGGCGCAGGGGTGCTGGGCGATCCCAAGGATGTCGAGCGGCAGATCATCATTCCTGTTGAACATCCCGCGCCCAACCAGGCCCTGCTCTATATCCTCGCCAGTGAGGTCAACTTCAACGACATCTGGGCCATTACCGGCATTCCGGTCTCGCTCTTCGATGAGCACGACCGCGACTGGCACATCACCGGTTCGGGCGGCGTGGCCCTCGTCGTCGCCGTGGGCGAAGAACTGCGCAAGGAAGGCCGCATCAAGGTCGGCGATCTGGTGGCCATCTACTCCGGTCAGAACGACCTGCTTTCACCAATGGTCGGTCTCGACCCGATGGCCGCCGATTTCGTCATCCAGGGCTACAATACGCCCGACGGCTCGCACCAGCAGTTCATGCTGGCCCAGGCCCCGCAGTGCATGCCGCTGGCGCCGGATATGTCGCTGGAGGCCGCCGGGAGCTTCATGCTCAACCTCGGCACCGCCTACCGCGCCCTGTTCACCACCCTGGCCATCAAGCCCGGCAAGAGCATCTTCATCGAAGGCGCCGCCACCGGCACCGGCCTCGACTCGGCCCGCTCGGCGGCCCGCAACGGTCTCAACGTGATCGGTATGGTCTCCAGCGAGGCCCGCGCCAAAACCCTGCTCGAAGCCGGCGGCAAGGGCTACATCAATCGCAAGGACCCCTCCATCGCCCACATTTTCACGCGCATCCCCGCCGATCCGTCGAAGTGGGCCGAGTGGGAGAAGGCCGGCGAGCCCTTGCTGAATATGTTCCGCGCCCAGAACAACCATCACCTCGCCGACTACGCCATCTCTCACGCTGGCGAGCAGGCCTTCCCGCGCAGCTTCCAGCTCCTCGGCGAACCGCGCGACGGCCACATCCCCACCCTTACCTTCTACGGCGCCAGTTCGGGCTACCATTTCACCTTCCTCGGCAAGCCCGGCCACGCCAGCCCCGAGGAGATGATGCGCCGCGCCGGTCTGCGCGCCGGCCAGGCGGTGCTGATCTACTACGGTGTGGAAGGCGATGGCGCCCTGGAAGATGAGCCTGGCCTCGAGGCTATCGAAGCCGCCCGCGCGTTGGGCGCGCGCATCGTGGTGGTCACCTACACCGACGCCCAGCGCGAGTTCGTCCTCAGCCTCGGCTTTGGCGCGGCTCTCCGCGGCGTGGTCAGCATTGAAGAACTGCACCGCCGCCACGGCGAGGACTTCGACTGGCCGCGCACCATGCCCGACCTGCCCGACTCCAAGACCGACCCCCAGGGGCTGAAAGAGGCCGTGCGCCGCTTCAACGACCTCACCTTCAAGCCCCTGGGCAGCGCCGTAGGCGTCTTCCTCAGCAGCGCCGACAACCCCCGCGGCTATCCCGATATGATCATCGAGCGGGCCGGCCACGACGCGCTCAACGTTAGCGCCATGCTGGTCAAGCCCTTCATCGGGCGTATCGTTTACTTCGAGGAGCTTGGCGGGCGGCGCTACTCGTTCTTCGCCCCCCAGATCTGGATGCGCCAGCGCCGGATCTACATGCCCACCGCCAACATCTGGGGCACCCACCTCTCGAACGCCTACGAGATCCTGCGCCTGCTCGATGAGATCAGCGCCGGTCTGCTCTCCATCACCGAACCGGTCTTTGTCGAGTGGAAGGAGCTCTCCGAGGCCCATCAGGCCATGTGGGAGAACCGCCACACCGGGGCCACCTATGTCGTCAACCACGCCCTGCCCCGCCCCGGCATCAAGACGAAGGACGAGTTGTACGAAGCCTGGGCCGAGATGCTGCGCGAGCGCGGGTTAGCGTAATCGGCCCGTCCGGCGGCGCCGGATAAGCGCCGCTATCCCCCAGGGCGCCCCGCTGGGGCGCCCTGGGTTTTTACGGTGGACCGGAAGGGTCTGGGAGGGCGGCGCCCTCCCAGACCATCGCCCTTCTCAGGTGTAGGGTTTTCCGGCGCATGCTCGCGTCGCATGCGCCATCTGGGGCGCCGGGACGCCCAACTTCCCCCTCTTCTGCGAGCGGGAGAGGGGGGCAGGGGAGGTGAGGACCGTAAGCGCATTGGAATGCCGAAAACCCCTGCTCACCCAAAAAACCCTACACCTGAGAGCACCCTCCCCCGGCCAGGGGCGCAGGGAAACCCGGTTTCTCCGCGTTTCACCTCGGACGCGACGGCATCCCCGACGGGCAGACTCGCTCCAGCCAGACGATCCCGACTGCTCCCACCGCGGCCAGGGCGCCGGCGACGACATAGGCTTCCAGCGGGCGCGCCTGCGTGAGATAGACGCCTACCAGCCCGCAGGCCCCGGCCAGCAGGTAGCAGGTCAGCACCGCCTCGCGTCTGGTCAACCCCAGGGCGTGCAGGCGGTGCGAGAGATGATCCTTCCCCGCTGTGGTGAACGGGTTGACTCTCCGCCGCAGTCGCCCCACCACCACCAGCGCCGTGTCAAAGATCGGCAAGGCAAGCACGCAAACCGGCACCATCCAGGTGACCAGCGGCGTGTTTCCCAGAAAGCGCAGCTTGATCGCCAGGGCCGCCAGCACGAAACCGATGAACAGGCTGCCCGTATCGCCCATGAAGATGGTTGCCGGATTCAGGTTGTAGCGCAGGAAACCCAAACAGGCGCCGATCAGCGCCGCTGCCATCGCGCCGACCAGCACCTGGCGCGGAGTGTTCATCGCCGCCAGCAGCAAAAAAAAGGCCGCCGCAATCGTCGCGACGCCGCCCGACAGTCCATCCATGTTATCGAGGAAGTTGAGGGCGTTGGTGATGCCCACCACCCAGACAATGGTCACAACCCAGTTCAGCCAGGGGTGCGGAAAGAGATGCACCTGGGTGCCGCCCAGCACCAGCACCGCCCCGGCCAGAACCTGCCCCCCCAGTTTGGCGAGCGCCCCCAGCCCCCAGCGGTCATCAGCGAACCCGAAGAGGGAGATCAGCGTAGCCCCCAGCAAGATCCCGATCAGTTCGCGAACGTAGAAACGGTCGCCGAAGAGCAGCAGCGCCACGACGAAGGCGCCGTAGATTGCCGCCCCGCCCAGCAGCGGCACAGGCGCAATGTGGACGTCCCGCGTCCGCGGAACCGAAACCACCCCGGCGCGCAGCGCCACCCGCCGCATCAGCGGCGTGGCGACCATCGAGAAGGTAAGCGCGACCAGGGCGATCAACGCAATCTGGATCATGGCTCTTTCACCACCGGCTGCCCCTCACGATTTTGGATTTGGGATTTTGGATTGCCGATTTGTCACGGCGCCTTCGGCGGGAACACTGCCCCCAATCCCAAATCCCAAATCGCCCTACCCTCCTGCTCGCGCCTGCTCAATCAACTCGATCAGGCGCCGGGTGACGGCGATCTCTTCTTCCGCTCCAGGCTGGACGCGCAGCGTCTCCAGCGCTCGCCGCGCCTCGGCCAGGGCCTCGTCGTAGCGCAGGGTGTCGCTCAGCACAATCGCGTAGTTGCGGCGGTAGCTGGTCTGGCCCGGTTGCAGCTCGGCGGCGCGCCGGTACGGCTCAAGCGCGCCGCGGATGTCCCCCGCCCGCACCGCCAGCAGCCCGGTGGCGCTGTAGAGCAGGGCCACCTGCCGCCGCAGGGCCTCGATGTCCGTGCCTGGCGACCTGCCGGCCTCGGCGGCCGCCAGGCGCTCCTCCTGCCGGGCCGCGTGGCGCGCGTAGGCGTCACGCAGTTGTCGCAGCAGCTCCGGGCGCCCCGCCAGACCATCAGCGATGCGCTCGATGGAACCGGCAACCAGCGTCCCCGACAATTCTATCGCTTTCACGTAGGCCGCTACCGCCGCTTCTGGATCATTGTGCTGGAGACGCGCCAGGTCTCCCTGCCGCAGGTACGTGTCGGCATAGCGCGGGTCGAGGCGTTCAGAGTAGCGCAGCAATTCGGCAGCCTGCTCGTAGAACTGGCGCGCCTGCGCTGCGTCGCCATTCGCGGCGTAGTAATCGCCAACGGAGATGGTCACGCCAGCGCGCTCGTTGAGCAAGGTCACATCGCGGGGCGCGATCGGCGTCACGCGCTCGTACCACTGTAGCGCAGCGTTCAACCGGCTCGGATCGGCGCTCCAACTGTACCAGTAGCTGTTGAGGCGCCCGAGATTAGCGAAATGGTCTTTGTTGAGCGGGTTGAGGGTGTGGGCGCGGAGCAGCGCCGCCTCGGCGTAGCTCATCATCGCCATCGGCGAGGTGCGCTCGACAAAGCCAACGACCGCCTCCTGACCGTTGAGGGCAAGCAAATCGTTTATGTCAACCTTTGCCGACGCCTCGCCTGGCGGCACGCCGGCAACGCGCAGCGCGTCGGCGGCGCCCATCAACGTGCGTCCCAGGTGCAGGTAGTAGAAATCTTCGCCGGGATTACGGCGCACCGCCTGGAGATACTCATCCAGCGCCTGCACCGCCCGGTTCAGATCCAGATCGCCTTCGCTCAGCCCCTGGCCCTGCTGGAAGTGCATATCCGCCACAATCGGCGCCGCGTTGAAGCGCCAGACCGCGCCAAGGGCCAGCGCAGCGATCAGAGCCGGGAGCAGCCACAACCCGAAGCTCGACGGAGCGGCGCGCGCCGGTTGGCGGGGCGCCGCGGCGCGGCTGGCGCCTTTGCCCCCCGAGGCGGCTCGCCGGCGCTTTTCGCCCCGCGAGTCCGGGGCCGCATGGGCAGCCCCGGCCTGCTCGGGCGCCGGCTCAACCGCCGCGGGGGCCAGCGACAGAGAATACTGTCCGTTCATCGCCCCGCCGGCCACGACCAGCGCCAGGATCACCCAGAACATCATCAGGGTCGAAACAATGGGAATGCCGGTCAACCCCTCGACCACGTGGGTAACGATGGCGCTCAGACAGGCAAGAAAAAACGCCTGCCAGCGCCAGTCGCCGCTTGCGCGCATCAGGCGCCAGGCCAGCGCCACTGCGCTGAATACCAGGAACAGGTAGCTTGCCAGCCCGAGCAATCCCCTGGTCACCAATTCGTCAAGCAGGGCCTGGTGCGAGCGATCCGGCGAAGCGCCACGAGCCTCGACGTTCGCCAGCGAGGGCGGATAGAAGCGGTTGAAGGCCACGAACATGCTCTCCGGTCCCCACCCGACGAGCATGCGCCGCCAGTCGCTGGTAATCAGCGCTATCGCCCCCCCGGCGTGCTCGTCGCCGAACCAGATCAGCCGGCGCACCAGGCCAGTGCCGCGGTCAACTTCCAGCAACCGCCCCATTCGGCCGATGTAGGGAACTTCGCGCAGTTGCTGAATGAACGGCGCCTGGGAAAGATTAAAGATCAACAGAAAGACAACCCCGAGGGCTGCCGCGGCTGTCCAGCCGATGAGCAGGGCGTGCAGGCGCCGCAGGCGGACAGGGTCGCCCGCGACGCGCGCCTGGCGCATGGCCTGCCACAGCAACAGCGAACAGAAGACGAACAGCCCTGCTCCCAGCCCCAGCCAGGGGCCGCGACTCTGGGTGAAGAAGATGGCCGCCAGCAGCGCCAGCGCGACCACTCCCGCCTCTCCAGCCAGCCAGTGATGCCACAGGCGCGAAGGCTGCTCCGGCAGGCGCGGCAGCGTGTGGGCTAGGGTATAGGCGCCCAGCGCCATCAGCACTGCCAGGGCGAGCCAGAGCCACCAGTCGAGCGCGCGGCCCCCCGCGCTCGCGCTCACAAAGACCTGCAATCCGGCGCTGGCCGTAGCCGCGAACTGCACGCCCAGCGTGAGCAGGTAACCGAGCAGCAGCAGAGCCGGCCACCAGGGCAGCCGCGCTCCCGCGCGCTCATAGCCGGTCGTCGGCAGCCACCACAGGGCCGTCGCGCAGACCACCGCGCCCGGCAAGGCCCACCAGTAGCGAAAATCCACCGTGCGCACCGCGGCGCCGAACTTGATCAGCGCCAGCACCAGCAGCAGCCCGGCGCCAAACAGCAACAGGCGGGTCAGCCCCCAGAGCTGCTCGTTGCGCGCGCTGGCCGGAGCGGGCGCCGTTCGCGCGGCGCTTTGCTCGGCCACCAGCCGGTAGAGCGCCAGCGGCACAACCATGATCATGTAGGCCGCGACGAAGATCGAGTTGCCCATGGTCGAAGCCACGCGCGTAATCACATCGCCGCGCCAGGGCAGCGGATCCAACCCCTGGTGTTGCAGGATGCCATAGCCAGCCACGGCAAACCCCGCGGCTAGGCTCATCGTCACAACGCGCTCGATCTGCTCCACGCGGCGCAGGGTGGCGATCATCACCACGAAGAGAGCGATATAGGAGAGATGGGTCAGCGTGCCCTGCATACGCTGGTAGGACCCCCAGAAACTGATGCCGGGCACGATCGAGAATGCCGTGGCCAGAAGGTAGACCAGGGCGTAGAGCAGGACGGGCACGGCCAGGGGCAGGGACAGAACGCGCCGCCACAGTGGCGGGGCGTTTGCCGGAGGCGGAGGGCTGGCGGGCTGCGATGCGCGGCTGACCAGGGCATTGAGCCAGCGCGCCAGCGCCGCGGAGCTGGCGACGAGCGCCAGCGAACGGAGCAACGCGGCCTTATCCGGCTCGAAATGGCGCGCCGAGTAGAGGTTAAAGACCATCGGCGCCATGGTCAGCGCAAGCACCCAGCAGGCTTCGCTCACCCAGGCGCACCATCGGTCAATCGTTGTATGGGTTGGCATCATAAGCGGGAGGGAGGGCCACGAACGGTGAGCGTACCGGGCGCCTGCACGTGCAGATGGCCGGTGTTATCGCGCCCGGCGCATCTGGAGCAGTCGGCATTGCGCGCATGCCTCGATTGGTCGCATGGAACCTCGGCTAGACAGGGGCGACGCTGCTGCGCCGGCTGCCTCGCGACGGGGCAGGCTGGCCCTGGCGCTGCTGTTTCCAGTGCGCCGCGCGAGTAAGGATTTCGCGCGCGTTGGCCCGGCTGTGTTCATTCGGGGCGCCATCGAGCATGGCGGCGATTTCATCAATACGCTGGCTCTCATCAAGGTGGGTGACGCTGGTGCGCGTGCGTTCGCCAGCGATCTCCTTGCGGATATGAAAGTGCGCATCAGCGAACGCCGCCACCTGCGGCAGGTGGGTGATGCAGATGACCTGATGGTTCTCGGTGATCGTCCACAGCCGCTGGCCTACGACGTGGCCGGCGCGCCCGCCGACCCCCACGTCAATCTCGTCGAAAATCAGCGTTGCAACCTCGTCCACCCGTGACAGGATTGACTTGAGCGCCAGCAGCAGGCGCGCGCTTTCGCCGCCCGAGGCGATCTTCGCCAGCGGCTTGAGCGGCTCGCCGGGGTTGGGAGCGATCAGGAACTCCACCCGGTCGATCCCCGTCCGATCACAGGCCAGGCGCCGGCCGGCCAGCGGCACGCCCTCGGGATCATCAGCGTGCTCGATGTGGACAGCAAAGCGCACATTCGGCATGGCCAGATCGGTCATGGATTGCTCGATCTGGCGCGCAAGCTCATCACCAACCAGACGGCGACGGCGCGACAGCTCGCCGGCCAGTTCGGCCAGTTCCGCGAGGACTGCCGCCTCTTGCTGGAGCAGGGCTGCGATATGCTCTTCGCTATGGGTTAGCCTTTCAATCTCTGCCTCGGCGCTGGCGGCGCGGGCGATCACCTGGGCCAGATCGCCACCGTACTTGCGTTGCAGATCGCGCAGTACGGTCAGGCGGTCCTCAATCGCCTCAAGGCGACCGGGTTCAAAATCAAGACCAAGACGGTAACTGCGCACTGCCGCCGCCAGGTCTTCCAGTTGATAGTGGAGATCGCTGGCCGTGGCGGCCATGGCCGCCACGGCGGGGTCAAAGCGCGCCAGTTCTTCAAGGTTGGCAGCGATCCGCGCCATCGCCTCGACCACCGCGGGCGCGGCGGAGCGGCCGCTGTCGCGCCCTTCGTAGAGGGCGGCATAGACATCGTTGGCCAGGCTCGTAATGCGCGCCGCGTTCTGAAGCACCGCCCGTTCGCGCAGCAGTTCGCCCTCCTCCTCGGGACGCAGTCGTGCGGCGCGTACATCCTCCAGCAGGTAGCGCAGTTCTTCGACGCGCTGCTGGCGACGCGCCTCGCCGCGACGCAACTCGGCGATTTCCTCGCGCAGGGCGCGCACGCGGGCCACCTGAGCGGCCACCCGTTCGCGCAGCGCAAGCAGTTCGCCAAACCGGTCGAGCAGGTCGAGATGGGTGCGCGTGTTGAACAACGACAGGCCTTCGTGCTGCCCGTGAATATCGAGGAGCCGCGCGCCAATCTCGCGCAGCACATTGAGGCTCACCGCCTGCCGGTTCACCCGGGCCACGCTCCGGCCCGTCTCGGCGCTGATCTCGCGGGTGAGGACGAGTTGCTCGTCGCCGTCGTCCAGCAAGCCGTATTCCTGGAGCAGGGACGGCACTCGCGGGCAATCCTCAAGACTGAAGACGCCCTCGACGCGCGCGCGGGGGCGGCCTGCGCGCACCAGCGACGGATCCGCTTTCTCGCCGCGCAACGCGCCCAGCGCGTCAATGATGATGGATTTACCGGCGCCGGTCTCGCCGGTGAGCACGTTAAAGCCGGCGTCAAAACGCAGGTGCAGCCGGTCAATAATCGCAAAGTCGCTGATCTGCAACTCAAGCAGCATAGGCCAGACGGGTGCGAACATCTGAGCGTGGTTTTCGCCACGACTTGCATTGTACCACAGCCGCTTACGGCAGGGCAACGCACCGGCGACGAGGCGCCTGTCTGGAGATATACCGCATCCACGCCCTCAGGGTTGCGCGCAGGGTTCATGTCTGCCAAGTGGCGGCAAACAGCTCATCCTCATACGATGCTCCTCTGCGGGCTTGCGGTTACTCTGAACCCATCCCGCTCAACCCGCGCTTTGCATGCCCGCCAAAACGTGTTATAATCAAGGCCGCTTGCCAACGTCACATGCTGCGAGACTGGCATCAGAGACCTCGTCCGTCCCCTGGTGGCTCGTCAGAACTTCTTCGCTCGAAGGGAATGTACGTTGTGGTGGCCGAGCGAGGCAGTCGGGTTCTGACCCGGGTGTCGGCCTGTGGGATTGTCGGGATTGTCCGTCGGACGGCGCGAGGCCGTCCTGCCACGAGGCGCACGTGCGCCGAGGAGAACTCTGATGCTGGTGAAGCTGTTTGTCGGGAACCTGTCCTGGAGCATTGGCGACGATGAACTGGCGCGTTTCTTCGCCGATCACGGCGACGTGCAGAGCGCCCGCGTGATCACTGATCGCGACACGGGCCGCTCGCGCGGTTTTGGTTTCGTGGAGATCGAAGTCGAGAACGTCGCCAACGTAATTCGCGCCACCGATGGCCAGGATCTGAATGGCCGGCCCATTCGCGTGAACGAGTCCGAGGATCGCCATCGCGGTCGCGGCGGGAATCGCGGCAGCGGCGGTTATGGCCGCTACTGAGGTGAACGTGGGGGGAATCGGCTTTCCCCCTTTCTCGCCCCTCAGATGAGGGCGTCTGGCAAGTATCTTATCGCTAACGGCTGTGACGGGGACGAGTACTCGCGTTCGTTCGCGCCCAGCGAGCCTGGGATGGTGTGAGCCAGGCGGTCGAACACGCGACGAACATCACCCCCGAGCCGGCAGGTGAACGGCCCTCCGGCCCAGTAGCCCCGCCCGGAGTTGTCCCCCGTTATCGGGACAGAGCGTTGTCTGACGCTCCTGAGCGCAATGTCCGCAGGCTCCGCGTATATGTCCACAGCATACATCGTGGCGCCACGGCGACATTGAACCGGGGTGGTACCGCGGGGTGCCTGCTGCGCCTCGTCCCCTTTGAGGGACGGGGCGTTTGTGTTGCCCCTGACAGTCTGGCCAGATGGTCGCCGGATCTCGGTGGAGCGCCGAATGCGGCAATCTGCAATCTCAATTGCTAAGGCTGGCGCGCGGCAATGCCGTGTACCCGTCCGAGGAGGTGGTTATGTTCAAACCGGTCGCTGCTGATGTCGTCTTCCCCCGACTGGAGGAAGAGATCCTGGCCTGGTGGCAGGCGAACCGGATCGTGGAGCGCTCGCTCGCCAGCGGCCAGCGGCCCTTCGTCTTCTACGAAGGCCCGCCGACGGCCAATGGCCGCCCCGGCCTGCACCACGTGATCAGCCGCACGTTTAAGGATGTCATTCTGCGCTATCGGGCCATGCAGGGCTACCGGATCATCGGTCGCCGTGAAGGGTGGGACACGCACGGCCTGCCGGTCGAGATCGAGATCGAAAAGAAACTGGGCTTCAATGGCAAGCCCGATATTGAGAAGTTCGGCATTGCCGAGTTCAATCGCCTGTGCCGCGAGAGCGTCTGGGAATACATCCAGGAGTGGAAGAGCTTTACCCGCCGCATTGCCTACTGGGTTGATGAGAATGGCTACTACACCTACGACAACAAGTATATCGAGTCGCTGTGGTGGATCTTTCGCCAGCTCTGGGATCGCGGGCTGCTCTTCCGCGACTACAAGGTGACCATGCATTGCCCCCGCTGCGGCACCAGCCTGAGCGACCACGAGGTCTCGCTGGGCGCCCGCGACGATGTGGACGATCCCAGCGTCTATGTGAAGTTCCGCGTCACCGGCGAGAGCGCCAGGGGCAGCGCCTCGCCCCTGGCCGCCGACCTGAGGGGCGCCTTCTTGCTGGCCTGGACCACCACCCCCTGGACGCTGCCGGCGAATGTGGCCCTGGCAGTGCAACACGGCGCGACCTACGTTGAGGCCCATGCCGGCGGGGAACGCTACGTGCTGGCCGAGGCCCTCGTCGCGCCGGTGCTGGGGGAGGAGGCCAGCATCACACGCCGCTTCAAGGGCAACGATCTGGTGGGGCTGCGCTACGAACCGCTCTTCCGGGGCGCGCCTGCCCCCGGAGATACGCCGGACTTCGAGGCCGCCTACCGCGTCGTGGCCGATGAGATCGTCACTCTCGACGACGGCACCGGCATCGTCCACATCGCCCCGGCCTACGGCGACCTGGAGGTGGGCCGCAAGCACGGCCTGCCCACGCTGTTCTCGGTGGATCTGAACGGCATGGTGCTGCCCGAACTCGGCGATCTGCCCTTCGTTGGCAAGTTCTTCAAAGAGGCCGATCCCGAAATCACCCGCAACCTGAAGCAACGGGGCCTGCTGCTGAAGAGCGGGCGCGTGCGCCACTACTATCCCTTCTGCTGGCGCTGCGGCACGCCCCTGCTCTACTACGCCAAGCCTTCGTGGTATATCAAAACGACCGCCTTCAAAGACGACCTGGTGGCCAACAACCAGCAGATCCACTGGGTGCCGGAGCATATCCGCGACGGGCGCTTCGGCAACTGGCTCGAGAACAACGTTGACTGGGCCATCAGCCGCGAACGTTACTGGGGCACGCCCCTGCCGATCTGGACCAGCGCCGACGGGAGCTACATGGAATGCATCGGCAGCCTGGCCGAACTTGAAGCGAAGGTAGGCCGCTCCTTGCGCGACCTCGACCTGCACCGCCCCTACGTGGACGAGATCACCTGGGAGGACCCCCGGCACGGCTTGATGCGCCGCATCCCCGACGTAGCCGACTGCTGGTACGACAGCGGTTCGATGCCCGTGGCCCAGTGGCACTACCCGTTCGAGAACCAGGAACTCTTCGAGTCCGCCCATCCCGCCGACTACATCTGCGAGGCGGTAGACCAGACCCGCGGCTGGTTCTATACGCTCCATGCCATCAGCACGCTGCTTTTCGACCGTCCGGCCTTCAATAATGTGATCTGCCTGGGGCACATTCTCGACGAGCACGGCGTCAAGATGAGCAAGAGCAAGGGGAATGTGATCCAGCCTGAGGAGGTGATTGACGCCTACGGGGTTGATGCGCTGCGCTGGTACCTCTTCGCCGCCGCGCCGCCCGGCAATGCGCGCCGCTTCAGTCTGGGCCTGGTGAATGAGAGCCTGCGCAAGTTCCTGCTGACGCTGTGGAACACCTACGGCTTCTTCGTCACCTACGCCACCCTTGATGGATGGCGCCCCACCGCCGAGGTGCTGCGCGCGGCGGCCAACGGCTCGGTCAGCCTCCCCACGCCGGAGGTGCGCGATGCTCTGACCCCCACCGACCGCTGGGCGCTGGCGGCGCTGAATGCGCTGGTGCGCGATGTGACCCGCAACTTCGAGGAGTACGAGGTGTACCCGGCAGCTCGCGCCATCGAGCAGTTCGTAGACGAGCTGTCCAACTGGTACGTGCGGCGCAATCGGCGGCGCTTCTGGAAGAGCGATGCCGACGCCGACAAGCAGGCGGCCTACTTCACGCTCTACACCTGCCTGCTGACCCTTACCAGGCTGATCGCGCCCTTCACGCCCTTCGTCGCCGAGGAGGCGTACCGTAACCTCACCGGTCAGGCCAGTGGCGCAACCGCCGACGATGTGCCCGAAAGCGTGCATCTGGCCCGCTGGCCCACGGTCAACGCCGATTTGCTCGACGAACGGCTGGTGGCCGACACCGAGGCCCTGCTGGCCGCGGTCTCGCTGGGGCGCGCGGCGCGCAAAAACGCCGGCCTGAAGGTGCGCCAGCCCCTCAGCGAGTTGTGGCTGCGCGCCAGCAACCCCGCCGTGACCGAAGGCGTGCGGCGCTTCGAGGCCGACCTGCGCGATGAACTGAACGTCAAGGCGGTGCGTTACCTCGATGCTTCATCGGACATCGTGGAGTACCGCTTCCGACCTAATCTGCGGCTGGTGGGCAAGAAGTATGGCCGGCTGGTGCCGGCGCTTACCGAGGCGCTCAAGGCCCTGGCGGGCGAACCCGCCCGCGCTGCCGCCCAGGCCGTGGAGCAGGGGCAACCTGTGCGCCTGACAGTGGACGGCCAGGAACTTGAGTTGCTGCCCGAGGAGGTGCTGGTGGAGAGCAGCGCTCCCGCCGGCTACGCCGTGGCCGAGGGCGACGGGCTGATTGTGGCCCTCAACACCACTGTGACGCCTGAACTGCGCCTCGAAGGGGCCGCCCGCGACCTCGTGCGCAACGTGCAGGACGCGCGTAAGAGCGCCGGCCTGGCCATCGCCGACCGCATTACGCTCTTCGTACACGCCGAGCGCGAAGCCGACCTGCTCGAGCAGACCCTGGCCCGGTGGGGCGAGTATGTACGCAGTGAGACCCTGGCGACCCAACTGATTGTGGGCGCGCCCCCGGCGGACGCCTATGTTGAGACCGTGGAGTTCGGCGATGCCGAGGCGACCATCGGGGTGGTGAAGGCGTAGGGGCAAGGCGGGGCGACCTGGTTGCCACCTACACCGGGGGAAAGGGCAACGCCCGTGACCAATCTGATCGGCGCTATGGCCCGCCAGGCGCCGCCGTGGCGTCATCTGCTGATCCGCCGGGGCCGGTGCGATGAAGCGCCCGGCGCGCTGCGGTTGATTGTTGAGGATGCCACGGCCCGGAGATTAGCCTATTCCAACGCGCAGATTGACGATTATCAGCCCGGGCCTGGCCTGCGCTTCATCCGCCGCCCGCCCTTGCGGCTCCGGGTACAGGCGCGCTTTTCGCACCCTGAGGGCGGCTTACGCGGCACGGCGGGCTTTGGTTTCTGGAACTACCCCATTGCCCGGCCACTGCGCCCCCCGCGGGCGATCTGGTTCTTCTACGCCTCCCCACCGAACGATATGCCCCTGGCCCTGGGCGTGCCGGGACGGGGCTGGAAGGCAGCGGTGATTGACGCCACGCGCCTGCGCGCCCTGGCCCTGCTGCCTCTCGCTCCGGCGCTGGCGCCCCTCTTCAACCTGCCGCCCCTGTACCGCGGCCTGTACCCGCCGGTCCAGCGCGCCCTTGGCGTGGCCGAGGCGCTCGCGCGCGCTCCGATGGAGGAGTGGCATGAGTATGTCATCGAGTGGGGTTTGCGCACGAGCCGCTTCCTGGTGGACGGGCGCGTCGTGCTCTCCGACGCGCCCTCGCCACAAGGTCCCCTGTGCTTCGTAACCTGGGTGGATAACCAGTACCTGATCGCCACGCCCCGGGGCCGGCTGCGCTGGGGGTTGCTCGACGTTCCCGGCGCACAGTGGCTGGAACTGGCCGGGGTATGGCTGGAGACACTGTGAGGCTGTCCCGGCTACTGCGCTCCCCGTGACCTCTACGGGGAGGAACCTGTGGAAACCCGGTTTCCCCGCGCCTCTGTTGAACGCACTACCAGGTAACGCTCATCATCGAACAGTTCAGCCCCGAACCGATGCCCAGCAACCCCACGTGGTCGCCAGGATGCAACCGACCAGCCTCGGCGGCCTGCGCCAGGCTGATCGGCAGGGCCGCCGGCCCGATGTTGCCCAGCACCGGGAAGTTCAGGTAGAGCTTGGCGGGGGTGATGCCAATGGCCTCGGTCACGGCGGCCATGTGCCGCGCGCCCACCTGGTGCGGCGCGTAGAGCGCGATGCGGTCGTCGCTCCAGTTCGGCAACGTCTCCTGGGCCAGTTGCCAGGTCTCAGCGGCAAGTTTGACCCCGGCGACCAGCAGTGCGCTGGCATCGGTTTTCATATAATCGGGCTGGCCCACACACAGGTGGTTGTACTCGGTCGCGGCCAGCGAAACAACGCCATTGAGCCTGTGGCGGGACTTTGAAACCCGCATGTGGGCCAGCACCATCGCCGCGGCGCCCGAGCCGAGGGTAAGAGTAGCGAAATTGTCGCGGAACTCCTGGAGGGTGGTTTCGGGACGCTGGAGACGGCGGATGGTGCTCATTACCGCGTCTTGTGAGCCTTCACCGTTGACGATCAGCGCGTAATCAATCTCGCCCGCCTCAATCATCAGGGCCGCGATATACATCCCGTTGAGGAAGCCCAGGCAAGCATTACGCACATCATAGTTGATCGCCCGGGGCGAGAGACCGAGGTTACGATGAACGAAACAGGCTGTCGCAGGTTCGAGGTAATCCTGGCATACCGAAGTATTGATGACGATCCCGATCTGCTCCGGGTCAATATCGGCAGCCGCGATGGCCTTGCGCGCCGCCAGCGTCGCCACGGCGCTAGGCAACGTTCCCGCGTCCCAGAAGCGCCGCTCGCGGATCCCCGAGAGTTGTTCCAGACGTCCCCGGGGGATGCCGAGACGTTGCATCGTCTCGCTAATCTGATCCTCCAGCCAGTCCGAGCTAATGCGGTGCGGCGCCAGTTCGTAGCCCAGGGCCTCGATCGCGACGTTCTGAAAGAGCACGCCAGACCTCCCAATCTTAGCTAGTAAGACACTTGCACTGCCATACGGCGCAGACCAGGTGAAACGCAACGCTGCGCCCAGGAGGAATGCCCCTCCTACACTCTCTCCTCAGACGCCGCCCATTACCCACAAGTCACTCCCCCGTTATCAACACCGCTCCGGCACAGCTCGTTCGGTTGCCGAACGCAGTGCGAGGGGCTGGTTGCGCTCCCGCACGTCCGTGTAGAGCCCGCAGCGTGTCGGACCGCCACGGAGCAGATCGGCGGGGGCGACCGGTTGATCGCCCCTGCCGATCCAGGCGGGAAGGAGGGTCAACATCCACACCCGCTCTGATACGTGTGGGTAATGCATAACCGCAGGCGAGGGATTGGGGCAACCTGATTTCCCTACCCTTACTTTAACTAGATTCACGGCAGGCCCCACTAAGGACCGCTATGTTATTACTGTACCACAATGTCACGTCTGCCCTGCCACACGGTCGCATAGCGTCTGCGCTGAACAGGGCGGGGAGTCTCCGCTTCCCGGCAGGAAGAAGGGTGCGGGTATGGTAGAATAACCCGCGGTTGTTCACTGTTCGGGTCACAGATACGCGCAGGGTTGCAGCCTGGCGCCCCCTGACGCGGCGTGTGGCCTGCCTGGCCTACCGGAGTATCGTGAAACTCTTCGCGACTATCTTCCGCCTGGCCCTCGGCGGACTCTTGCTCGACGCCCGTGTCTACCGCGCCCAGCGCGAGTCGCCAACCGGGGTGCAGCGGGCGCTGCTCGTCGTCGTGCTGGTGGGTCTCCTTACCGGCCTCGCCGCCTGGATCGGCGACCTCGGCGAGTATCTGACCCAGCCCGATCCCCAGGCTGTGCGCGACACGCTGTACAATGGGCTGATCGCGATGCCCTGGTACAATCAGGTCGCGCAGTCCAGTCCTGAATTTGTCGCGGCGTTTGAACAAGTGTTCTCCGACCCGTCTAACTTCACCCTGACAGCTAACCCCCTGTCAGGCGCCCTCGGGATCGTGATAACGCCACTCGCGGGGATCATTGGCTGGTTCCTTGGCGGCTCGGTTGTTCATATCGCGGCGAAGGCCTTTGGCGGGGCGGCCAGCTACCCTCAGACTCTGGCCTGCACCGGCCTGGCTTCTGGCGTGAACCTGCTCGGCCTGGTGCAGATCGTGCCTTACGCCGAAGCGGTTCCCGCGAGCCTCGTGCTTTCCACGACCTTACTGGGGTTCCTGGCGACCTACGTTGCCGTGCGCGAGGCGCACGCACTGCCGCCGTGGCGCTCGTTCTGGGCCGTATTAATCGGTCCATTGCTCTTGATGGTCGTGCTGTTCACCCTGTACTGCTGCGTTGTGTTCGCCTTTGCGAGCACGATAGGGAGTCTCATTGGGGGAGCCGGGCGATGATCGAGCTGTTCAACGGGGCATTAACCCTCAACCAGCGGTTGATGCTCGGGCTGCGCGAGTCGCCCGATGTGGTGCGACGCGGGCTGCTGCTGGTGCTCTTCGTCGGGTTGCTGGTCGGAGCGGTCACCGGGGCCAGCGCGCTGCTCGACACGGCCACGCCGGAGCGCACCGTGGCCACGGTGCGCGAGTTCGTTGAGGCGCAGAAACGCCAGATTGCCCTTAGCCCCAATGCTGACCAGTTGCAGCCACTGTTGCGGTTCGTCAACGAGAATGAAGAGGCGTTCTACGCCCTACTGAAGGATCTCATCGCCCTGCCAACCCCTTTGCCCCGCCCCTTTGGACAGGTCTTTCAGTGGCTGGCGACGACGGTCAGCACACCGCTGAGCTACCTGGCCGGTCTGCTGCTGACGGTCATCTTCACCCACATCGCGGCGCGGCAACTGGGTGGACAGGGCCACATCCAGCAAATGCTGGGCCTGGGCGCGCTCTCGGTGGCGCCGCACGCCCTGGATGCGCTGACCTTCATCCCCGGATTGGGACCGGTTCTGGGCCTCATCGCCTGGGGGTGGGGGCTGGTCATTCTCGTCGTTGCCACCTCGGTGGCCCACCGCCTCGATAGCACGCGGGCCACCCTGGCGGTGCTGCTCTACCCGGTGCTGCTGGGCTTGGTGGGGGTTTTGCTCTTCTGCGGGCTGTTGTTCGTGGTTGTGTCCCTCGCTGGCCAGGGCTAAGCTGATTAAACCGGAAGAAAGGGGCACTGGGAGAACCGCGGGAATCCTGAAGCCCCGTTGGGGCAACCCTCCGGGTTGCCCCGCTGGCATCTCAACTACCCTTGCTCAACGTAGCGAGAAACTCGGCATTGGTCTTTGTCTTGGCCATGCGGGTGAGCATCAACTCCGTACCCTCATTTTCACCGAGCATGCTCACCATGCGCCGCAATGTCCAGACCTGGCGCAGGGTTTCAGGCGGGAGGAGCAACTCTTCACGGCGCGTGCTGGAGCGCTGAATGTCCACGGCGGGGAAAATGCGTTTCTCGGCCAGCTTGCGGTCGAGATGCAGCTCCATATTGCCGGTGCCCTTAAACTCCTCGTAGATCACATCGTCCATGCGCGAGCCGGTATCTACCAGGCAGGTGGCGATAATCGTCAGTGAGCCGCCGCCCTCGATGTTGCGCGCAGCGCCGAAGAACCGCTTCGGCGGGTAGAGGGCCACCGGATCGATACCACCGGAGAGGGTGCGTCCGCTGGGGGGCATATCGAGGTTGTAGGCCCGGGCCAGGCGAGTGATCGAGTCCATGAGGATCACCACGTCCTGGCCGCCCTCAACCAGACGCTTGGCGCGTTCCAGGGTCATCTCCGAGACCTTGGTATGGTCCTCAACCGGCTCATCGAAGGTCGAGGCGATCACATCGCCCTTGACCGAGCGGCGCATATCAGTGACCTCTTCGGGGCGTTCACCGATGAGGAGGACCATCAACTGGATATCGGGGTGATTGGTAGAGATGCCATTGGCAATCGCCTTGAGCAGCATCGTCTTGCCGGCCTTGGGCGGCGAGACGATCAGGCCGCGCTGGCCGCGCCCGATGGGAGCGATCAGATCGACCAGGCGGGTGTGGAGCAGATTAGGTTCCGTCTCCAGCTTGATCTGCTGGTTCGGGAAGATCGGCGTGAGCTGGTCGAACGACGGGCGCTTGCGCGCCGTTTCAGGATCCACGCCATTAATCAACTCAACGCGCAGAAGCGAATGAAAGCGCTCGCTCTCCTTCGGCGGGCGGATCTGCCCCCATACGCGGTCGCCGGTTCGCAACCCGAAGCGGCGGATCTGCGATTGCGACACATAGACATCCTCAGGGCCGGGCAGCATCCGTTCGCCACGGAGGAATCCGAATCCATCGGCGACGATGTCGAGAATGCCGTCGCTGAAGACGTTGCCCTGTTCTTCAGATTGCACTTGCAGCAGTTTGAAGATGAGATCCTGCTTTTTCAGCCCGCTGTAGCCTGAGATGTCAAGTTTGCGAGCCATCTCGCGCAGGTCGCTAAGAGTCTTCGACTCTAATTCGGCGACGTTCACCGCAGTGCTCCTTAAGATTGGTCAGTTGCACTACCCGAGCAAGCTATGAGGTGGATGGCGCGATCGCCAGGGCAGATTGAGAAGTTGAAGCATTATCTGCCGTGAAGGCGTATCACGCTTGTAAAGGCGCACGACGCTACGTGCGCTATCCAGACACGCTACGCCGGGGTCATACCCAACCCCTGTTGCGACGAGGAAGCAGCGCCAGCGATGTTCCCTGGCCAATCGCAGAGACGCATCGCAATTTCCGGCGATGGTGATCCGGCAGAAACCAGGCTACGGAAAGACTATGTGGGGAACAACGGATAATAAACCTGACTGGGTCGCCGGTGCATCCTGAAGAGGATATTCGAGTTTGCGATCCGAAAATCTGGCGTCAGTATAGCATAAATGTCAAGATGTGGCAACAACCCCTACAGGGAGATAGGACGAAACGTTCTACGCGCTCTGCTCGCCCGGCAGCTAATGATGTTCGCATACATAACCAGGCCGCCTGGCGGCTGATTAGGGGTTTTCGGCATTCTAATGCGCTTACGGTCCTCACCACCGCCCCCCGCTCCCGCGCGCGGGAGCGGGGGGCGTCCTAATGCCCCCGATGGCGCATGCGACACGAGCATGCGCCGGAAAACCCTACACCTGAGAAAGGGCGCCCGCTGCCTCCCCGGCGGGGGCTGGAAGGCTATTTAGGGTTTGTATCCCGCTGGCGCGTCCGGAAATGCGCCTGCCTGCCGAACCGTCCACGTGCCCGACGTGATCCCGGCGTCATCTTTGCCAGGCGCGACGGCGTGGTTTCCGAAGATTGCGTACCTGTCGCTGTGTTGGACAGAGGATGTTTCTCGACGTGAGCTACTGCTCCCTCTGCCAGCGACGTCGCCTCGTTACGTGGCAGCGGCTTGTCATAGCGACGCCCGGGCCGCTCCTCCCGGTAGCTCCCCTCGCGTCGCGGCCCGCGCTCCTCGTAGCGGGCCGGTCGCTCCTCTCGGTAGCTCCCCTCGCGTCGCGGCCCGCGCTCCTCGTAGCGGGCCGGTCGCTCCTCCCGGTAGCTCCCCTCGCGTCGCGGCCCGCGCTCCTCGTAGCGGGCCGGTCGCTCCTCCCGGTAGCTCCCCTCGCGTCGCGGCCCGCGCTCCTCGTAGCGGGCCGGTCGCTCCTCCCGGTAGCTCCCCTCGCGTCG